>JABWBD010000003.1 GCA_013360685.1 Pirellulales bacterium
TGGACCCCGGCTAGCCTCTCTCCGTTCCGGTGTTGTAATGACTCCCAGAAATCCGAAACCTGGGCCTTGACTCAGCGGCGGTTATGGGTGACCCCTTTATTTTTTCACGGATCTGGTGATTCACGGAACCAATGACGACGTCGAACGTGTCGTTCGCCGTCGTACCCGGAAACGAATAGGTCGCCAGCAGCACCCGGTCCTCGAGCGGCTCGGCCCTGAGCGACCGCGATTTCAACTTGTCCGGTCGGCGGCTCTTCCTCTTGCGTGGCCGATTGGTCAACCGGCCAAACACATTCGTCAAGAAAAAAGAAGTCCTCTTATGCACGGCAAAGCCCTCCTAAACTCAATAGGGTCGATCCAGTCCAGGCAATCACAAACCGCCAGATCGCCGGCAAACGATATCGGCACAACGCAATCCGCGCAGAGAAAACGCAATCCGCGTGACCACGGCGAATTCCCTTCCGTTGGTTCAGAATGCCTCGCGCAGAAAAGGAACGCGGGCGTCAAGCCTTGCGCGACGCTGTTCCGGCCAGTGAGAAAGTACCGGCGAGTGTAACGAACGTGCGCAACCGGAATAGCCGTATTTGGAATGCCATGCGCGCAGAGGTCATCCAATGGTGCGCAGAAGCCGCCATCTTTGTCTCCGCGAACGCCGGCGCGCCGACCGTCACGCCAGAGTCACCGCACGACAGCGGTCCGGATCGCGATTCATGCCTCGCTCCTGTCGCCGTAAGTCATGCAACACAAGCCGCGGGCTGTTGCATCCGCGAGCAAGCCCCCCTTGCCCTCCCAGCTAGGGACCATCCAATTTATCGAGTGGCCCAAAAAACGCCTCTTGAATCCTTCCGACGCACCGATTACCATCAGGTGCGCATACTGTACCGATGTATACAATGCCAAATGGAACGCTTCCATAGTCGGACAGCGCCACTTCCTATGGCAGGAGCGATGTAACACACAAAACGGCAAGATCACCTCCGCCGCCGACTTTGCGTCGCTGGAGCGATGAGCAAGAGGCAGCGGGCCACCCCCTTGCATTCGGGTGCCTTGCCGGGTCTAGTGGTGAGAACGTGGGGCCAAGAACAGACCGCCAGGCAGAAGGGCATACGATGAGACGCTGCCGTGACTTCCTGTTGATCATGGTGCTTTGCTCCGTCGCCACCGCGGCGGACGAACCGGTCCGGAAACCATCCGACGAACCGCTCCTGGGGTGGGCAGTCTGCCGGGTGCACCGCACGAGCGTCGTCCACCCGGCCGCCACGATAAAACCGGACGACCTTGCGAGGGCCAAGGGCAATCTTGAGCGTCATGCCTGGGCCCAGGAGTATCTGCGTGGGCTGGAGAGGTCGGTCCGTGATTGGCCGCAGAAGATCAATCCGGAGTATCTCCGGCAGATGGTCCCCGCCACAACGCCGGGCGACACCCTGTTTACTCCGTGCCCCGCTTGTCGCGATCAGGGCAAGCCCTGGCATCCGCACGGTCAATGGGACTGGTCCGCCGAAGCATCGGACCGGCTGACCTGCAAGATCTGCGGCACCGTTTTTCCCAACGAGAAGTATCCGGAAGCGATTGAGCTGCGCGCCGCGTACGGCGGCGGCCAGGTCTTCACCTACTGCGGCGCCGAGCCCTTTCAGATCTTCAGCTATCTCGGGCGTCCGAGCTTCTCGGGCAACATTCGCGCCCGCAAAGTGCATTTCATTTCCGGGATCTGCCGGCAGCTTGCCGAAGCGTATGCCCTGAGCGGAAAGACCGAGTACGCCCGGGCGACGCGGGCCATTCTTCTGCGGCTTGCGGAAGCCTATCCGCAGTGGCTGGTCCACGTCGGCTACGGGGAATACGCCGACATGGACCCGCACGTCGCCGCTTTGAACATCAACCATCTTCCGAAGGACGAACTCTGCCCGCCGCCGGCCAGGCCCGACCGGCGTCTGCACACGGGCTACTGGTCGGCGGGCCGCGCGTCCGGCGTCGGCATGGAAGCGGGTTTTGTGCGAAAAATGGTCGAGGCTTACGAGTTCACCTGCGAGGCGGTCGCCGACGGCCGTCCCGTCTACTCGGACGACGAACGCATCCGCATCGAGCAAGACCTCCTGCTGGAATCCTCGGTGCTCCTGTTTGCCGACAAACAGGTGAACAACAAGTCGGTAGGCAATGCCACGGCCGTGGCGCTGGTGGGCATGTCGGTCGGGCACCCCGAGATGGTCCGCTTCGGCCTGGACGTCTTTCTCAAGACGGTCGATGGGTGGTTCCTGCCCGACGGCGGGACTTCGGAGTCGTGGGCGTACGCGATGATGACCCTGGGCGGGGTCAGCCCGCTGGGTCAGGCCCTCCGCGGCTACAGCGATCCTCCCGGCTACCGGGACGCCGAGGGCAAGCGGATCGACCGCATGGACCTGTACCACGACACGGCTTACTCGAAGGTCTGGGCGGCCATGTTCAACGGGATGCAGGGCGATCTCAGCTATCCGCCCCTGGCCGACGGTTCGCCCGGGTCGCAACTCGGCGCCCACTATGCCGAGTTGATGGCGGACAACTACCCGGAGAACCCCCAGTACCAGGCTCTTTTGAAAGCGACGGCAGGTGACGACCTAGCGCGCGGCGATCGTTCGCTGGCGATCTATTACCGGCCGGTGGATCTCGCCGATCAGCAGGCTCCGCCCGTGACTTTGCCCGACTACTGCTTTCCCGAGCTGAAACTCGGCTACCTGCGGAGCGGCCCGACCGGCCGCGACAGTTCCCTCGTTCTCAGCGCGACGGACTGGGGCGGCCACCACCACCTTGACAGCCTTAATCTCTACTATTGGCACCAGGGCCAGGAACTGCTGTCCGATCTCGGCTATCTCTGGGACCATCCCCAGAAACCGATGACCATGCGGACGCCGGCCCACAACACCGTGATCGTCGACGGGAAAGACCAGGTCAGCAAAGGGCGAGGAGGCGCGTTCACGCTCTTCGCCACCACTCAGCGCGTGAAGGTGATGGAGGCGGAGTCGCGAGCGTACGCGCAAGCCGATCTCTACCGGCGGACCGTTGCCCAAATTGAGTGTTCCGACGGGAGGCATTACATCGTCGATCTCTTCCGCGTGCGTGGCGGCCAGCGGCACGAGTACGTGTTTCACGGGCCGAACCGCGACGTAGCGACGAAAGGTCCGAGCGTCGGGCCGATCGATGCCGGCGAAGTCTCTTCGGCCTTGGATCTGGCGAACGTCCGCGGCTCCGGCAAGCCGGGCCCCTGGACGCTCACGTGGAATCTTGCGGACCACCGCCGGTTCCAGGCCCTCTGGGAGAACGAGGCCGGACAGCTCACCATGATCGGCGACGGCTGGGGCCAGCGCGACTGGCACAACACCGACCTCGGCGCGACGCTCCCCTACGTGGTCCGCCGGGCAGGAGCCGGGAAAGGTCTTACGGCCTTCGTGACGGCGTTTCAGTCCGTCGGGGCTGCCGACCCGATCGTGGAGGAGATCCGTCGTCTGCCGGTCCCGGAGGACCAGGCCGAGGGCACGGTGCTCATTGCCGTGCGGACCGCGTCGAGCACGGAGTACGTTGTCTCTTGCATCGAGCCGCGCCGCGTGAAACTTACAACGCCCGATGGATCCTTGGAATCGGATGGCCGTTTCGCGGTCGTATCGATTCAATCGGGCAAGCCGGCCTTTGCCCAGGTCTTCGACGGAGAGGTGCTTCGCTGGAACGACCAGGATTGCCGGTGAACGGGAATTCGCCTGCAGGATCAACAGGTCGCCGAGGTTTTCGGTTCCGTGTGGGATGGTGTCGCTGCGGCGGAAAGGCGGGGCGGACGGCAGAAGGCCCCGGGGAACAACTGCTGCCTGCGAGCGAGATCCGCCGAGGCGGCGTATTCGCTGAGTTCGAAGACTTCGCAGAAATCGATCCGCCGGCCCCGCGCGTCGCCATAGGCCGCCACGAGGTCTTCGCGAAACCGGTCCGCCCGATGGCGCACGTGGCCGCGATACCACGGCTCCAGCCAGCGGAGCCTTTCTTCCTCGTCCTCCGGCACCTGGTCGAGAACGCCCTCCGCAAAAGGCAGCCACTCGAACACCTGGCTGCGGTGGCAGGCCAGCATGGCCAGGATCGTGCCGGCACGATCGGTAGCGTCGAGCACGACGTCGGCCTCCAACGGGCAAGGTTTCGTGAACAGGTCGGGCATGTAGGCGACCACCGGGTCGCGCTTCAAGGCGGGCGTGTCGCGGAGCAGGTTCGGCACGGTCACCAGATATGTGGCATCCTGGACCAACTGGCCGGCGGCGCGGTGGTCGGGATGGTAGTCGTACGGCCGGTGCGCCAGTACGAGATCCGGCCGGAAGGTGCGGATCTCGCGGACCACGCGACAGCGCGTCGGGATATCTGCGACCAGTTCGCCATCGGGAATTTCCCACGTGATGTACTCCGCCCCGATCACGCGTGCGGCTGCCGCGGCCTCGGCGCGACGGATCTGAGCCAACTGCTCGGGCGGCCGGCTGAAGTGCCCGGCCTGGCCGTTGGTCATGGAGACCATGCGGACCTCGTGTCCGTGCTCGCGATAGATTGAAGCCAGGCCGCCAGCGTGGTATTCGGCATCGTCGGGGTGGGCACCGAGGATGAGAAGGCGAAGCGGGGGAGTTGGCATAAAAGACGGACTCCTATGGATGTGTAGGGAGAGCGCGATGTGGTCATTTGTCATTGGTCATTTGTCATTTGCTTGCGGAGTGGTCGGCGACGTTGCGGGGAATTGCTGAACACGGTTTGCTGAGTCTAAATTCTCTGCGATGAAGCGCCTGGCTGCAAGTTCTGAATGGGCTTGCGGTTGCGCGAGGGGCTTGGAACGGAGTTGGTGTTGCAGGGCGTTTGGCCAAATCGCCATACACCACCGGTTTCCGACGGGGGACCGTTGCCTTCTTCCGGATTCAAACGCCGGAGGGTAGACTGGGCAGATGCCAAAGGACATCGAGAGTGTGATCCGCGGCGCCGTAACAGAAGGATGACCATGATGCGTGCAGTCCTGGTTGCCACCTTGATGGTTTTTTTCGCAGGTGATGCGGTTCTCGCCGCGGAGGAGGACTCTCCAGCCACAAATTCCTCGGCACCGGCGCAGCTTGCCGACGGGCGAGGGATTCCTGAGGTTGTCTTCGCCGTGCGGACGGTTCTTCCGGAACACTGGTACGCCAACTTCGGCTACTTTTCGCCGGACGATAACCACAAGTGCTATGGCCAAGGCGGACGGCTGTGCAAACTGGACCTCAAGACCGGCAAACTGAGTTTGCTGTTGGAGGATCCCGAGGGGGCAGTTCGCGACCCGTGCGTCCACTACGACGGCAGCCGAATCGTCTTCTCGTACCGCCGAGGAGGCAGCGACACCTATCATCTCTACGAGATCCAGGCCGACGGCAGCGGCCTGCGCCAACTGACCGATGGAATCTACGACGACATCGAACCCTGCTGGCTGCCCGACGGCGGCATCGTGTTCGCCTCCGCGCGCTCGCGCCGCTGGGTCCAATGCTGGCTGACGCAGGTGGCCACTCTCCACCGATGCGATGCCGACGGCAGGAACATCCGGCAGCTCTCCGCCAACTTGGAGCACGACAACACGCCGTGGGTGCTCCCCGACGGGCGGATCCTCTACATGCGATGGGAATACGTGGACCGCTCGCAGGTGCACTACCACCATCTCTGGACGATGAACCCAGACGGCACCGGCCAGACGGTCTTCTTCGGCAACCTCCACCCGGGCGACGTCTATATCGACGCCAAGCCGATCCCCGGCAGCGACCGGGTGGCACTGATCAAGTCGCCGGGCCACGGTGCGACAGAGCACGCGGGCTATGTGGCCTCGCTCGGCGTGAAACAAGGTCCGGACCACCTCCCTTCGCTGCAGACCTTGAGCCGCAGCGCGGACTTCCGCGATCCGTGGGCGCTGGCCGACGATTGGTTCCTGGCGGCGCGCCAGAACACGCTCGTGCTGATGGACCGGCAGGGAACGGTCAGGACGCTCTATACCCTTCCGGCCGAGTTCGGCGGTGCCTGGCTGCACGAACCGCGTCCGCTGGCGGCGCGAAATCGCGAGCCGGTCATCCCGCCGCGCGTCAATCCGGCCCGGCCGACGGGCCGGTTCCTCTTGAACAACGTTTACTCGGGCCGCAACATGGCCGGAGTCCGGCCCGGCGAGATCAAGAAGCTCCTGGTCATCGAGAGCCTGCCGAAGCCGGTCAATTTCACCGGCGGCATGGATCCCTTGAGCTACGTGGGTACGTTCACGCTGGAGCGGGTGTTGGGCACAGTCCCCGTCGAAGCGGACGGCTCGGCCTTCTTCGAAGCGCCGGCGCTGCGAAGCTTGCTGTTTGTCGCCTTGGATGAAAACGACCTGGCGGTCAAACGCATGCAGAGCTTTGCCACGCTCCTGCCCGGCGAGACCCAGGGCTGCGTCGGCTGTCACACGCAGCGTTCGGCGACGCCGCCGGCGGAAGTTCCGCAGCTTCCCGAGGCTGCACGTCGCGCGCCGAGTGTCATCGAGCCGATCCCCGATGCGCCCGACGTTCCCGATTTTCCCCGCGATGTCCAGCCCGTGCTGGACCGCCACTGTGTGAAATGCCACGATTACGACAAACGCGACGGGGGGGTGGTTCTCACGGGCGACCGGGGACCGATGTTCTCCCACAGCTACTATACCCTGGTGGTCTGGAGGCAGGTGGCTGACGGCCGCAACTACCCCCGCAGCAACTACCCGCCCCGAACGCTCGGCAGTGGTGGAAGCCCTTTGATGGACAAGTTGGAACCGTCGCATTACCAGGTGCAAGTTCCGGCCCGAGATCGGCAGACCGTGCGGCTTTGGCTCGACGCGGGGGCGCCCTACCCGGGAACCTACGCGGCCCTGGGCACAGGCATGATCGGCGGATACCAGAAGAACGAGCAAGTCCTGGAGAATGATGCCCAGTGGCCGCAGACCCGGGCTGCCCAGGAGGTTTTCAAGCGTCGTTGCGCCGCCTGCCATGACGAGAAACAGCGTCCCATCCCACGGTCGCTCTCCGACGAGATCGGTCTGAGCTTCTGGGCGCCCGACATGAACGATCCGCGCCTGCGGCAGAGCCGGCACATCGTTTTCAACCTCACGCGGCCGGACCAATCGCTGATCCTGCTGGCGCCTTTGGCCAAAGCGGCGGGAGGCTACGGCCTCTGCCGATCCCCCGAGGTTTCCAAGGAGAACGGCGGCTCGGTCCTCCCCGGCAAGGATGACTCCGACTACCGCACGCTCTTGGCCATGTGTGAAGCGGGCCGCGACCGACTGAACGAGATCAAGCGGTTCGACATGCCCGGCTTCCGGCCTCGGCCGGAATATGTTCGAGAAATGAAACGATACGGTGCACTGCCGGCGACGTTCGACGGCGAAAAGGACCCGATCGACGCGTACGCCCTGGACCGTCGTTACTGGAACCTTCTTGGCTGGCCGGCGGCACAGCCCTGAGGCACAAGAAAGGGGGCGGCTTGGGAACGTGACGATACGTGGTATGCCGCGGGTATCGCGTTAGCGCCCTGGTCACGCCAGCGCCGCGAGGGCGACGCGGAGGACGTTGCCGCCGAGGATCTTCTGAATATCGTCGTCGCGGTATCCTCGCTGGACCATGCCGACGGTGAACAGCGGCCAGTTGGTCCACGCCATGCTTAGCGCGGCCTCCGGCGACTTCCCGGCCAGCGAACCTTCGGGCCAGAATGCCTCCCAGCGCGTGCGGAACCTGGCACGGCTGGGGATTTTCTTGCTTTCCGCTCCCGCATTGCGCGAGGTGTAGGCCACGTCGGTGCCGATGGCGGCGTGGTCGGGCCCGAACGTCTTGACCACGTGGTCGATATGATCGAGCATCGCGCCGATATCACCTTTGCCGCCGAGAAACCCGGGGACGCAACAGATGCCGATATACCCGCCCGTGTCGCAGATCGCCCGGATCACGTCGTCCGGCTTGCTGCGGATATGTTCGTTGAGCGCGGCACATGTGGAATGGCTGGCGACCATGGGTTTGGTTGAAGCCTTGGCGGCCTCGAGGCTCGTCCGCCAGCCGCTGTGGGCGCAGTCGGCGATCACGCCAACGCGGTTCATCTCGGCGATTACCGCCCGGCCGAAGTCGCTCAGGCCGGCGTTGGCCGGCTCCGCGCATCCATCGCCGATCATGTTGCGGCGATTGTAAGTCAGGTGCATCATGCGGATGCCCAGCTCAAAGAAGATGCGGATGTAGCGGAGTTCATCCGCGATGGAGACCCATTGCTCGACCAAAGGCGCGCCGTTGCCGGTGAAATACAGGCAGTGGCGTCCCGCCTGCTTCGCCGCAACGATCTCGTCGGGCGTTGCGGCCTTGGGCAGGAAGTCGGGGAGCATGTCGGTGAGGTAGGTGAAGTGGGCGAGCCGCTTGAGCAGCCGCAAAGCGCCTTGGCCTTCCTCTCCGGCGTTCTGGAAGATGCAGGTCACGCCGGCCGCTTCCCACGCCTGCTTGAATTCGGCCAGTTCAGCCGGATTGGTGGCGGCGCGGGTCATCGACATGCCCTCCTGCATGTCCTGGATCTCCACATCCGAAGCCCCGGCTTCGACGGCCGTCCGGATCGCGTCGCCATCGACGGCGGCACGGGGCGAGAAACCGTAGCTCTCGAAGACGAGCGAGCGGGCGTGGAGTTCCAACCCGTGCTCCAAGTCTTTCTTGCTCGGTTTCAGGATATCCAGCGCCGCCTGGCGCGCTTCCTGGATGACGGGGTTGGATTGCCACGAGGCAGGCTCGGCCGGTTTCTCGGAAGCCGGCGTGGCGGTGTTCTCGGCGGCATACGCGGCGGCCAGTCCGGCCAGCGGCAGCCCGGCGGATGCTTGGAGGAATCGGCGTCGATCGACGGAGTTGTCGGACATGGGTGCCTCGATGGTTGGTCGGATTGGTGGCTTGGAATGGCGAATCTTGGCTATTGCTTCCAGGACAAACTCGGCTGCTGACGTTCCGGCGGCCGCTTTCTCGCCATGGGATTGATGATAGCAGCCGGGCTGTTGCGAGGAAACGCTGCTGGGTCGTCGTGGCTCGACGCGCGAAATCGGTGTGTCAGGACTCATTTGAAACACTCGACCGAGTGCCATATCCGGCAATCCCCACCGGTCGTTCCGGCAGGGGTGTCCGGAAGGCAGCGAGCCTGGGACAAGCTCATCCCGAAGGTGGACGGCGTCGCGAGCGGGGGCCCGTTGCTTCTGATCGGACTGGGGCTGCGTTGCTGCGATCCAAGTCCTTAGTCCCGTTCACCGAGCCTGTATAGGCGGGATAAGCGGGACGATTCTGGAGGTAGGTGTCCACCTCGTCCCCCCACGAAGTCCACCCCTCTCGTCTTTCTCGGGCGAAAAGTTCGAGGTACGGGCCGGGGCTGCACGCCTCGATGACGCCGTAGAGTTCGTCGGGCTTGCGGGAGTGCTCTTGCTTCCGGGTCTGGATGATGTTGGTCTGAGTCCGACCTGGCTGAAGGGTCCGTAGGCTCCCCTTCACGCCGAACAGCACAAGCTCGGTGACGTTGCGGAAGTAGAACCCGACACCCCGCCCGTCCGGGCCTCCGTCCTTTCGGACCTTCAACCAGACGATGTTCGTCTTGTACATGAACCCCCACGCCCGCATGATCGACAGCCCTTCGAGCAACAGGGCATTTGGGCACCACAGGTAGAGATGGGACCTCGAGAGAGCGAATTCCCCGACCGGCAAAGCCGCGATTTCGTCGAAGCTCATCGTCCGGTAACGGCGGAGACGCTTGTGCTCGGGCGCGACCTTCCCCGTGCGGTTGTCGAATCGCCACGGCGGATCGATCAACACGGTTCCAAACCGTCCCTTGAAGCCTTCCAACAGGTCGTCCGTCATGTCGGCCTCCTATCCTCTTCCCGAATCATTCCCGCATTATCTAGTTTTGTGCCAGCACCTTTCAATGGCCGCTTTGGGAATGCGAGATCGATATCGAGGCTCCGGTCGATTCTGCGCACGAGACGCGAATCCGGGGCGTGGTCCCGTAATTGGTGCGGTGCCGCCACTGCAAGAAGCGGCTCTTCCCTTTTTTGGGCGCCAGCCTCGGCGTTTTCTGTAGGACAGCCTACACCCAAAAAACGGAAGAGCCCAAGAGTAGCACCGGCAAAGTGCAGCGGCTTGTTCTGGCTCCTCGTCGTGCTTGTGCTCAGCGGAGCAGTGCTCGTGCTCGTAATCGATGGCGGCCACTTGGCCGGCCTGCGGTTCGGCGTCGGTCGCGGGTTTCATCGTCATCCGAGTGAGCATCGAGACGATTCGGTGAAGCTTCCGCGTCAAAACCACGCTCGGCCAGAATATCCCCACCGTGCCAAGTCCCGACCCTCACGTTGCCACGGACCCCGAATCCGGAACCCCACCCCCCAACCACCTGCTTGCTTGCATCGCACTCTGCCGGCGAGTACAAGAAGGATGGCTCCCCAAAGTTCCAATCGGAGAATTCCCATGAGCAGACTCCACCTGGCAGCGTTGGCCGCCATCGTGTTCGCGGCTTTGCTGGCCTCTGGCGCCATTGCCCAAATCCAGCTTGCCACCGACGCGCCCAAACCGCTTTCGCCTGAAGAAAGCCTCAAGCACTTTCGCCTTCCGGACGGCTTTCACATGGAACTGGTTGCTGCCGAGCCCCATATCGCCGATCCCGTGGCCATGGCCTTCGACGCGAAAGGACGGCTCTTCGTCTGCGAAATCCACGGCTATAACCTCGAAGGCTATCTGGATGTTCTCGAACTGAACAAGACGGGGCAGCTCGATACGGCCGTCCGCCGCATCCCGGCCAACGAAAAAGCCTGTAAGATGGCCGAACAGGAGCAGTACGGAACCGTCAAGCTCCTCGAAGATTCCAACGGCGACGGGCAAATCGACCGCGATACGGTCTGGGCCGACCGCTTGCCGCCGGCCTACGGCGTCGTGCCGGCTCGCGACGGAGTGATCGTCCTCTGCGCTCCGGATATCCTCTACCTGGCCGACCGCGACGGCGACGGCCTCGCCGACACCCGCGAGGTCCTCTTCACCGGCTTCGGCGCCTATGACATGTGGTCGCGGATCAACAACCCGCGATGGGGCGTCGACAATTGGATCTACGCCGTCGGCGCGATCCAGAGCGGCGGGACGATCCGGGGGCCGCACATGCCGGGCGAGGTCCACATCGGCGCAGTCTGCTTCCGCTTCAAACCGGATGGGAGCCGCCTCGAGCCGTGCTCGGGCAATACGAGCGGATTCGGCCAGGCGCTGGACGACTGGGGCGACCGCTTCCTGGTGACCAACCAGCAGCACGCTCTCTTCGTCGCTCCGCTGCCGCACCGATACCTCGCCAGGAACCCCCACTACGCAGCCCCGAGCCCGGTCGTCAACATCTCCACCTACGGCCATCCGGCCCCCGTCTATCCGATCAGCCGGCCCGACCCGTGGCGGCTTGCGCGGAGCAAGGACCCGGCGTGGGTGAAGTTCTATGGCGAGGCGGAGGCGACGGCGAACGGCTTCTTCACCGCGGCCAGCGGCCAGGTGATCTACACCGCCGACGCCTTCGCGCCGGAATTCCGCGGCAACCATTTCAGCGTGGACAACGCTCAGAACCTCGTGCACCGCTGCCTGCTGGAGCCCGACGGGCTGAGCTACCAGGTCCGGCGCCCCCGCGCCGACGAGCGGACCGAGTTTCTTTTGTCCGATGAGCAGTGGTTCCGGCCCGTTAATCTTGTGGTCGGTCCGGACGCAGCGCTCTATGTGGTCGACATGTACCGCGATATCATCGAGGACTACTCGGCCATCCCGCGTTTCCTGCAGCAGCTTTACGTCGAGTCGATCATCGCGGGCAGCGACAAAGGGCGGATTTGGCGCGTGGTCGCCGGCGGCTCGCCCCGGCAGCCCAGGTTCAACCTGGCGGCCTGTTCAAGCGCCCAACTTGTCGGCGAACTCTCCCGCCGCAATGCCTGGTGGCGCGAGACGGCACAGCGGTTGCTGGTCGAACGGGGCGACCGCTCGGTTGTGCCCGTTCTCGAATCGCTGGCCCGCGAAGGTGCGACGCCGCAGATGCGGCTCCATGCGATCTACACGATCGAGGGGCTCGGCGCGCTGACGCCGGAGACCGTCCAGCGTGTCCTTCGCGATCCGCACTTCGCCCTCCGCATGCACGCCTTGGCCTTGGCCGAGCCGTGGCTGGACAAGCGTGCGGCGCTGGCCGAGCAAGTCCTTGGAATGACCGGCGACGAACACCCGCGCGTCCGACTGCAACTGGCATTCACCCTGGGCGAGTTGGACGACCAGCGCGCCGCCGCGGCGCTTGCGCAACTCGCCTCGCGCGACGGCGAACACCCCTGGATGCAAGCGGCCATACTTAGCTCCGTCGCCGAATCGGCCGCGCGGCTCGCGGCCGAAATCCTGGGGCGCAAGGAGGATGTCGGGCAGTCCTTCGCTCTCTTGCGCCCGCTGGGATCGATCGTCGGCTCGCGCCGCGACCAGCCGGAAATCGCCTCGCTCTTGGCCGCACTCGCCGACATCCAGGACGAAAACCTTGCCGATGCCCAGGCTTCCTGCCTGGACGGCCTGACGCAAGCCGTCAAGCAGGGCAAAATGGAAACACTTGCCTCGGTCGACGGCCAGAAGGCCCTGCGGCGGCTGCTGGTCCATCCTTCGGTGAAGGTCCGCCAGTCGGCCGTCCTTGCGGCCGGCCTGCTCAAGCTCCAGGATTCCCCCGAGATGAAAAACGCCGTCGCTTCCGCCAAGGAGATAGCCCTGGACGGCAGCCGGCCCAACGCGGACCGCCAGGCGGCGATCGGGCTGCTGACCATTGCGCCCTACGAGGAACTCGTATCGACCGCCGAAGAACTCCTCGATGCCCGGCAACCGCTCGACGTCCAATTGGCGGCGGTCGCCGCCCTAGCGTCGTCCGACAACCCGGGCGTCAGCGAAGTCCTTTTGGCCGCATGGCCAAGCCACACGCCCAAGGTCCAGGCGGCCGTCATCGAGGCAATCTTCAGCCGCAAGAACCGGCTGCCGGGCCTGCTCGACGCCATCGCGGCCGGCCTGGTCCAACCCGCTGCCCTCGACGCCAATCGCCGCACGCAGTTGCTCAAGGACGGCGGCGACGAGATCCGCCGGCGAGCCGAGAAGCTGTTGGCTTCAACCACGCGCGAGGACCGCCGGCAGGTGCTCGCGCGCTACCAGTCCGCGCTTGCCGGGCCCCGCGATCCGGCTCGCGGCAAGACCGTCCACCAAGAGCAGTGCGCCAAGTGCCACAAGCTCGGCGATTCGGGCTTTGTTGTCGGCCCGGACCTCTCGGTCATCAAGAGCAAGACCGACGAAATGCTGCTCTCCGATGTGCTCGATCCGAGCAATCTTCTGACCGCCGGATACCAGAACTACACGGTGATCACCGAGGACGGGCGGATCTTCACCGGCGTGCTGGCCGCGGAGACGGCCACCAGCGTCACGCTCCGCAAGGAAGAGGGCGTCGAGCAGACGATCCTCCGCAAGGACATCGACGAAATGGCGGCCTCGGCGATTTCCATGATGCCCGAGGACCTCGATCGCCAGGTGACCCCGCAAAACGTGGTCGACCTGATCGCCTATCTCCGCGAAGCCTTCGGGCCGCCATTGCCCGCCGTCGTAACGCTCTTCGACGACGACTCGGCCTTCACGGCCGTGCTCGGCGAAGGCCAGGGGACCGCCACGATCGATCCCGAGCATCCACACTCCGGTGCGATTTCCCTGGCGATCACTCCGCCGCAGCGCTACGCGCTGCGCGTTCCCGGCTGGGAGTATCCGATCCGTGAAAACCCCGTCCCCGGCGAGTACCGCTACCTTCGTTTCGCCTGGAAATGCCGCGGCGGGGACGGCGTGATGATCGAACTGGCGGGCGGCGGCAATTGGCCGCCCGCCGACAAGCCGGTCTGGCGCTATTACAGCGGCCGGAACACGACCGGCTGGGCCGCCGTGGAGGTCTCGCCCCGGCAGCCCGGCGATTGGGTCGTCATCACGCGCGATCTCTGGAAGGACTTCGGCGATTTCACACTCACCGGCATCGCCCCGACCGCCATGGGCGGCAAAGTCTGGTTCGACAAGATCGAACTGCTGCGCAGCGCCGAGCCATGAAAGGCACGAACGCAACTCCCCTCTCCCGTTTCGCTCATAGGGGGAGGGGGTGAGGGCAGTCGGAGTTCTGCCAGGGCTCTTAACCAATCGGGCACTGGCTCCCGGCCATTCTCGAGACAATCTTGGAGAAGCGACAACCCAAGGTCGCCTGTCCCCGTCTTGCTCGCCGTCGTCAGACACTGACCATCGGTTCCGCTTCGCACGAAGGTTCCTGGTCCTCGTCGCGCGCGAGGCTGGTCGCGTCGCCGACGAATTCCAAAGGACCGTCGGCGCCGCGGCGGCTGCCCGGATAGAACAGTTCGACGGCCGCCAGGAACTGCGTCAGGTCGGGCGCCCTCTCCAACTCCGCGGCCTCCGACTGGAACTTGTCGCGGAGTTCATAGACAAGGTGCCGGCCCATCGGCCAGCGGACGCTCATGATGTCGTTGATTTCGTTGAGCAGTTGGTAGACGCGCGCCCGCGTCAGCCCCATGCTGCGCGCGGCCTGCCGGACGCTGGTGATCGGGCCGTGGATCCCCAGGCGGTTCTCGGCCAGGGTGGCGATCTGCTGGGTGGCGTCGATGCGGATCTGGTCCACCAGCGGCGCCACGAAATTGTCGTACAGGTCCTGGTTGCTCGGGATCCCCGGCGTCTGGAGCATCCGGCCGGTCCACGTGTCGACCTTGTCGATCAGCCGCGGGCAGATTCGCACAACCAGGTGGTCCATCCGACCCATGTTGCTCACCAGGGTGTGAACGCTGTAAAAGACCTCGAGGATCGCCTGGACCCGCTTTTCGCCGTGGGTCTTCATATAGCGGATTTCCTGGAGGCTCAAGCCCGTGTACGCCTCCAGAGGCGTGCTCCAGATGACGCGTGTCATGTTCTGGAGGCTGGGGGCGAACCGGCCCAGCACCTCTTTGCCCAGACCGTGGCGGATCACGCTCGCGCGCCATTGGCTCCAGACCACCTCCGACACGCTCGCCGGATCGAAGCCGTTCGATGCCGGCCCGGCCGGCGCCCCGGTTTTGTCTTTCTCAGGCGCCGCGGCGAGTTCGACCGGCAACTCCGAAGGATCGGTGTTTGCGACGCGGGAAAGCAGCTTCACGAAGGAACGGATCTTCTTCTGTCCGATGCCGGGCGTGGCAGCCAGATCCACGAAAGGTGTGTTCAACAGGTCGCCCAGCGTGCGGCCCAACAGCGCCAGCGGCAACCGGCGGTCGGTCGGCAGCGCCCAATAGGCCAAAGGCTTTTCGAGGTGCTGCGAATACGTATCGGCGAGCAACAACCGACGAAGGCTCTCGAAACGACTGACTACCTGGAGTTCTTCAACCGATGTTGTCTTCGCTGGCTTCATAGTTCTCCTCCTCGGTTGTCCTCACCGGACGCAAACCTTCCCCCGGACAGGACCCGCAAGTCGGCATAGGTGGATCTTCGACGGTGGATTCGGCGGGCCCTGGGTTGTTGTTGGGCGGGAATTCGGCACGCGGCCCGCCGCTTGCCTTCGACGGCCGGCGTGCTCAAACCTGGCGGGTGGGCTGCACGGCTACGCCCCTGCCGTCAAGAACTCTTGGAGCAGTCGCGATGCATTGCCGGGTGCAATTTTCCCACGCGGGGGGGCCGTCTGTCAAGATACTTTATAGTCTTTTCTGGGGAAAATGCTGCAACTTGTTCGCGGAACATCAGCCAGGGAATCCCTGGAAATTGGGAGCTTTGCGGCCAGATTGCGTCCCCGATCTTCGACGTTCCACCCAAACCTAATTGGACAATTTTGCGGAAAATCCCGAGATTCCCGCCCGGAAATCGGGTTTCACTCCCCAATCAACCGCATCCAGCGGCTTCCGCGCCCCGTGCTTCTCGTTCACGCCCTTGACGATACGAATGTTCCCGTCGGGGAGTCCCAGGACTTCGCGGAGGCCCTGCGACAACTCGGCCGAGATGTCACCCTCGAGACGGTTCTTGCCGGAGGCCACGACCAATCGATGATCGACAAAGGAATTCCCAGCACAATCCCGTGGTTCCAAACGCGCGAACCTGTTGTCAATCCGAGTGCAGCGATCATAATGGGCGGGAAACGCCTCGAATGAGGTCCACCCTCGATCCATGCCGCCAGGAGGAAATCATGCAAGAAACAAGGCTCCCTCTGAGGTTCGTCCTGCTGCTCTCGTTGCTGATGGCCGCTCCACAGACTGCTTTTCCAGAGGAGCTGCCTCTTCTGCCCGGACCAGTCCGGCTGGTGTTGCCCCCGGTGATCTACGCCGTGCCGGGCGTGGAAATGAACGTCTATTTCGACAACGTCGTGCTCGTCGTGGATCCGAACGACTATGTCTTCGATGTTGCCTGTTCGCGCGGAATCCACCAGTCGGAGCGATGGACCTACACCCCCTCCGCGGACGACGTGGGCAGCCATCCCCTGATGATCGAAGTTCGCGACGGTCAGAACCAGGTCATCGCGAGAGCGACGACGAAGATCGAGGTGGTTCCCGCCGATGCAGGCGGCAACCGGCCCGTCTCGGCTCTGTTGATCGGCGACAGCCTCACCAATGCCTCGGTCTATTCGCAGCACCTCCTGGATCTCTGCAAGCAGCCGGGCAATCCCCAATTGACGCTCATCGGTTCGTACAATCCTGAAGGGCAGGCGCCGGAAAACCGCCACGAAGGCTATGGCGGCTGGACGGCGCTTCGATTCGCCACGCACTACACCGGCGTTGCACGCCAGGGCGACTCGCGAAAACGAGGCAGCCCTTTCCTCTATGAGAACGCCGACGGCAGCAAGAAGCTCGATTTTGCCAGGTACCTCAAGGACATCGGGGCGGAAAAGTCGCCCGACTTCGTCACGATCTTCCTGGGCCCGAACGACATCTTCCCGGCCACGGACGAAACGCTCGAAGAGACCTTGGATACCATGCTGGCCAACTACGATCTGCTCCTGGCGATGGTCCGCGGGGTATCGGCGGAGACCCGCCTGGGCGTCATGCTGCCGGCGCCGGCGGCCGCCACCCAGGACGCCTTCGGCGCCAACTACAAGACCGGGCAGACCCGCTGGCAATACAAGCGGAACCAGCACCGGCTGGTGGAACGGATGCTCGAGCGTTACGGCGCCCGGGAATCGGAAGGCATTTATCTCGTGCCGACCGAGGTCAATCTCGACAGCCTGCACAACTATCCCACGGCATCCGGAAAGTGGAACGTCCGCGCGGAAACCGAGGCCGCCCGCCTCAACAACGGCGTGCACCCCGCTGCCTCCGGCTATCGGCAGATCGGCGACACACTCTACTGCTGGATGAAGGCCATGCTCCGCTAACGATCAACACGTCACGGGAGGTTCGACCATGCCCTACCGATTCCAACTCCACTGCCGGCAATTGGTCCGCCCGATTGCCTTCGTATCCGTTCTGGTTTGCTGGACGGTTGCTTTCTTGCATGCCGCCGAGGACGACGTCCGCGCTCGCCTGGAAAGCCTGCCGCAACCCTGGAAAGAGAAAGTGCATCGGGTGACCCTGCAGGAATACGAACAGACGCTGCGGTTCTGGTCTGAGAAACATCCGGCCATTCTCGCGGTCGAGAAAGTCGGGAATTCCGTCAAGGGATTGGGGATCTATCTGCTTGCAATCACCGACAAGTCCGTTGCCGATACCGACAAGCAGATCGCCCTGGTTCCGAGCCTGCACGGCGGGCCAGAACGTTCGGGAACGAGCACGGCGATGCACCTGGTCGAGTGGCTGCTGGGCGATTCACCCGAGGCCGCGGAAACCCGCCGCAAGCAGATCGTACTCGTGATGCCGGTGCCGAACCCCGAGTCGTACTTCGAGACCGACCGGTTCGGCAATGCCAACGGCATCGATCCCTACACGGGCGGCGGCGCTGCGAACTGGGACCTGGCGACGTTGACCTACAAACTGCTCGACAAAGCGCCGGAGATCAAGGCTTTCCTGGAGGTGGTCGATCGCTATCAGCCGGAAGTGATCGCGGACCTGCACGGAATCGGGCTTCAGGAGTATGCCGCCGACCGCCTGGCCGACCGCCGGATGTACCAGGGGCAGACCATGTTTGAAGTCACGGCTTCCGCGTATTCCAACTACACGCTGCGGCCCTGGGATTGGCGCGTGATCGAGGCAATGGTAGCGGCGGGCTGCGAGGCAGGATACCCCTCGGACCGTTTCGAGGCCGATGCCCAGCAGTCGTTCGGCGGCCCGGCTCTTCAACCCATCGCCGATCGCCTCTGGCGCGGCGCGCCCAACTTCTATACCGCCCAGTACGCCTACGTGAAGTACCACACCATGGTGAGCGCCTTCGAAATCGGCTGGGAAGCGAGCGGCGTTGCCCGGATCCGGGGTCTGCTCAAGATCGGCAACAACGTCTGGGACTCCGAGGGCGTGCCCGGCTACCCGGTCAATCGCGTGGACGCCTTCGTAGGCCACTTCCTCACTTCCTACGGGCAAACCGCTCACGAGCGGCGGCGAAGCCGCGCGGAACTCTGGCAGCAACAGGGCCGCTTTTCGCAGGCGATGCTGTATCCTCAGACCGATGGCCGCGAGAGCTACGTGGTGGCGCTGACCGACGAAGCAGTCCAACGGCTCGAAAGCGACAAGAGCAAATTCCTCGAAAACCTGCAAGGCCGGCCGGGATTCAACGTCGACGCGATTCGGGCTTTCTTCGACATCGGGCCGGAGGACAAGCTCTACGTCGAACGCGGCCCGGGATCGAGCGCTTCACCTCACGCGATCGAGCACGGCCTGGGCATGCGGCTGCGCATTCCCTACCGAAATCCGGAATTGGTCGAGTTCCGGCTGAACGGGCAGCCGTTGTCCGAAAGCCCGACCGACGGCTACCAGCGATGGTTCGCCGACGGTTCCACGCAGGTGCAGATCCATATTCCGCCGGAAAAAGTCCAATCGGCCGGGCTGTTCGTCGTCACATGCGCGTACCGGCCCGACATCCAGCGGTCCAACGGCTGGACTCCGCCGCGGGAAGTGCTCGAGCGGGTTAAGTGAACCAGGCCGGCGGTGCTTTTACTTGTCGTCGAGGATCTCCACCGCTTCGAATTTCTCGCCCTCGAGCATCGAGAGGCTGGCGCCGCCGCCGGTGCTCACATGGCTGACCTTGTCGGCGAAGCCGAGTTGCTGGATGGCTGCCGCGCTGTCGCCGCCGCCGATGATGCTGGTGGCCTTGCTGTCGGCGATCGCCTTGGCAACGGCCTTGGTGCCCTCGTCGAAAGGCGGCATTTCGAACACGCCCATCGGTCCGTTCCAGACCACGGTCTTCGCGCCTCTCACCGCGTCGGCAAACTGCTTGGCGGTCTTCGGGCCGATGTCGAGGCCCTGCCAGCCGTCGGGAACTTTCCCGGTCTCGACCACCTGCTTGTTGGCATCGGCTTTGAAGGCATCGGCACAGTGCGTGTCGACCGGCATCGCGAGCTTGCTTCCGCCGGCGGCCAGGAGCTCTTTGGCCAGTTCCACCTTGTCTTTCTCGACCAGGCTATCGCCGACCTTGCCTCCCTGGGCAAGCGAGAATGTGTAGGCCATCGCGCCGCCGATAAGCACCTTGTCGCAGATGCCCAGCAGGTTCTTGATCACCGGGATCTTGTCCGATACCTTTGCCCCGCCGAGAATGGCGACGAACGGCCGCTCGGGACTGGTGATGACATCGGAAAGGTACTGGATTTCCTTGGCCACCAGGAAACCGACGACCTTGGGCTTGCTGCCCATGGCCTTGGGCACGGCGACCATCGAGGCATCCGCGCGGTGGCAGGTGCCGAAGGCGTCGTTGCAGTAGACATCGGCCATGTCGGCCAGGGTCTTCGCGAACGTCGCATCGCCTTTCTTCTCGCCGGGGTGGAATCGAAGATTCTCGAGGACCAGCACCTCGCCCGGCCCGAGCCCGGCAGCTTTCTGCCTGGCATCGTCGCCGACGACGTCGGTGGCAAAGAGGACTTCCTTGCCCATGAGTTCGGCCAGCTTGTCGGCGGCCGGTTTCATGCTGTACTTGGGATCGGGCGCGTCCTTGGGACGTCCCAAGTGGCTCATAAGAATCAGCGAGCCGCCGCGCTGGAGCACGGAGTTGATGGAAGGCAGCGCCATGCGGATGCGGCGGTCGTCGGTGACGTTCTGTGCGTCATCCAGCGGCACGTTGAAATCGACCCGCATCAGGACCTTCTTGCCTTTGACGTCCACGTCTTGAATTGTCTTCTTGGCCATGTCGGTTCGCTCTCCTGCGATACGAAAGGGTGAGTCTGAACCACTGAGTGTACCGTGAGGCGGTCGAAGCGGGAAGTACCACCGCGAAGGGGGCAGGGCCGGGAAACGCGGTGCAACCAGCCCGGAAAAGCGGGAGCGGCAGTGCCGCGCGTCAGGTTGCCACCTCGAGGATCTGGAACTTCACGCCGCGCATCGGTGCGCCGCTGTTATGGAAGACGATGCCGCAGTATTCATATCCGATCAGGCTTTGATGCGTATGGCCGAAGTAGACGTTCTTCACACCGGCGCCAGGGCCCTGCCCGATGGATTCCAGATACGCGGAAATCCGCTTTGCCACCAGCCGTTTTCGATAGCGGAAATAAGGAAACGGGCGGTGCAGGTGGGTGACCACGACCAGGTCGTAGAGCCGGCTCAGGAGCAGGCCCCGTTGTTTACGGTGCAGCCAGCGCGACCGCGCGTGGGTAAGCATCTCCTCGCTCATCACCCGGTCGGCCACGTCGCCGTGCAAGAACACACTGCTTCCCAGGCGGAAATAGTACGGGTACCAGGAAAGGTTGGGAATTGCGTTCTCCAGACTCACGAGCCGATCGATGAACTCCTGGTGGAAATCGTGATTGCCCAACAGCAGATGGAATCGGCACTCACCGCGCCGCGCCGCCAGTTCGGCGAGCCAACGGATCGCGTCGTCCACGGCATGATGGATCGTCCGGGCCTGCGACCAGCGGAAATCGAAGATGTCGCCGCCCAAAATGAAGTGCTCCGCTTGTGAGGCGGCCTGGGCAATCCTCTCGAAATGGCGGTCGGCCTGCGAGCGGCGCGCAAATAGGTGCAGGTCGGATACGAAATAGGTTTTCCCGCCGTGTCGGACCGCGGTCTTTTCCGGCATGTTCACGATTCCGAGTGTTCGACAGGGCAAAGCGGCGCCCGTTGGATGCCGCCTTTACCCGCTAAGTCGCTGTTTGAGAATAACTTGGCCGTTTGTCAGATACTGGAAGTTGGGAGTTGAAATGGCGAAGCGGCGGCGATCAGCGGGCAACCAGCACGATTCGTAAATCACAGACGTTGGTCCCCGTGGGACCGGTGTTGATCAGGGCCCCCAGCGGTTCAAAGAAGTGGTAAGCGTCGTTGCGCGCGAGATGATCGGCAGGATCGAGCCGTCGCGATTGGGCGTCTTCAAGGACCTCGGCGTCGATCCAAGCGCCGGCGGCGTCGGTGGGACCGTCTTCGCCGTCGGTTCCACCGGACAACAGCGCGATGCCCTCCGCGCCCGCCTCCCAGAAGGCCTCGACGGCAGCCAGCACGAGTTGCTGGTTCCGGCCGCCCAGCCCGCGGCGCTGCCGATCGACCAGTCGCACGACCGGTTCGCCCCCGCTGACCAGGCAGTCGGGTCCGGGCTGGCTGCGCATCGTGAGGGCCATGCCGGCGAGATGGCGGCCGACCTCCTCGGCAAGTCCCTCCGACTGCCGCGCGCTGATCAGCGCGGGTGAATATCCCAGACGCACCGCCTGCTCGCTGGCAGCATCGACGGCCGTGGCGTTGTTGCCGATGATCCAATTGGCCACCCGCGCGGAGGGCCCTTGTCTGGCCTCGCTTCCCTTGCTGCGGAGATAATCGAAGACCCGGTCCGAAATTCCTGCCTCGCGGGCATGGAACTTGTCGAGCACCGCCAGGGCCTGCTCCGGAGTTGATGAATCCTCGACCGTCGGCCCGGATGCGATCACGTCGAGCGGATCGCCGAGCACATCGGAGATGATCAGCGACGCCAGGCGCCCGGCGCGGCACGCCCGCCCCAGCCCGCCCCCTTTGATCCGGCTGAGTTGCTTGCGGACCGCGTTGAGTTGCTCGATGTTGGCTCCCGCCCCGCTCAAGTGCCGCGTGACGGCGAGCTTGTCGGCCAGCGTGATCCCTTCCACCGGAGATGGCATCAAGGCCGAACCGCCGCCTGAGATCAGGCACAGGCACAAGTCGTCAGGCCCGAGAGACTCGACGATCTTGAGGATTTCGGCGGTCCCCGCGACTCCCGCCTCGGTCGGCTCGTTCACCCCGGGGGGCCGGGCGCCGTAGAGCCGGATCCGCGACAGCGGGCGGACCGTGTCCTCCGGGACATTCACCCAGCCGACCAGGCGTTTCCGCTCGATCCACTGCGGACCGAGGACCTCTTCGACCGCGGCGGCCATGCCCGCGCCCGCCTTGCCCGCGCCCACAACCGCCAGCCGCCCGATTCCGTCCAGCGCGATGCGTTCTTCGCCGACGACAAGGACCGGGCCCTCCACGCGGAGCGTCTTCCGGACAAGCCGCTCGGGGGCCACGGCATCGACGCCCGCCTGCCAGATCCGTCGCAAGTCGCGGCGGAGTTGTTCGGGGGATCGGTTCATTTCGCCCTGACCCGCGGCGGACCGGACCCTTCGGCCGCCTGTTGGACCATGGTCATGATTCACCTCCTCTTGGCCAAGACCCCGTTGATCACCAGGGCCGCCATCAATACTACGCCGGTGAGCAACTGCCTTGCCAGGTCGTTGATCCAGGTGATCTGGATCAGGCCGGTGTTGAGCGTCGTGAAAGTGAGGACGCCGATTGCCGTCTTTCCTATTCCCCCTTCGCCGCCGAAAAGGCTCGTTCCGCCCAGCACGACGCAGGCCACCGCGCTGAGGAGCAAGTCCTTGTTCTGGTCGAGAGTGACGTTGGTCATGCGCCCCGCATTGACCAGTCCGCCCAGCCCCGCGGTAGCCGCGGAAATGACCAGACACGCCACGACGATCCGGCCGGTGCGGACACCGGCAAGCCGCGCGGCCTCGCGGTTGCCGCCGGTCATGTAAACATAGCGGCCGAAACGGGTGTGCTGCAATACGACGTGGCCCGCCACGAGCACGCCGGCCGCCAGCATCGCGCTATACGGCACCACCACGCGGCCGCCGGATTGAAGGCCGTCGTTGCCGAGGACGGCCAGCACTTCAGGGATCTTCAGCAGCTTGCTCTGCGTCAGGTACCGCGACGACCCTTCGGCGATGAACATCATGGCCAGCGTGATGATGAAGCTCGGCAGGGCCGACCACACGGTCAACACGCCGGAGAGAAACCCCAGCAACAGGCAACTGGCCAGGGGAACCAACAGCACGGCAGCGGTGGTCATGAAGGGTTCACTGCTCCCGCCCCCGATCCACCGCTGGTAGAGCCAGCCGCACAGACAAGCGCACCACAAGGCCGCCATGCCCACCGACAGGTCGATTTCCGCGCAGAGCAGCACAAACGTAAGACCCGCCGCCACGATTGCCAACACCGATCCCTGTTTCAAGATCGCGGTGATCGTCGCGACCTTCAGGAAGTTCGGGGCCGCCAACGTGAAGAAGACAACGAGCACCGCCAGGCTCACCAGCGGAGCGATATCGCGAGCGTCCCAGCGACGGAAGAAGGGGGAGGAGTTGCTAAGGTCGGACATAAGTCTTCCGAGGTCTTGTCGTTTCCATAGGGTCGGTCGGCAGATGCTCCAATCCCCGACTCCGGCGGCACACCCTCACGCGGAACGGATTAGCGCGGCCTTGTCGGTCTCGATGTCGGCGAACTCACGGGTTACCCGGCCGCGGCTCATCACCAGGATGCGGTCGGCATGCGTTAGGAGCATCCCCGGCTCGCTGGAAGCGAGGATGACGGCAGTCCCCTGCTGCTTCAGCCCGGCCACCAGCCGCATCACGTCTTCCTTCGCCGCGACGTCCATCCCGCGAGTCGGCTCGTCGAGCAAGAGCACGCGGACTTCACCCATCAGCCACCTGGCAAAGACCACCTTCTGCTGGTTTCCCCCGGAAAGGTCGCCGGCCGCCAGAAGCGGATCCGGCGGGCGGCAGCCGACGCGTTGCAGCACCGGCCGCGTGGCGCCCGCCTCGCGGCTTCGCATCAGCCAGCGGCCGGCAACACGCCGGAGATGGGCCAGGGTGACGTTCTTGTAAATCTCGCCCTTCAGGAACAGGCTCTGAGCACGGTCCGCGGTCACCAGGACGACGCCGCGGCAAACGGAGTCGTGGGGATCGCCTGGCTGGATCGGATGCGAGTCGACCAGCACGCGGCCGGAACTGGCGCGGCGCGCCCCGCCGAGTGTCTGGACGAGTTCCTGATGCCCGGCGCCGACGAACCCGTAGAGCCCGAGGCACTCACCTGGAGAGACTTCCAGACACACATCGGAAAAACCCCCTGCCAGGCTCAGTTCTTCGGCCACGAACACCGGCAGTTCGCGGGTCCGGGCACGGAGCCGTACGCCCGTCTCGTAGCCCACCTCCGCTGCCTCCAACCGATGCCCGAGCATTTTGCGGATCAGTTCATGCTTGTCGAGACCGGCTTTCGGAACGGTTTCCACAAGCCGTCCGTCGCGCAGCACGGTCACCCGGTCGCAGATCTCCAGCACGTCCTCGATGAAGTGGCTGATGAAGACGATGGCGACGCCGCGGCTCCGGAGCCTCTGGACCAGTGCGAACAGGCGGCGGGTTTCCGGGGGACTCAGGGCGCTGGTCGGTTCGTCGAGGATAAGCACACGGGCGCCGCTGTGGACCGCCCGTGCGATCTCGACCATCTGGCGGACCACCAGGGGATAGCTGTCCAGACGCCGCGTGACCTCGACGTCGATCTCCAGATCCGCCAGCCACTCTCGCGCCTTGCGGCGGATGGTTGTCCAGTCGATCCGGCCCAAACGCGTCGTCGGCTGCCGGCCCAGGAAGAGGTTTTCCGCCACGCTCAATTGCCCGATCCCCGACAACTCCTGGTAGACCATGGCGATCCCCTCGGCAAGAGACGCCTGTGGCGTATTGAGCCGGATCGGCTGGCCGGCCAAGAGCACGGTCCCTTCGTAATCGGGCAGTGCACCGGCGAGGACCTTCATGAGCGTGCTCTTGCCCGCCCCGTTGCCGCCGACGACTCCATGCACTTCGCCGGCGCGGAGCGAGAAGTCCACGTCGCAAAGCGCAACGATCCCCCCGAATCGCTTCCCCACGCGACGGCATTCCAGGAGTGGTGTCTCGGTTGCAGCAGTCATGGCGAAGGATTTTGGATTTTGGATTTTGGATTTTAGATTTTGGATTTTGGATTACAGAATCTGCCATAGCTCGCGATCGCTGCCCATCATGCTCATTTTCAGGGCTCTCAATCCAAAATCTAAAATCCAAAATCTCATACCAGGCAGTGCCGCGGGTCGGAGAGGAAGAACATGGCGTCGAGATTGCCCGATTCCTTGGACACCAGCGGGCTGGGCAGGATGATCTGCTTGGGGACCTCGTCGATCTTCTCCTTGTTGCGGACGATGAACTGGCCGACGATGAGCGAATAGCCGTGGATCATGCACGTCGGGTTGACCGAAGTGGCGGCCAACAGCCCGTCGCGGACGCCCGTCAGGCCCGCCTTTTGCCCGTCAACCGCGGTGACGACCATCTTTTCGTGGCGGCTGCCGGCCAACGCGGGCGTGCATGCCAGGGCCATGTCGTCGTTGTGGAAGAAAGCCCCGGCAATCGGCTCGTCGCTCTCCTGCAGGAGCGTGTCGAACGTGTTGCGCGCGATCTCGGTCTTCCAGTTGCACCAGCGGACGCCCCCGCCGACGACCTTGACCTCCGGATACTTGCCAACGATATTGTTGAATCCCCGCTCGCGGTCCTGGGCGCCGCTGTGGCCGCTCTCTCCTCCGATATGGATCACCTTGCCCTTGCCGCCGATTTTCTCCATGAGATAACGCGTGCTCGCCTCGGCCATGGCGGCGTGGTCGGGCGCGATCTCGATCCACACGCCCGCCTCGCGCAACCTCGGCCGCTCCACCAGCAGGGTATCCATCGAGATTACCGGGATGCCTCGCGCTTTGAGCCGTTTGACCGGTTCTTCGAGAATGCCCGTCTGATGGGCCTGGAACGCGCAGAAGTCCCAATCATCGTCGACGATCAGTTCGATTTTCTCCCGCTGCTTCTGGCCGTCGAATTCGCCGTCGAACCAGACCACCTCCACGCCGAGCAGGTCTCCCCAGAGCATGGCGGCATCGTAGCCGAGTTTGTTCCAGGTGCCCTGCAGCCCGGCACTGGAGAAGGCGGCCCGCAACCGTTGTCTGCCGCCCTCGCCGGTGGACTGGGACGCAGTGCACCCGACCAGCAAAGCCCCCAATCCCAGACCTGCACCGGATGCGGCCTTCAACAGGCCGCGACGGGTGGTCTGCACTGGTCTGGCGCATCGCACCGTGAGGTGGTCTCTGCCGATGTCGCCGACAGGCATGATATTCTCCTTGGCTTGACCCTTCGCTTGCTGGTTCCCGATGCCGCTCGCTGAGCACTATAGTATAACGTGGTTTGATGCCTTGCCAGAAACGCCCGGCGGATCCTTCATTCCCCCCTCGGGCGTGGCCGACAGTTTTCTTGAGTCTTCCTTCCCACCGCCCCGGTATTCGCCAACCGTTTCCCATGCAACGGTTCGACCCCAGTCTGGCGCGCCGCTCCGCGAAGTGATTTCCCGCCGGTATTCGAGAGCCTTCTCCCATGCGACTGCTCGACCTGACGCTCCCAACTCCTGCCGAGAATCTCGCTCTCGACGAGGCCCTGATCGAGGAGGCCGAAGATGGCGGTCTTCCGGTGGAAACGCTCCGTTTCTGGGAGCCGAGCGGGCCGATGGTCGTTGTGGGCCGCTCCTCGCGACTGGAAGAAGAAGTCCGACTGGATGCCTGTCGCGAGATCGGCGTGCCGGTGTTTCGCCGCGTCAGTGGTGGAGCGGCGGTCGTCACCGGGCCGGGCTGTCTGATGTATGCCCTGGTGCTCAGCTATCGCCTTCGACCCGCGTTGCGGCTGATCGACCATGCGCACCAGTTCGTCATGGGCACGATGGCGGCCGCCCTGGAGCGGCTGGTCCCCGGGATCGGGCCCCAGGGGATTAGCGACCTGGCGGTGGGCGGCAGGAAAGTGTCGGGCAACAGCGTCCGCTGCAAACGCGACCATCTCTTGTACCACGGCACGCTGCTTTACGACTTCCCGCTCGATCTGGTCGAGCGTTGCCTGAAAATGCCCCCGCGCCAACCGGCCTATCGCGAGGGGCGGGAGCATCAAGCTTTTGTCGCCAATCTGCCCCTCTCAAGCCTGGAGATCCGGCGAGCGATCGCCCGCGCCTGGCAGGCGGACGAACCCGGCCTTCAATGGCCCTGCCAGCGAACGGCGCAACTCGTCGCCCAACGATACAGTCAGCCCGAGTGGAATGCGTGATGGAAAGCGTCTCCCGTGGCCCTTCGTGCCTGTGCTCTTTCCTCACGCGGACCAACCCGATGGCACCGTTGAGAAGCCTGCTATGGCGAAAAACACAAGTGCATGCCGTGCGATCGCCATGGCCACCGGCCGGGTCCAGACGTCGTCGTTGGGAAACAGGGCGGCGTAGCCGGGCATAGATCGTTCGAGGTAGTGGCGGATCTCGCTACGATTCGCCACTGCGTGAATCATGGCTGCCACCCTTGGTCCCCTTGGTCTGTCCAGAATCAGGGGCCAGCCCAGCCCTCAACCTCCCTTGAGTCTGGCGGGCGGAAACAGCATGCGATGCTTGGCATCGACGACTCGCCGGATTTCCTGTCCCCTGCCACCTGTGATTCTCGCTTGGCCAGATAGGAACGGAAAACTAAGTACTGCCTGTAATTCCTGAGCCCCCACTTAAGGAGAGAAACCATGCCGCGCAACGCAATCACAGCCATCGACCCGGTCGCCGACGCCATGGTCGGGACGAGCCGCCAAACCGATGAGTTACTGTGGATCGCCACAGAAACACGGCGAACCCCGATGGAGTTCACTGGGCGGAAGAAGGGATCGCGCACGGCGGCCGCGGCTCTGTCGGCGCTGGCCTTGTTCCTGGCGACGATCGTGTCCGGCTGCGGCACATCACCGATCTACCCGCCGGTTACGATCGAATACCGTGATTCCCTGTTCGGTATTGGGAAAGTCGTCATTATTTCCAACCCCTCCAGCCATCACCTGTACAACGTGCGAGTAGTCGGCAGGAATCTCCAGGAAATGTCGTCGGCGTCAGTAAAGGCCACGGACCATCTCAGTCCCGGCAGTTTTGTCCAGGTCGGCTGGCTTGAGTTTGAAAACTGGGCTCCCCAACCCGGTGAGAGTATCGAAGTCTACGCAGATGGCTACGTTGTCCCGGCAGTGTCAATCATACCGAAGGACTGAGGCGCTCGCCGAAGAGCAGTTCAACAAGGAGACCAGTCATGACCAAAGTCACCCATCTCATTGTATTGTTTGCAGTCTCGATGGCCTTGCTGCCCGTCGCAGGCCGATGCGGCGCCGCGGACGCCGCACGGCAACTTCTCCCGGAGTATTCCCGTCTTGCGAAAGGAGTCGGCCGGCTGGTTGTTTCGATGGAGACGTCGCGAGAAGCCTTTCCCGAGGAGGAGCCGAGCATGGCTGAAGCGATCCGCGAGTTGTACGCGGTCGCCATCGATCTTCATGGCATTCAATCCGAGGACTCCCAGTTGAGCTATATCGCCTCTCAATCGCAACGCGCTGTCGCCGAGGCGATCGAAGCGTTCGAGCGCATCGAAAGGATGCCAAAGCCTTCCGCCGTTGATGTGCTCGGCGGGTCGATCATCTCCGGCTCCCTTGGCGATCCGATCGTTGGCCCAACGGTTTTGGCCCTCGACGCCATGAAGAAGTCCGAGGATATGATGGCCGAACTCAAGAAAGCCGTGGCAATCTGGAATCGCCTTGACGGCATCCATTCTGGACTTCCCTGCGTCGCGCAAAAATACTCGCCCGCGGTTGTGGATCAACCGGACCGGCTCGTCCTCGACTTCGACGAAGCGTGGGGGCCGGTCGGCCCGCACGACTGGCTCCGCCTGGAGAACAACGGGCAAGACCTGGCCGACTGCACAATCCTGGTGGAACTGACTGGCAAATCGGGCCCCGCCCGGCGGAACGTCCACTTTGTCGAGCACTGGCCCGCGCACACGCCCCTGTATGCCCGATACGAACCAGGTTTCCTACTCGACGGCGAGTATGCCGGGCGCACGACCGTGTCGAAGGTCCAGCAAATCGCCGTAACCGTGTGGTCGCCGAAGGAATCCTTCCGAGCAATCTGTACCTACCTCGGCGAGGAGAAGGATCGCGATATCGCCCGATACTGCGAGACGCTCTCGCTACATGGTTCGTACAGACCTTTTGAGAAGGGATTTCTCTGGGATACCCAACGCGCCGCCGTCTTTTCGCTCGACGGCATCGAGTCGCTCCCGCCATGCCGAGTGACCGTCACGTTCAGCCGCGGCAAGCAATCGAAATGCTGGGATTGGGAGTTGGACGGTTGGAGCCGAGGGCAACGCAAGACGTTCCAGCCGTCCCGAGGCGCGCTGCCCTTCGACGCGCAGAGAATCGTGGGGGAGATCACGTTCCCGGACACCGGCTACAAACATCGGACCTCGCTTGCAGTGAACCAGTGACCGCTGTGTTCGGGAACAGATTCGCGCGTTTTTTTCAACCACCCGCCAGAACATCAAGCAGCCCGGCTGCTACCATCGGGAAACAGCTTGGTGCTGCGAGAATCGGATGGCCAGCAGGCAGGCTGCTTTGCTTTTTGAACTCTTGGCGGATCGTTGTTTCAGTTGGCCGACGGCCTTCGGTCACCGTAGCCTGGGGTGGCACGCTGGCAACACCCCAGGTAAGCGGGTGAAGGCAAGCGTTTGGCCAACGGCCATGTTCACCCGTATCTCGCCAGCCATGTCCACAGATCACCCATGAGGCGATGATGATGGCCTTCGGCCAGATTGGGATTATGTAGCCCCTGGGCCCCGCGGTTCTCGCCTTGCAGGACAGGAGCCCGAGGGCATCCAGTAAATCACGAACCTGATCGCAGGAGATTGTAGCCATGTCAACGAGGTATTCAAACAAACGACTTCGGACAATCGGCGAGCAGGGGCACGACGTGGGGTTTTCAGCGCCAGATCTCGATGACGTGCGCGAAGCGAAGGTACTGCTGGAATACCCCTTCTTGCCGCGAGAATCGCCGACATTATCGGAACGCCCATGGAAAAGGCATCTGAATGCCTGCCGCAGAAGTGGTCCGAGGTGGTCAACCACGCGTCGCGGAGTGGCAGCTACTCAAGCACTTGTTCACGCAGAAAATCAATCTGGTCGGCAACGTCCAATCGGTTCGTCCAGTTTTCGACCTGATGCGTCCAGAAGAAATCGAGTTCGTTCAGCAGCTCCGGCGCGTGGTCGCTCACATATTGGCCACATACCGTACGGCCACGACAGGCGAGCATGTACAACAGCCATCGCCGCCGCTGTCCCGAGCTTGCACGAATCAGTCGCACTATGTGCGGCACGAAATCGAGTCGGCTCAGCAAGACCGCTTGTACCAACCCGGCAGACTGGCGGCCGTCGTCGCCGACGTGCCGCAAAAGTGCTTCGAGATTGTCGGAACAGACCATTCTTGAGAGCGCCAAGATAGCATGGACGGCCACCACTTCGTCGCTATCATGGACATGAGCGACCAGGCCGGTCAATTCGGCATCGGTCGAAACCTCCGCCAGTCCCCAAGCGCCGGCCGCTCGCAATTCCGAGTCGTTCGACGTATCTTCCACCAAGCCTCTCAGGAGATCAAGGGATCGTCTGCCAGGCATCTCGGCCAGTATCAGTGCCGATTCCATTCGGTACTCTCTGGCCACGTCATGGTCATGGACGATCCTGGAAATCGAATCCCATCCCTCCTCGAAGCCAAGACGAGCAAGTGAAGCGGCTGCCTCCAGGCGAATTCTGCCGTCCTCGGAGTGGTCCATGAGGTGGCTGAGCCGCCCCCTGCTCACGGCGGCTACGTCGGGCAGGAACCCCAGTGCTTTCACCGCGGCATACACCGACTCGGTGCTGTCGCTTTCCAAATCGGAGAAGAAGTCGTATCGCTGCGACGGGGAAGCTGAAGGGGTCAACATGACGCGCAGCGCCGACGCGAGAATCGCGTCGCCGTCGCCGAACACGTCACCGACGTTGACGTGCGGTACTAGCCTTAATCTTCCGCTGCCCGATTTGCGCAAGAGGCGATAGGTTTGCTTTCGGCCGCCCGCCAACTGCGTGCTGATGGAGTCGCGCGACACGCTCAAGACCCTGCCCGCCCGTTTGGCGACCATTGTGGGCCAGGTGAAAGGGACCTCGCTTCCTTCCGATGCTGACTTCCTTTGCCCCGGCTTGGCCAGGTGCCAAGTGGACCGCATATCGCCGACGCGAAAAATCGCCACTCGATCACTGGCTATCCAGGTATCGTCGATCGGCCAGCATCGAATGAACGCCACGATGTCGTGGTCTCGGAGTCCTTTGTCCCATGCGCGATCGGGGTTGTTTACCGAGTGAGACATCGTGATCTTCAGATCGGCCTTGGCGCGGCACTCGATCCGTATGCCGGACTCCAGACAGAGAAGATCGGGAACCCGCAATCGCTTGATCTTGGTTGCCCAAATCTTGATGCTGCAACAGTAGCGTTCCAGTTCGATGATGCGGAATCCACCCTGCCTCAGGATGGCGGCAACCTTTCGCGTGCCAACCGCACCGATGCTGACGTTTCGTAGAAACTCCCGGTTGCTCTTGAACCCCACGGTGGCCGCCCTCAATGGCTGGCAGCATCAGGCATCAGCTCCGACATGGCGACATCCAAGGCGATGGCCAACCTCTCGATGTTCACGAGAGAGATGTTGCGTTCGCCACGTTCGACGCCACTGACGTAAGTCCGATGAAGGCCGGCCAGGTCCGCCAGCCTTTCCTGGGAAATCCCCTTCTTTCGGCGGATTTCTCGGAGTCGTTCCCCAAACCGGACCTGCACGTCGGACAAGATGGTACCCTTTGCTGCATCAACAGGATGCCCAAAGCTATTGACGGCAGTGTCGGGGATTGCATATTATACGTCTACAGCCTTTAAGTTACGGTAACGTATCGTCTACACGACTGGGAAACTTCCGGGAAACTTGGTACGCTGCAATGAAGAGGAGAGCACGCTCGATGCAGGGGAATGGACGAGTAGTCGAGGTCTACCGGACCAAGTTCGGCAGGGCGGTTCTGTCCAAGGCCGAAGACTACCTGCCGTCAATGCCGGAAAACTCCGTAGACTTGGTGGTCACGTCGCCCCCTTTCGCCCTCTTGCGACAGAAGGCATATGGGAACCTGGACCAAGCCGATTACGTCGATTGGCTCGTCTCGTTTGGCCCGCTGGTGCGACGAGTCCTGAAGGACAGCGGCAGTTGGGTGCTGGACTTGGGCGGCGCCTATCAGCGCGGAGTCCCCTGCCGCTCGTTGTACAACTACCGGGTTCTTCTTCGGCTGTGTGATGAACACGGCTTCTATCTCGCCGAGGAGTTCTTCTGGCACAACCCGGCCAAACTGCCTTCGCCCATCGAATGGGTGAACAAGCGCAAGATTCGCGCTAAGGATTCAGTCAATACGATCTGGTGGCTTGCCAAGTCCGAGAATCCCAAGGCCAATGTCAGCAATGTCCTTGCGCCCTACAGCGCGCGCATGAAGCAGTTGATGAAGGATCCGGAAGCCTTCTATCGACCGAAGGATCGTCCGTCCGGGCACGACATCAGCGCCAAATTCGGCAAAGACAACGGTGGGGCGATCCCCTCAAACCTATTGCAGTACCCGAACACCGAGAGCAACTCCGTCCATATCCGGCTGTGCAAGGCGCACGACGTCGAACCGCACCCTGCGCGGTTCCCTCGCTCGTTGCCGGAGTTCTTCATCAAGTTCTTGACCGATTCCGGCGATACGGTCATGGACATTTTCGCCGGCTCGAACACGACGGGGGAGGCGGCTGAGTTGCTGGGCCGATCCTGGATTGCTCTGGAGTGCAATGTCGAATACATTATTGGCTCGGCCTTCCGGTTCATGGCCGAATGGCCGGACGATGAAGTCGCGGACTTCGTCCGCAAGGCTCGGGACGTTCCGGCCGAACCTTTACGCGTCCGATCGTTGCAGCGATCACTATTCTGAATCCATGCCGTGCGGTCTCTTGGCAACTTGTTTCACTGGTCAGGGCCACATCCCTGTCGGGCGCTGATTAACGCCATTACCACTCCGGTGGACACGCGTGGCTGGTTCCCAGGATTTCGCAGAAATACGCGCCGGTGATTGTAAATCAACCGGACCAGCTCATCCTCGACTTCGACGAGGCCTGGGGGCCGGTCGGCCCGAACGACTGGCTCCGCCTGGAGAACATCGGGCAAGACCTGGCCGACTGCACAAATCTGGTGGAACTGACCGCCAAATCGGGCCCCGCTCGGCGGAACGTCCACTTTGTCGAGCACTGGCCGGCGCACACGCCCCTCTATGCTCGATACGAACCGGGTTTCCTACTCGACGGCGAGTACGCCGGGCGCACGACCGTGTCGGAGGTCCGGCAACTCGCCGTAACCGTGTGGTCGTTGAAGGAAGCCTTTCGAACGAGCTATGTCTACCTTGGCGAAGAGAAGGATCACGATATCGCCCGATACTGCGAGATGCTCTCGCTGCACGGATCGTACAGGCCCTTTGAGGAGGGCTTGCTCTGGGACACCCAGCGGGCCGCCGTCTTCACGCTCGACGGCATCGAGTCGCTTCCGCCGTGCCGGGTGATCGTCACGTTCATCGGCGGCGGTCAATCGAAGTCCTGGTACTGGGAGTTGGACGGCTGGAGTCGGGGGCAGCGCAAGACGTTTCAGCCGCCGCGAGGCGCCTTGACGTTTGATGCGCAGAGAATCGTGGGAGAAATCACGTTCCCGGAGACGCGCTACAAGCATCGAACCACGCTTCCGGTGAGCCATTAACGCGGGTACCTATCATTTTGGAAGGTGTTCCACCATTCCGTCCTCCGATACAACCAAAATAAGACACTTCTCATGCTGGCTTAAGTACCGGACTGCCGAGTTGTATCTTGCACCCCGGGCCGGATCGCCGTGTTTGCTTGCTTTGCCATCGAGAATGACGCCAATGCCGTGGCACACGCCATTAAGATCAACGACGATCGCGCCGTCGATCGCGGACGCTCCCGTGATCAATTCTTCAGTCGCTTTGAAAGGGAGGATGGTGCCGCCTTCAGCTAACCGCCGCGCCTCCTTGCGCGCGGACGGAGAAATCACGAGCATTGTGCCGTGCTTCGCCTTCGCCGCGAACGACACCATATCGAGCAGTCGAGCCTTTGCGGTAGAACTAATGGATGGAAAGATCCGCTGGAGCGCAGCTTCGACCTCAGCCACATCATACTGGCGCTTTGGGAGTCCCGGCTGCCCGTATTCGACGCGCATCAGCGCAGTGTCGAGATGCCATAATTCCCAACAATGGTGTTTGACGAACTTGACTTCAAAAGTGTCGGCGTTCGTTACATCGTATTGCTTTCGATCAAAGTTCCCAAGTCCGTAGACACAGCGAGAGTCCGACAGGACGTGCAAGTTTTCCGTGCACATTTCCAGGATTTTGCGCGCTCGTCGGTAATGAACCATCGGAATCGACGGGCTGAACTTGATCTGAGCATTGACTGCGGGATGGCCAATGTCACAGACGATCAGATTGCCGATGCCTTCTTGCTGTTCCTACCTCATTGACGAGATGACCGTCGCCGCATCGAACAGGTCGTAGGTGCCATGAAGCAAGGTATCTCTCGGAGAGAACCGCGTTCCAGCCCACGCCTGGTCGCGCGTGAAGAAGGTACCTGCAATGCGTAGAAGTTCGCGTGTGTCGCGCTGCCTCCATTCCAGCAACGCGCCGGCATTGCGCTTCCTCAACTCTTCCGCCGCGTCAGCGAGCACGACCTCGACGGCACCCCACACGAAGGACGGCGACCGGCCGTTCTGCTGATACACAGAGCCATCGAGGTGCGGGTAGCGGTTATACTGATCGCGATGGACCGCGGCAATGAGGCAGACCACATACCCGTTAATTTCGGCTGGTTGCGACGCAAAGACCAGCATGGAGTGCGAGTCGAGTATCTCTTCCACGGCGTGCTTGATCTCGCGCCAGCACGTCCGTAGGAAGTCGCAGTGCCTCGAATATGTGTTTCCCCATTTGGCTGGAGGCAACCCATCGTTCGGAGGGAGCGTCCTGGCGGTTGTGAGTTCCTGGAACCTTCCAGTGAACTGGCGGGATTTAACGGGAGCCACGCGCGTAGGCGATACAACTGTCTTCCCATTTGCGAGACTCGCCCCCACCAAGAACACCCAGGGAGTCATTTCCGCCCCGAGTGACTCAAGGACATTTTCTAACGTATTCCGATACAGGTGCACAAATTCATCTTGATGTTGCCATATCCGACGTGTTCGCACGGAAACCTCCAAAGTCTTCTTCGTGGATTGTGCAAAAGGACCTCCACTGCTGGCAGGATACAAATACTACTATCAAACGGTCTGCGATGAACGCGACCGCATCGCGTCCGATGAGCTTTGCGCGGGGATGTTCTGTGTCGACGGTCGCTGTGTACAGAGTTGCTTCAATGACACACCTCTCTATTCGCGGAACCCCGAGTCATAAGCGCAAGGTTACCGCCGGTCCGGGCTTGTCCGTCGGAGGCCCTGCAAGTGATCGCTAATCGCCATCAGTGTGGCTGTCGTCATCTACTGGTTTTGGGCACTTAAGCCCTCGAAGATCCCAAGATAGGAAAGCGACCGGACAAAAGCGTCTCGTTCCTTTTCCGCCCAACTCAGTGCGGCTGCCGGTTGGCCCGCGGCCGCCTGGGCAGCACCGATTTTGCGGAGGGTGGAGGCGCGAGCGGAAATGTTTTGAATCCTTCTGGCCGTAACCAAGGCCGCGTCCAACAAACCCGCCGCAGCTTGAGTGGACGCGATCTTCTCAAAGCGCAATTCGCCCGAAACCGTATCTCGAATCCCCTCAGTTGCTGTCAATGCCTCATCGAGGGTCGTTCGCGCTCGCGTTGTGAATCCAGCCTGTATTTCGAGCGCAGCGATATCGGCTAAGACATCCGTAGGAGATGAGCAGTATTCAACCCTCCTGCCCGCCGCCAGTGCTTTGTCGAAAGTCTTCTGCGCTTCAGCCGGCATACCCGCCTTGGCTTGTTCGGCCGCGATTTCGCCAAGTGCCCCAGCACCGATCTCGATTAGGCCGACGGTTGTCCTCGACGCGACTTCGATGTGCGCGACCGTTTCCAGAGCCGAATCGAAAAAGCCCGCCTGGGCCTGCGCAACCGCAATATTACGGAGCAACCAGGCTTCCACCCATGCTTCTTTAGCATTATTAGCTGCCGCTAAGGCTTGGTCGAAGGTCTGCTGGGCTATGGGTTTTAAGCCAGCCTTGGCTTGCGCAGCAGCGACTTTGCTGAGGGCGGGAGCGCGCCACGGTACATCTTCGATCTTCCCAATAGTTGCCATCGCCTCGCCGAACAAGCCCGCCTCAGCCTGCGCAGTGGCAATCTGGTCGAGCGCCGTTATCCCGGAAAGCATCTTTTCAGCCGTAACGAGGGCTTTATCGAATAAACGCGCCTTGGCCTGCGCGGCGGCGATGTTGCTGAGTGCTGACTGGCAGACGGCCTCAAAGCCTTCGATCCCTTCGGCGGTCGCCAATGCATCGTCAAAAAAACCCGCCTCAGCTTGACTTGTAGCGATATCTTTCTTTCGCCGTGCCGCCTCGCCGTTCCGATTGATCACGACCCCTGTCGCCCCCACAAGAGGAGGAAGCTCTTTGATTTGCCTTGCTGCCGCCAATGCATCGTAGAACGTCCTCTGGGCTTCGGCAGTCAAGCCCGCCTTCGCTTGGGCTGTAGCAATCTCCGTTAATCCGAAGGCCCTCCACGATTCGCGTTCGACCCGTTCAACTGTTCGGAAAGCCCCGTCGACAAATCCCGATTTGGCCTGGGAAGCGGCGATGGAACTGAGCGCAAAGGATTGGTCCTCCCCAGCGCCTAATTCACCTGCTGCCGCTAATGCCTGGGAAACTATATCGCCTATAGGCGCTATTACAGGCGGCAAATCATCCGGCGCTGCCTCCCCGCCATTGCCCAACGGCCCCGGCTGCGTGATTATCAGGGTAGCTGGCCGTAACATAAAAGCAATTACAAGTATCAAGGAGGCAGCTATCGGGGCGGCCACAAGCCACCGCCAAAATCTTGGAGTGTTCGATCGTGGGGCGGATGCAACACGCGACGCGTGCTCTCGGAGATCGCGTGCCAAATCTGCCGCCGTCGTGTAGCGTTGGCCTGGGTCCTTCGCCATCGCTTTGAAGCAGATTCGTTCCACCTCTGGCGGGATCGAATCGTCAATAGTCCGTGGCGGCCGGGGTTCACGTTTGAGGACCTGTTCACGCAGGTCGGCGCGGCGACCGGCCCGAAATGGCGGCCGGCCGGTTAGCAACTCGTAAAGAACCACGCCGAGGCTGTAGATGTCGGCGCGCGCCGTCACGCGGAGCCCTTCCCCGGATGCCTGCTCCGGAGCCATGTACAATGGCGTGCCCGTGACAACGTCCTGCTCGTCAAGCAGCTCGTCTTCGCTCGCAGCGATGCCGAAATCGGTCACGTACGCCTTGCCTTGGGCGTCAAGCAGAATGTTGCCCGGCTTGATGTCGCGATGGACAAGGCCCTGGAGATGCGCGTGATGCAGCGCCTCGGCCACCTCCGCCACGATTCGAGCCGACTCATCAAACGATAGCCGGCCCGCCGCAATCCGTTTGGCAAGATCGGTTCCTTCGATCCACTGGGAGACTATGTAGCAGCCCGATCGGTTCGGCCCAACGTCGAACACCTGCACGATGCTCGGGTGGTGTAGCTTGGCGACCTTGCGGGCCTCCTCCAGGAATCTGGCGGCCTGGATCCGGGAGCCGAGCCGCCCGGGACGCGGAATCTTGATGGCGACGTCGCGGTCCAACTCCGGATCGCGACCTCGCCACACCTGTCCGAAACCACCCTCGCCGATAAGCTGCTCAAGCTGATAACGCCCAAGCGTGGTCGGCGACTCCACGACGAACGAGTGGTCGCCCCTGCCGGTGTTCGCGACTTCATCGGGCCATGATGAGTCGCCCTGGAGGTCAATAAGGAACTTGTCGATCGATTCCAACAAGCCGATGCGCCGGGCAACCTCGTCCCGGAGCTCGGTATCGTCACCGCACAGTTTCGATAGTGAAACGCTCTCGCCTTGAGCGCGGAGGGTATCCCAGTGCGCGAGAAGCTCATCCGCACGAGATTCGAAGGACTCGCCTGCCTTCATTGGACCGGCCCCCGTTAGTGATCGCCCGGCCGAGCTCCGTGAAGGGCCTTGTGCAACATCAACCGAGCGGACCGCCAACGCCGCTTGGCAGTTCGTTCCGAGATGTTGAGCGATTCGGCTGCCTCCTTCAGCGGAAGCCCCGCGTAGAAGTAAAGGTCGAACAACTCGCGCTCCTCCTCCGGAAGTCGCTCCACCGTCTCGTGAAACTCGGTCCACTCGGCCACTGTGGCCGGACCATCGGTGGCGGCGGGGGGTTGGTCGCCGAACGGGACCGAATCCGTTTCGCCCGGGCGTCGCCCGACCGTGTCGTGATGGGCGCCCATCCCCTCCGAACCATAAAGACGTCGCGCCAGATCGATCAACTCCCGGCGGATCTGAACGGCGGCCAGCCTGAAAAAGTGCGACGGCGAACTGGGCGTCCCTGCCGACAACGCGCGCTGCAGGCGGATGGCCGCCTGCTGGACCACGTCGTCGGTCTCCTCCCACCGACGCACCCGCGGAAAATCCTTCAACAGCCGGTGCGCCAACCTGTGGAGCCGTTCCGTGGCGAAGGCAAACAAGGCATCGCGGGCGGCCGCATCGCCGGCTCGCAACCGGTCCAAACAGTGTTCGATTTCTGTGGTTTGTCCCGCGGAGCGTGGCATGACACGTGACCTCAAGGGCCGTAAACCGCAACCAGCCGACCAGCCCATCCTACCAGCTAAACTTGCTGGCTGCAAGCAAGCTCGCTGGCGGGGGTGCATTCCTGTTTCTCCGCGCTCCCCACAAAACACCGAGCGAAATGCGGCTTCGCAACCCGCGGCGATCAAACGCTTTGCGGTAATCTGCGGGAAAAACAGCTACTCGAGCGCAGAAACGGGAGTGCACCCAACTGGGGGGGCGGCAGCCAGGTTTGCGCGTCCCAGCGAGTCCGAAACAATGCCGGCACGAGATGGGCGTGGCGCAAACATTTTCATTGTAGTGGGTTTCGCGAAATGCTGTCTGTCGTAGGTCCCCGGACCTGTACGCCGAGATCCCGCTCGGCAAGCGGCATCTACCAGTTGTTACCCCGTTGGAACCATGCCGCCCTTCGTGTTTTCGCCGAGAATCGTGTCCCCTACGGCCATTGGCTCTCGCTTGGTTCATGTAGAGGCAGGCAAGCCGGTGCTGCCTGCGAGTTACGACCATCCGCAGAAGGAGACCCAGTCATGTTGAAGAAGACCGTTGCCGTTGCCGCCATCGTTTCGTGCCTGTCCATCGGAAGCATCTCGCACGCAGGGGACTTCTGGTCGTCGATGAAGAACATCTTTGGCGGCCAGAATTACTATCGGAACGGGCAGTACGCGGGGAACAGCACACCGAACGTCTTCGGCGGCTACAACTACAACATCGGGGGCACAACCGGCTCCAGTGCTCCCAACGTCTTCGGTGGCCAGAATTACCGGTTCGGCGGAACGACCGGCTACAGCACCCCCAACGTGTTGGGTGGGGCCAACTATAACTTCGGGGGAGCCAGCGGTTACACCACTCCGAACGTTTTCGGCGGCTCGAATTTCAACTTCGGCGGCACCAGCGGCTACACGACGCCAAACGTATTCGGCGGCTCGAATTCCTACTCGTGGTAGACCGCGGAACTTTGTCGTGTGGACCTTTCGCATTCGAAAGCGGCCTGATGCGAGTTTCCGACCGAACGTGAAGCTTGCATCGGGCTCCGCCTTCAACCGATGGCGGCGGCTGTCGATCCGGGAGGATGATACCGAGCGATATGAGTGACCCTTGGCTATACCTAGTCACAATTACTCCGCAATGAAGGAGACGTGTCATGTTGAAGCAGTGTTCTGCATTGGCTGTTGTGCTCTGCCGGCTGCCCGGCGGCGCGGGTGACGTCTTGGCTATGCGACTACGTGAGCTAATCTATGCGCCCCTGCTCGCGCTCACGGTTGTTGCATCAAACACTGACTCAGCACCGGGCCAGGAGCGACGCTGGGTTGTTGTCGATGCGCCTCGAGTTATTTCTGCAAAAGATGTTACGCCTTCGTCCTATGCGGATGACAGCCGAGTTCTTGAATTGATCCTGTCGCCCTCGCCCAGGTTTACCGAGGGATTGAAAAAGGCTACAATTCTTCGCCTCAACTATCGTATCGAAACTGCGTTCCCGGTGGTCGATTTCCTTCCATCGACAACGTTGTCTACCGTCTTCGCCACTGACATTGACGTGGTGACGTCCGTATCCGAATTCAACGGACGGATCTCCTACGTGGTTAGTCCGAGATCGGGCGGAGCAATGGCAGAATCACGATCGCGTGAGAGTAATGTGACCTACAGGCTATTGCCCCCACTCGATACGCTCATCGAGAGCGGTTTTGATAACAAAGGGCGTGGAGCGTTTTTCGCATTTCACGCCGATAATCGGACAACCCTTGCAGGCCGGAAAGATATCGCAATCCTGTTACGTGTCCCGAAGGAGTTTCGAGGAGATTACGTGACGCTGCGCGTTTCCGGCGAGATGGAGAACGATGAGGCGCCTTGCTGTGTGGTCCGAATGGTTAAGCATGGTTTTCAGGATGAGTTCGACGTCGCGTTCTATCGTGATGGGGCTCCCGATAGCGCGGATCTAAGAAAGCGTGCCGATGGTTTCGCAAATAATCCCAGCCTAGCAGCCGCGGCGGCCAAGTTGGAGGCAGCAATCAGACGACGGGAGCAAGGTACCGGATGGTCCTTCGGTCCAAGCAAAGAGTTGGTCGATGGCGTGAATAACGCAAAAGCCGAATTTGACTCTCTACAAGAAAAGGCGCGCACGGAGTTTCGTCGCGCCAATAACACGGACTCTGTCCAATAGCGATTTCGATGAACGCCGATTTCCGCGGGGGGGAAAGGTGATGATACTTTCGTATGATCACTTCCGACTGGCCGGGGACTATGACCTGAAGACCGCAGCGGTCTTCGCGCTCCAGTCGCCGCAGGGTTTCGCCTGGAACATCCATCACAACGTGATCCAGAACTGCGTCAGGTTGTCGCGGCTGGTGAAGGTGACGGCCGATGGCCAGGTGGTCTAAAAGGCGGAGAAGGACGCTTGCCGGCCCTTTCCCTTGGAAAACAGGGACAGGCGACCTCCTTCGGCTTCCATCACCCCCATCTTGTACGCACGGCGCGCACAACCTGCGCAAGAACGACTTGAGAACCCCGTCACTGCCGCGGGTCGCGTCTTTCGAGCCCTACGATTTCCAGCAACCTCAGCGCGTTGGTCGTCGTGGCGACACCGGGCCGCAGCTTGTAGTCGAAGGTCATCGGCCGCTCGGCGTCGTGATCGTGGAGCGTTTCGGCAAAGTGGACGCAGCGGCACGCAGCGGCCAGAGGTTGGCTGGCGGCCAGGTCGAGGTCGTGGGTCGAGATCGCGCCGAGGGTGCTGCGAGCAAGCAGGTGTTCCAGCACGCGCACCACGGCAATATGCCGTTCCCGGGAGTTGGTGCCCAGAAGGATCTCGTCGAGGAGGTACAAGACGCGCGCATGCGGCGGCCGGGCATCGCGGGCCAGGTCGACGATCTCCTTCAACCGCATCAATTCGGCCATGTAGAACGATACGCCGTCTTCCAGCGAATCGCGAATCCGCATGCTCGTGGCCAGCGCGACCGGCGGCATTCGCAGGCGCTCGGCACACACAGGCCCGCCCGCCTGTGCGAGAACCACATTCACGCCGACGGCGCGCAGGAGCGTGCTCTTGCCGGACATGTTCGAGCCGGTGACCAGAAGGAATGTGCCGGCCGGCCCAATCCGGACGTCGTTGGCCACCCGCGTCCGGTCGGGCAGGAGCGGATGCCCCAGTCCGCAGGCTTCGATCGAGTCGGCCGACTCGCTCACCTCCGGCATCGCCCAGCCGGGATGATCGTGCGCGACGCTCGCCAGCGAGGCGAGTGCTTCGAGTCTTCCCAGCGCGAGAAACCATGCGCGGGCGTGCCTGCCGTATCGGGCCTGCCACGCCTCCAACAGGCTGAGAACATGGAAGTCGTACAGGAACAGAAACTGGAGCGGCAGGTAAACGAGCATAGCCGTTAGCGCGGAGTGGCGGAGCATTGTGAGCGCCGCGATCCGGTTAAGCTGGTTCATCCGCATTAGCACGCCTCCCCCGCCAGTGGCCACCTCGCGATGGAGAGCATTCAGCTCCCCGCTTGCATGCGGCATCGCCACCATGAGCCGAAAGATCCGCAGATAGCGTGCTGCTTCGCCGTGGCGCAAGCGAGTGCGGGCGAAGATGTCTTGGACCCTTCCTCGCACCGCGGCGGTGATGAAGACGTTCAAGACAAACACGGCGAAAACGGCGGTTCCGCCAGGCTCGGCCGGAATCACCTGGCTCGCGGTTGCCAGGAGAACCAGCGCGGAGATTGCGGAAAGCATCCGGACCGGCCACAAGAGCCACGGCCGTGCGGAAAGCCAGGGCCCTCCCTCCGCCCACTCGACGAACCTCTCCGTCGCTCTCCCGCGGTCTGCCAGCAAGCGACCCTCGAGGATCAACATCTGCCGCAAGTCCAGACACGGCGCCAACTCCGCCGCGGCCTCCTGTCTCCGCTTGATCTCCTCGGGGGGCGCCGGTTCCAAGAGCCAATCACGGAGCACGCGGATCCCGAGCGGAGTGTTGGCCGAACAGAGAAAGTGGAACAACGACGCATGCCCGAACAAGTCGAGGTCGGCCGCGGTCGCCCGGAATTGCGAGGGTACGGCGATGCGCATCTCGGGCAACGCCGGCCAGTCGCGGTCCAGCCGGGCGATCGCCTCTTCATTGACCTGCCGCAAGATGCGATTGCGGAGGCCCTGGCGGCGGACATATTCGTGATAGACCACCGCAGCAAAGAACCCGCCAAGGGCGGCGCCGGCCGCCCAATGCCATGGCCGCCCCTGGTCGCTGTTCCAGCCCGCGATGAACAGCGCGACGGCAGCGATGAAGATCGCCAGGCGCAAGCGAGATACCCACCGGTCGCGGACTGCGTAGCGATATTCTGCCGCGGAGAATTCGTCGGCGCGGCGGCGGTAGGTTGTTGCAAACGGCGAAGGGCGGTTCGTTCTGGGTTGCTCGTCATCCATGCACCCATCATAATCGATTTGCTCGGAACAGACAGCGCCGGTTTGGGCGAATGGTTTTCGGCACGATGGCCGGAGAGAGCCGCCTTGACTCATGGGAAGATCGATTTCGTGCGAGACAGTCTGTCCATTACCAATCAAGAGCATCTTTGCAGGCTGTTTGAGATGACATGCAAGAAGGTGGGCACTCTGGGTGTGGGATTCACCGCGCGTAGCCAGAAGCTGGCTCTGGCTCTTGGGGAAAGACTTCTAGGAATGCACATGCGAGATGATGCTCCACTGGATGGCGTTTCGTGCGCAAAGCGCGGAAGCCATGCTGACCATCTCGGACTGGAAAGGCGACACCGAGCCCGGCGGGGCAGTCGGACAGGAGACCATATTGAACTTCGTGCACGTGCAACCCTATGATGAGTGGATGGGCCGAAGGGGGTCGGGAGTCTTTTCTTGTGTCGACCGAAAGTAGCGGAGAGTCGAGGGTCGAGGGTCGAGAGTCGAGAGCCAGACGGTTTGGCTCTCGACTCTCAGCTCTCGACCTTTGGGGCCGAGACGGAAGAAGACTTCCGACCGCGAGGACAACGAACTGGAGGTTGATCATGCGTATTGCTGCAAGCGTTCTGACTTTGTTTTGCGTTTCCCTGGCCGGCAATTCTCGCGCTGCGGATCCGGCCTTGCGCCAGCGGGCGGCGGAGGGGCTCAAGAAGGCGGTCGATTCCTTCCAGAACGAGGTCTCCTGCGAGGGCGGGTATCTCTGGCGCTACAGCGAGGATCTTCAGCGCCGCGAGGGCGAGGGCAAGGCGTCGGCGACGACCGTCTGGGTGCAGCCGCCCGGCACGCCGTCGGTCGGCATGGCCCTGCTAGGCGCCTACGAAGCCACCGGCGAGGAGCATTATCTCGAGGCGGCGCGGCGAACCGGCATGTGCCTGGTCCGCGGTCAGCTCGCGTCGGGCGGCTGGGACTACCGCATCGAGTTTGATTCCAAAGAGCGGGCCCGCTATGCCTATCGAGTCGAACCTGCCCAAAAAGGCAAATTGCGCAATACGAGCACTCTCGACGACGACGCCACGCAGGCGGCCCTGCGGATGCTGATGCGGTTGGACAAGGCCCTGGAGTTTCGGGACGAGAAAATCCACGAGGCAGCCATGTTTGCCCTGGCAAGACTGATCGAGGTACAGTATCCTAACGGCGCCTGGCCGCAGCGGTTCGACAGCCCGCCCGATCCGAAGCAATTCCCGGTCAAGAAGGCGAGCTACCCCGAAAGCTGGTCGCGGACGTATCCGGGGGTCGATTACAAGACGTTCTACACGTTTAACGACAACGCGATGAACGACGTGATCGACGTGATGTTCGAGGCATGGCGGACCTACGGCGACGAGAAGTACCGGGCGTCGGCCGAGCTCGCGGGCGGGTTCATTCTTCTGGCCCAGATGCCCGATCCGCAGCCCGGCTGGGCCCAGCAGTACAATGCCGACATGCAGCCGGCCTGGGCGCGGAAGTTCGAGCCGCCTTCGATCACTGGCGGAGAGGCGTACGGCGTCGTGCGGGCACTGTTCCAGCTCTACCGCGAGACGGGCGACAAGAAGTACCTGGAGCCGATCCCGCGGGCGATCGCCTACTACCGCAGTTCGCTGCTGCCGAACGGCCAACTTGCGCGCTTCTATGAGCTTAAGACGAACCGGCCGCTGTATTTCACCAAGGATTACCAGTTGACCTATAGCGATGCCGACATGCCCACTCATTACGCTTTCAAGACCGGCGACTGGACCGAGTCGGCCCAGCGGCAATACGACCAGTTGGTGAAGCTCTCGCCGGAGCCGTTGCGGCCGGAGGGGCCGAGGAAGCCGGGGAAGGCCTCAGCGAAGCTCATCTCGCAGGTCGAGTCGGTCCTGTCGGCGATGGACAGCCGCGGGCGGTGGGTCGAGGAGGGAAAGCTGCACTACCAGGGCGAGAATGATCCGACGCGCAAGGTCATTGACTGCACGACGTTCATCCGAAACGTCGGCGTGCTCAGCGCGTACCTGGCGACCAAGGGAGATTGAGGCGAGCCGAAGCCGTAAGGCTGCGGGTAGTTTGAATCGGCGGCGATGAGAATCTCCTATAGATCCTGTGGGTCTTAGCGGCCCTAACATAACCGCGACTGCCCTCACCCCCTGCCCCTCTCCCGAAGCGGGAGAGGGGAGTTGAGTTAGGGTCTCTTATGAGTCCTATAGAACCGAGAGGAAGGCATCCCTACGCGCCAGCCGAGCGGTGGAAGTGCACGTGGCGCCAGGTGCCGTTCTTGCGCTGCCAGACGCGGGTTTCCTCGCCACGCGCCGTGACGGGGGCGCCGGCGGGGTCCAGGCGCTGCACCAGGCGGACGTAGGAGACGACGGCTACGTCGCCCATCAGGCGGACGTGCGGCGAGCACATGGTGGTGTTGACCGGGCCCTTGCCCACACCTAGGTCGAAGTAGAACTTGTGGAAATCCATGCCTTCCACAAGCTGCCCCCTCGCCTCGGGCTCGAAGGCCGAGATCGTCGGGTCGCACAGGGCGGCGTAGGTTTCCCAGTCGCCGGCCGCGATGCTCTCCAGAAGCTGCTGGTTGAGCCGGACCAGTTCGTTAGCGGATGTTTCCATGACAGACGTGCTTCCTCGCAGTTAAACCTGGGTTTGAAGGATTCCCAATTGCACTAATTTCGCCCGGCACTCGTCGCGCTCGCGGCAGCGGGTCAGGCTGGCCCAGCTTGGATCCTGCGCGGCGAGAAAGGCATCTTCCGTGGCGGGGATGCTGTTCGACTGCACCAGCCTCGCGATCACCTCGCGATCCAACCGCGTGAGGTGCATCGCGTCCAGCCGATAATCGACGAACGCTTCCCAGACGGTCGGAAACAGCGGCTGGACGATCTTCTGCCCGATGGCCTGCGCGTATTGCCGGATCTCCTGCTGGGCGTGCACGTCCATCCGCAGGGCAAGGAAGTGCAGCAGGTTGTGCAGGTCGATCTTCCAGTAGGCCTCGGTATAGGTGGAGAGGGGAAGATCCTTGCGGGCCTGCTCGCGCGCGACGCCCAGCGCCAGCCGCCGCTGGTACATCGCGCGCGACTGCTTCTGGAACTCAACCTCCTCCGCGGTGAGATCGGCGCCGAGCTGCTCGTCGAGCACGCCCTCGCTCCCCTGGCGATTGCCGGCCGCCTGCAAGCGCCAGCCGTCGGGCGGAGTGGTCTGGGCGGCGTCGATGGCGACCGAGTAGCGGGTGCTGTACTCGTTGGTCGAGGCCATGCGGTGCCGGATCCATTGCCGCCAGCAATCCATCGGCACCCGGACCAAGAGCTTTACCTCCACCATCTCGAAGGGCGTGGTGTGCTGGTGCCGGAGAAGGTAGCGGATGAGGGTACGGTCGTCGGAGACGCGGCGGGTCCCCTCGCCATAGCTCACGCGAGCCGCTTGAACGATCGCTTCGTCGTCGCCCATCGCGTCGACGAGGCAGACAAAACCGTCGTCCAGCACCGGGAACTTCTTCCACCGCAACTGTTCGAGGAGGGCGAGGTTGCTGGGCATCCGTGAGGCTCCGCTGGCAGGGAACTTCGGCAGCAAAGTACCCATTGTACCGGAGGACGGCGGTCAAGCCAGGGGCAGCGGGCCTGACGCACGTTGGTGTGCCTGTGGGACGGCCTTCCAGGCTGTTGTGACGGCCTGGGAAGGCTGCCGTCCTACAACCGGTCGCGTTACTGTTCCATCAGTTCCTGGACGAGGCTGGCCAGCAGCGCCGGGTTGTCGGCTTGGACCAGGTGGTCGATGCGGCTCTGCGACACACCCGCTTTCTGAAGGGCGGGAAGAAGCTGTTTCCACACGCGCTGGCGGGCCTTGCCCTCGGCCAGGTAGAGGTCGGTCACCAGCTCGCTCAGCCGCTGCAGTCCGATGGCGTCGCGGTTCTGATAGTAGTTCCGGATGATGCGATCTTGGTAGGCGGATCGTTTGGCCATGCGTCGGCGACAACTCCTTGGACGGGTAGGATAACACGGATCGACAGGCTCGGTGAATGATAGAGTTTTCGGCACTCCCTGCCAGCCGCCATCATGGAAAGCTGCGGCACAACGTGCCGGGATGCTTGCTTGCCCCTTCCGCCTTCCGCCCGGTTTTCCTACCATTCTCCCCATGACCGACGCAAAGCGACATCCACTCATCCGCGGGGCGAGCGTTACCAGCCTGGGCACCCTCGCAAGCCGGGTGCTGGGCATGGTCCGCGACATGGCCACAGCGGCCGTATTCGGCATGTCGGGCGGGGGGGTGATGGACGCTTTTGTCCTCGCCTTCCGGATCCCGAACCTCTTCCGGCGACTCTTTGGGGAAGGGGCCTTGGCTGCGAGCTACCTGCCGGTCCTGTCGGCGGAACTGGAACACGATCGGCGGACGGCCTGGCAATTGGTGAGCGTCGGCTTGGTCTGGCTGACGGTGGTGTTGGCCCTGCTGGTCGTCGTGCTGGAGGCCGGGCTGGCGGCAATCTGGATCGTTTGGGGCGACGTGCCGCGGGTACGGCTGGTCGTGGGGCTTTCGGCCGTGATGATGCCCTACCTCGTCTTCGTCTGCCTGGCCGCGCAGGTGTCGGCCACACTGCATGCCGTGGGACGGTTTGGCGTGGCGGCTTTGTCTCCCTGCCTCTTGAACATCGCCTGGATTGCGGCGGTTTGGGGCGCGGCCCCGTATTTCGCACACGACGACGAGGTCCAGACGTATATCCTGGCCGTGGCGGTGATGATCGGCGGGGTGCTGCAACTTGTGGTGCAACTGCCGGAGCTGCACGCGGCCGGTTTCCGCTTCGACTACGCCTGGGCCAATGTCCGCGACCCGATCGTCCGGATTCTTCGCGCGATTTTTCCCATGGTGCTTGGTCTGACGATCACCCAGATCAATACGCTCATGGACAGCCTCATTGCCTGGGCCCTTTCCTCGGCACCGGCGGGGCCGGAGCGGATCGCCTGGCTGCCGGGGGAGCCCGATTACCCGATGCAGCAAGGCGCCGTGGCCGCGATCTACTTCGGCGAGCGGCTCTATCAGTTTCCGCTGGGGTTGTTGGGCCTGGCGGTGGCCACGGCGATTTTCCCGTTGCTCAGCCGCCATGCGGCGCGCGGCGACCGCGAGAAGCTTGGCGACGATCTGACGTTGGGATGCCGCCTGGTGCTGTTTCTCGGCGTGCCGGCCAGCGCCGGGCTGGTGCTCCTGGCGGGGCCGATCACGCAACTGCTGTTTGAGCGGGGAGAGTTTACGTCGGACGACGCGGTGCGCGCGGCGAGGATGATCGCGACCTACGGCGCCGGGGTCTGGGCCTACTGCGCGCTGCACGTCGTGGTCCGCGGATTCTACGCCATGGGCGATCGGGTCACGCCGATGAAGGTCGGCGCCGCGGTCGTGGTGTTGAATTTCGCGCTGAACCTGGTCCTGGTCTGGCCGCTCGCTGAAGCCGGGCTGGCCCTGGCGACCTCGCTGACGGCCGGGCTCCAAGTTCTCCTGCTCATGATCGTTTTCTCGCGCCGTAGGAGCCATCTTGGTTGGCGTCTGCTGATCGCAACCGCGGCACGCACCGCCCTGGCTACCGTCCTGATGACGGCGGCCGGCTATGCGACGCTTGCCTGGCTGCCGGGCAACGGGGGCCTGGTCGGCCAGTTCGGCCGCGTCGTCCTGCCGCTGGGCACGAGTTCGGCCGTTTATTTCGCAGTCATTGCGATTCTGGGGCCCGGCGAGTTGCGGATGGTGTATGGTATGGAAAGAAGGTCGTAGGAGAAGACAAGGGCCCACGGATAGCAGCGCCGGACCACGGATGAAGAGGAGAACATCCGTGGTGCGGTGCTGCCGGTGTGCCATCCCTGCTTGGGATGGAGTGGGCTGTCCATGCGAGCGGAGGTGTCAACCATCCCAAGCAGTGCCGAGCGTTTGAACCAATGCGGCCGCACTGCTTGGAGTTGTGGCAAGCCTTGTTCGGGTGGCAAATCGGTACAACTCCAAGCAGCGATGCCACACCCAATCGCATCCACTCGCGCCGCGCGTTACAATGGGCGGACCACAAGGACCGTTTCGCTTCGATTTCCCGCCTGAAGGAGACCTGCCGTGACATTGCCTTCCCTGATGCTGCTGGTGGCGATGGGAGCCGCCGCGCACGAAAAAGCCATCGATGCGTTCGACTACGCCGGCGCGGCCGCCGCGCGCCAGGCCTGGGTTGCCTCGGACGGAACGCCCGCACCGACGGTCGTGGAGCATTCCGGCCGGAAGATGCTGGAATTCGAGGCGCCGTTCGCCGGCAAGCCGGACCTGCCGCGGACGATCCTCGACCGCGACGTGAAACTCGACCTCTCCGTGCCCGGCGAGTTTACGCTGGATCTGGCCGCGGAGAATGTCGAGGCAGTCGGATCGGTGAACCTCTATTTTCGCAGCGGCGGCGGTTGGTATTCGGCCGGCGCGGGGCTGCACAAGACGGGCTGGCAGACGCTGCGTTTCTCCAAGGCGTCGTTCCGCACCGAGCAAAAACCGGCCGGTTGGCACAAGATCGACGGCATCCGCATCTCCGTCTGGCGAGGCCAGAAAAAGGACTCTCGCGTTCGCCTGGCGAGGCTGGCCGCCAAGTACCACGACGTAGCCCTGGTCATTCCCGCGGCCGGGTCGCGAGACGATGGAGAGTCGCGCGCGGCTTTGGACACGGCGGAGACGGTCGGCAGCATACTCTCGGAACTGGGGCTGGGGTCCGATGCGGTGGAAGACACCGCGGTTGCGCGGGGGGCACTAGGCGACCGCCTTGTCGCCATTCTGGCCTACAACCCCGAGATCGGCGAAGAGGCGGTCCAGGGCCTGGTCCGGTTTGTCGAAAAGGGCGGCAAAGTGCTGGCATGTTATCAGTTGCCCGCGCCCTTGGCGAAGGCCCTTGGGTTTGATCGGGCGCAGTACCTGAAGGAAAAAGCGGGCACATTCGCCCAGATCCGTTTCGACGGCGAGATCCCGGGGATGCCGCAGTCGGTCAAACAGGCGTCGTGGAACATCACGACGGCCAAACCGGCCGGGCACAACGCCCAGGTGGTCGGCTGGTGGTTCAACGAGGAAGGCAAGCCGACCAATCAGCCGGCGCTGCTGGTGAGCGACAGGGGCGCTTTTTTCACGCATATCATTTTGTCCGACGACTATGCCGCCAAGAAGCAGATGCTGGCGGCCCTGCTCGGCAAGTTGGCGTCGCCGCTCTGGGAGCAGATGGCCAGAAGCGAGTCGGAACAGGTCGTTCGCGTCGGGCATCTCGATAGTCTTGGCGGACTGGAGCAGTTCGTGAAATCGGCGAGGAATTCCGCTGCCGCCGAGCGGCTCGAAGCGGCCGCGAAGGCGATGGAGGCGGCGAAGGCGAAGTATGCCGACCGCCAGTACCCGCAATCGATCGAGTCGGCCCGCAAGGCCCACGAACTCCTGGTCGAGGCGTATCTGCGGTCGATGCCCAGTTCGGTGAAGGAAGGGCGGGCGTGGTGGAACCATTCGGGCACCGGGGCGTATCCGGGCGACTGGGACCGCACCTGCAAGGAATTGGCCGCCGGCGGCTTCAACATGATTTTACCGAATATGCTCTGGGGCGGACTGGCCCACTATCCAAGCGAGATCCTGCCACAGAGCTCCACGTACCAGGAACTCGGCGACCAGATCGAGCAGTGTCTGAAGGCGGCGAAGAAGTACGGCCTCGAGGTGCACGTGTGGAAGGTGAACCACAACCTGTCGAATGCCCCGAAGGATTTTATTGAGAAGCTCCGCCGGGAAGGCCGCACGCAGGTCAATGTCCGCGGCGAGCCGCACGACTGGATCTGCCCTTCGCACCCCGAGAACCAGAAACTCGAACGGGAGAGCATGCTGGAAGTGGCTCGCAAGTACGACGTGGATGGGCTGCACTTCGACTACATCCGCTACCCCGACCGCGAGTTGTGTTATTGCGACGGTTGCCGCGAGCGCTTTCAGGCCAACGCCGGGGTGAAGGCGGCGAACTGGCCGCAGGACTGTTACTCGGGACCGCTCAAGGACAAGTACCACGACTGGCGGTGCGAGCAGATCACGAAGCTGGTGGCGTCGGTCTACCAGGAAGCGAAGAAGATCAAGCCTTCGATCCAGATCTCGGCCGCCGTCTTCGGCTCGTACCCCGATTGCCGCATCTCCGTCGGCCAGGACTGGGTCCAATGGGCGAAGGCCGGCTATGTCGACTTCCTCTGCCCGATGGACTACACCGACAGCGACCAGCGGTTCATCAACCTGGTGAGCGAGCAGCTTCGGCTGGTCGAGGGCAAGGTGCCGCTGTATTCGGGGATCGGAGCGACGTCGTCCAGCTCGACGCTGCCGCCCGACCGCGTCGCCGGCCAGGCCCACCACGCCCGCGCCCTCGGCGCAGCCGGCTTCACGATTTTCAATCTCAGCCAGGGCACGCTGGAGGCAATCGGTCCCGGTTTTGCTCTCGGCGCCGGCCTGCAAAAGGCGGTGCCGGTGCATGCAAAGAAGTAGCCATGGGTGTGCCACTGCTTGGGATTGGACGGATTTGCCATTTGGACAGACGTGCCACAATCCCAAGCAGTGGGCAGCGCGGACGAGGCCGCCCAAACCACACCTGCCTGCGCGATGCCGTCTGGGCTGGTGCGAGCAGAGGGCAGCGTCGACGGAGCAGCCGAGCTGCACTGCTCGGAGTTGTGGTAAAGCCGTGCCCAATGGAGAATCCGTTCAACTCCGAGCAGTGGCACACGAAGTGTGAGGAGCGAAGAGAACTGGAATCTTGGAGGCTATTGCTATGTTGAAGTTTGTAACGGCGCTGATTGCTTTGCTTGTGACGGCCGTCGCGTACGCGGAGCCGCTCCTTCCTAATCCTGACTTCACCGAGGGCAACGGCGGGCCGACCGGCTGGAAACTCACCGGCGGAGAGGGCCGCTGGGTCGACCGCCAGTTCGTGGAGGTGACCGGCGCGGGCAAGGACGCCAACGAGTGGCGGTGCGAGGCTTCTTTCCAGCCCGGCAAGCTGTATCACTTTCAAATGCGTGCGCGTCGTCCCGGCGGCAGCGGACTGGCGGTGAGCGGCCCCAGCTTTGCCAATCGCGATTTCTCGAGCATCCCCGGCGAGTGGCGGTGGTTCGATTTCGTCTGCCGCGCTCCGGACCATGTTGCCAGCGGCTACGTCCGGGTCGGCCAATGGCAGACGACCGGCACGACGCAGTTCGACGCCGTGCGACTGGTCCCAGCCCTGGCGGTGCACCGCACGGCGGGCGGACTCTTGCTGGGCGAGGGTGAATCGATACTCGGCGGCCAGTACCGCTTTTCGGGCACGTTCGCCCATCAAGGGAGCAACTACCATCGCACGCTTGTTCGCAGCAACGCCTGGTTCAATAGCGACCGTTGGTGCTTCGGCGATGGCAACGAGGTCGTGTACCGTTTCGGACTTCCCGGCCATCGCTTCCTTTCCGGCGAGGTGAAGTTCAGCGTGAATTACCACACCGGCGGCGGCTGCGTCGCCGAGATCAGCCGAGACGGCCAGAAGTGGCACGCGCTGGCCACGCAGGAAACGGTCGGCGACGCGGGAGCCCAGATGCCCACGGAAGTCTTGCCCACGGAGTCGTTCCTGCTGCGACTGCGGGCCGTGAAGGCGAGCAATTTCCAGGTCAACCGGATCGAGTTTCAGGGCCATCTGAGCGATCCGCCGACCGATGCGACCGGCGAGACGGTCTATGCGGATTTGGAGAGCACCAGCCCGCAGGTGTCGATTGAGTCGATGACGCTGGGAGACGGCGATCGATCGGGACGGACGACGGTTACCATGGTTGTCAAGAACAGCAGCCCAGAAGCGGCAAAGGTGTCGCTCATGGTTTCGCTTCAATCGCCGGGCAAAGAGCCCGTGGATTTGCCGGCTGAGAAGACGGATATCCCGGCCGGCAAGTCGGCGCCGCTGGCCGTGAGCATACCAGTGCATCAACCGGGCGAGCATCGCGTAGCGCTGAGTCTATCGGCCGGCAGCGGGGAACCGCTCCGGGCGTCGCTCGCGTTTTCCGTACCCGATTACTATCGAACCGACTACGGCGAACTGCTCTCGGGCGGCACCGGCGATCTGGCCGTCTGGTGGTGTGACGCGACTCGCAAGGTTCCTCGCACGCGTCCGGCGCCGGCCAAGACAAGCAAGTTAGTGCAAATTGCCGCCGCCTGTAACGACTGGGAAGGCTTCCAGATCGTCGTGCGGCCGGACCGCCCGTTGAAAGGATTAACGGCGCGTCCCGGACCGATTGTGTTGCGCAAGTCAGACAGACCAGCAGTCCGCGGGATTCTCAATACGATTTCTGCCGAGAACGTCCGCGTTCTGCGAGTGTACTACCATTTTGTCGATCATCCCACGGACCGCACGGGCATCCGCGACTGGTGGCCCGACGCCCTGCCGCCACTGAACGAGCCGATCGACGTTGCGGCCGGCGTGAACCAACCGCTCTGGATCGTCGTGTACGTTCCCGACATCGCGAAACCCGGCGAGTATGAAGGGGAAGTCGTGCTGGAAGCCGAGGGCTGGTCCGCCACGGTGCCGATCCGGCTGAAGGTCTGGGGCTTCTCTCTGCCGGAGCGGAACCACCTGGCAACCGCCTTCGGGTTCAGCCCCGGCGAGGCGTTCCGGTATCACCAGGTGAGAACCGAGGAAGACAAACGAAAGCTTCTGGACTTGTATTTCCAGAGCTTCGCCGAGCACCGCATCAGTCCCTACGATCCCACGCCGCTGGACCCGATACGGGTGAAGTTCGTCTCCGACGCCAGCCCGCCCCGCGCGGAAGTCGATTTCTCAGCCTTCGATCCGGCGATGGCCCGCGCGGTCGAACAGTACCGCTTCACCCATTTTCGCCTCCATCTGGACGCGATGGGGGGCGGCACGTTTCACGAGCGTTACGAACCGAAAATCGGCGACTATGGCGAAGCGACTCCCCAGTACCAGGCCATGTTTTCCAGCTATGCAAAACAGTTGGACGGGCACCTGAAAGAAAAGGGCTGGCTCGACATGGCCTATGTCTACTGGTTCGACGAGCCGGATCCCAAGGACTACGGCTTCGTCCGCAGCGGAATGGAGCGGATCAAGCGCCACGCGCCGGGCATCCAGACCATGCTCACCGAAGAGCCGAACGATGCCTTGGCCGGCCCGGTCGATATCTGGTGCCCGGTGACGCCGAATTACGACCACGAACCGGCCGAGAAACGCCGCGCCGAGGGCGATCGGTTCTGGTGGTATGTCTGCACCGGGCCAAAGGCCCCTTACTGCACGCTTTTCATCGACCATCCGGCCACCGAGCTTCGCGTCTGGCACTGGCAGACGTGGCAGCGGAAGATCGTCGGCACCCTGGTCTGGCAGTCGAATTACTGGACCTCCTCCGCCGCCTTCCCCGACAAGCCGCAGAACCCCTACGAGGACCCGATGGGCTACGTCAGCGGGTATTCGACTCCGCGCGGCACAAAGCGATTCTGGGGCAATGGCGACGGCCGGTTCATCTATCCGCCGCTGGCCGCGGCCGTGCCCGGTGCGTCGGGCTCCGGCCCGGTCCTCGAACCGCCGGTTTCGAGCATCCGCTGGGAGATGCTCCGGGAAGGCGTGGAGGATTATGAATTCCTCCACCTCTTACGAGAGAAGCTCGACGCGCGTCGCAGTGCCCTCTCGCCGGAGCAGATCCGCCAGTACGAGGCCCTGTTGGAAGTTCCGGCATCGATCACGTCGGACATGACGACGTTTACTACCGACTCGGCCCCGATCTACGAGCGCCGCGCGGCGATTGCCGCGGCGATTGAACAACTGCAGAAGTGAGAGCTGGCATATCCATTGGACTGTGGACCATCGATTCGACGCGGTCAAAGTGATGGTCGGTCGTTTGAAAAACCGCATGCGGCAAGCGTTGAATGTCGGACGGATTTGGACCGAAGGCTATTGCCACCGATGCTTGCGAACGGTTGAGGAAGTGCTGACTGCACGTCGCTATGTCGCGGGTCACGCCGGCTGCCGGATGATCGAGGGCGAGATCATGCCAAGACGACTACGTAATGGAGATGGCGGATGATGTCGACACTATTCCAACGCTTACCACTTTGCGCACCACCGCGCTCACCACTTCAAACCCCTTCAGCCCCCGGCTCCGCCGGGTGTTGGCTGGAAGGAAACAACGCTCTGCCGCGGGACCATCGAAGCAGAGATGGGTTGGCGCTGCAGGCCAACACCCGGCGGAGCCGGGGGCTGATGGGGTTTGGAGTGGCAATGGTGTGTGGTGGTTCGGGGTGGAGGCAGGCCGATGGGGCGATGCGGGACCATCGAAGCGGAAATGGGTTGGCGCTGCAGGCCGCTCGAAATCGAGTTGGGTTGGCGACGCAGGCCAACACCCGGCGGAGCCGGGGGCTGAAGGGGTTTGGAGTGGCGACGGGGGTGGCGGGCACGGCGTCGGTGGTGCGCATGGCGTGGGTGGTGTGCATGGTCATTGCGGCGAATGCGTACGCCTACAATCCGCCGGTTGATACCGCCGGTCCGCTGACTGTGCGGATTGAAGGCCCCGAAGAGGTGAGCCAACTGGAAACGCCCGTGCCGGTCCGCGTGGTCCTCCAGAATAAAGGCGAAGCAGCGATCCGCGGCACGATCGAATTGAAAGTGATCGATCGCTGGCGCGCCGCGCCGAGCGGCCCGGTCGAATTCAAAGTCGGCGCCAAGGGCTCCGCCACACAGGAGTTCACGATTTCCGCCGGCAAAGGGACCTATAGTGCGCATTACCCGGTGCATGCGCACGTTCGGTTTCAATCTGAAGGGCAGTCGCTGGTCGCTCATCCGATCCGGGTCTTCCAGACCAAATTCGAGTCGGCTCCTCCGGCCTCGTCCGTCTCGCTCGCCTGGGAGCCTTTCTCGATCCGCGACGGCGGCCAGTTGGCCCTCTGGCAACTGCCGTTCCATCGCTCCGTGGTCGAGATCTTCGGACAGAAGCCCCAGACGATGCCCGTTGGCTGGCAGGGGGCGGAAGCGCAGAGCCAGGGCAGCCTCCACATCCAGGACGTGGCGCTGGCGGGTGAACACCGCGAGGCCGTTCTCATCCATCCGCCCTGGGCCAAGGGACGCGTCGGCACCCTCGCCGTGGAATACCCGCTGCAATTGCCGACGGCCAAGCCGATTGTGCTGGAGTTTGCCAACGGCATGACGCCCGACGGCCAGAGCGACGGCGTCACCTTCCGCGTCCGCGTGGCGCCGTGGGATGCGCCTGCCGGCACGCTCGGGGAAGTGGCATGGGAACGCCATTCGGCCGCCAAGACCTGGCAGCCCGCCAAGGCGGACCTCAGTCGCTTCGCGGGGCAGAAAGTCCGGCTGCAACTCGAATCGCACCCCGGGCCGAAGAACAACACCGGCTGGGACCAGTCCTATTGGGCCGAGCCGACGCTCGTTTGCGGCACTCCGCCTCAGCCGGCCCCTTTCCCGCCGGCCAAGGACGACGGCTCACGCGTGCTGGGTAAGGTTCGCTGCGGCGAAAAGGACTGCACGGTCCGCCTTTGGCCGGGCGAGCGAGGCGCGCTCGACGCTGTGGTTGGATTCACATGCGGGGACCAGCGGCTCTTCTTTCGCGGCTTTGAAGTCCGTGTGCTCGGGGCGAGGCTCGATGATCCCCGCTCGCCGATCGTCCTGGAAAAGGTCCAGGAAGAACCTGGCGGAGACGGTTACCAGGCCCGGCACCGGTTCCGCAGCGCGATGGGCACGTTCGACGTTGTGGGACGCCTGTGGACCGAGCGGGACGTTCTGCGCGTGAAGTTCCACCTGGAAAATGCACCGAAGCCGCAGCCTTGGCGCGTGGTCTACCTGGAGGACGTTGCCGCGGGGCCGTGGAGCCGGCCGATCGTGCATGTCTACGCCGGCCCGGGCAACGTGATCCGCCGGCCCGAGGCGTTCGATCTGTCGTTCGACGGGCACCGGCTGGCAACGTCGTTCGTCGGATTGGATTTCGAGGAGGGGCCGTCGATGGTCCAGGGGAGCGACCTACCGCCCACCCAGTTTCGCTTCCAGCCCGAGGAGAAGCACGCTTCACTTCACGTGGGGCATGAGGGCACGCTTACGTTGATTCCGGCCCGGAACGTCTGGGACGGCGCTCGCGTGTGGCGCGACGTCAACGATCTGAAGGCGTCCGGCGGCGTCGAAAAGGCGGCGGGGCGGTTTGCCTTCGATCTCTGGGGCGGCCATTACGGCCCGAGCGCCGAGGCGCTTGGGCACTCGGTCCGCTACGGCCTGACCGATTCCATGGTGGTCTGGCACAACTGGCAGCGGTGGGGCTACGACTACCGGCTGCCGGAGATTGTTCCGCCGAATCCGGCACTGGGATCGACTGAAGACATGAAGCGGCTGATCGGAATCTGCCGCGAGGCGGGCGTGCCGTTCGCCCTGCACGACAACTACATCGACTTCTATCCCAACGCCGAGGGTTTTTCCTACGAGCGGGAGATCGCATTCCACGAGCGGCAAACGCCCGTGCGGGCATGGCTCAACGAAGGGCGCGGGGCCCAGTCCTATCGCTACCGGGCCGATCGCATCGAGCCCTACCTGCGGCCGAACCTCCAGTGGATCCGCGAGCACCTCGCGCCAACCGCCTATTTCATCGACGTCTGGTCGAGCGCCTCGCCGTACGACTATTGGACCGCCGACGGGCAGTTCTTCTCGAAGGTGTACACCCGCGACGTCTGGAGAAAAGAGTTTGCCTGGATCCGCGAGTTCCTGGGCAACCAGGCGCCGCAGATCTCCGAGAGCGGGCACGACCAGTTGATCGGCTACCTCGACGGCGCGCAGACGAACCATCTTCGCGTCGGGCAACCGGGTACGGGCCGCGATGCCTGGACGGTCTGGAACATCCGCTGCGAGGATGCCGAGCGGACACCCTGGTTCGACGCCGCGCACCACGACCGCTTCATCCTGCACGGCGCCGGCTATTCGTCGCGCTACCAGGGCGGACTCGACGCCAGGCTCCACGGCATCTTCAGCGACGACTACATCGCCACCGAGGTGCTCACGGGCCATCCGGGCATGGCGCCCAGCCCCTTCGGCCGCGACGTGGTCCGCAAGTACTGGCTGCTTTCGGACTTGATGCGGGCACTGGCGATGAAGCGGATCGAAACGGTCGAGTACGCCGACGGCGACCTGCACCGCCAGCACGTCCGCTGGTCGGGCGGCGGCGAGGTCTGGGTGAACCGCGGCCAGCGCGATTGGGACGTGACGGACGCTGTCCTGCCTGCGTTTGGGTTCCTTGCACGCGTCCCCACCGATCAAGGCGTCGTGGGAGCCTCGGTGGTTCGCCGCGACGGGGTGATTGTTGAAATGGCTCGCTCGCCCGATCGGTTGTATGTCAACGGCCGCCACATGGTCGACGGCCCGCTTGCCATCGGCCTGGCGGTCGAGAAGTCCGAGGATCTCGGCGAACGGCGATTCCGCATGGATCTTCGCTGGCAGGCCGACGCGCCGATTCCGGCCGGCTGGACGGCGTTTCTGCACCTGGTCGATCCCGAAGGCGAGATCCTCTTCCAGGCGAGCCAGCAGCCGAGCACGTTCGAGCGAGAAGAGCGGGGCGCGGTCCGTGCCGCCGCGTCCAGCGTCATTCCCGAGGATCTGATGCAACCGGGAGCGAAGTACGAACTCCGTGCCGGCATCTATCACCGCGCGTCGGGCGAGCGGCTTCCCCTGGCAGGCAACGACGACGGCGACCGGCGGCTGCGGATTGGGCATATCGAAGTCAAGGCCGATGGCGGCCGGGCGACCGGCATCGGCTGGAAACCTCTGGAGCCGCAGCCCGACCCCATTCTCGCCCGGATGAACCCCGAGGGCCGTCCGATTGCGTTCGGGCCGGTCACCACTCCCGGCGCATGCCGGCTGACGCGGGACGGCGACTGCCTGGTCGTCACCGGCTTGCCGCAGACCGGCGGCGGGAAGTTCCCGGTGGCCATTCACTGGTCGGACCTTCCTTGGGGACTGCCGGTGCCGACGCAGGTCAAAGCGGTTGCCGCGGACGGCAGCCTATCCGCCGCGGAGCCGGTTCGCCGCGAGGGTGGAGTGGTCCGATTGACCTACGAACCGAGCATGTTTCAGTATCGGCTGGAACGGTCGAGATAGATCGATAGCAGCTACTTGACAACCTCCTGCAGCTCGAGGATCTTCGACGCCAGCAGCCAACGGTAGGCGTCGAAATCGGCGCCGCTCCAGAGATCGTCGTACTTGTATTTCTCCTGAACCTTGATCGAGTCCCACAGCCATGCCAGCTCCTTGCGCGCGGACTCGGCCAGTTCCGCCGCGCGGCCTCCCTGCGACTTGCCTCGCTCGCAGAGCTGCGCGAGCGTGTAGAGATAGCGGCCGTCGTCGATCCCCTCGCGATACGCTTCCCAGAGGGTCACCGGGACCGGCTCTCCGTCGGGCGTGGACCGGTTGACGAAATCCATCGCCGTGCCGTCGAGATAGTTCCAGGGATCGCTCACGTCGGACGCGTAGATCCAGGGAATGAGGGCCTTGAAACCGGACCGCCAGAATCCGAATCCCCAGGTCATCCTCGCGCCGCGGACCGGAGTGTGGTCGTTTTCGCCGCTGATGTGGTTCGGGTAGCACCAAAACTCGATGTTCTTCTCCTTGCTGAGCTGCTGGATCTTGGCATGGTCGAAGACGAACGGCTGGCAGCACCAGACATCGACGTACGGCCACATCGGCTCGAACTGCTCGTGGGTCGGATCGGCAGTGACGTATGTCCGGACGCCCGGCGCCTGCTTGCACGCCTTCAAGACATTCGTCATGAAGCGGACCGAGTCGGCGTTCGTGCTGGGCTCGTCGATCGGATAGTAGAGGAATTCCGGCCATCCGTACTTCTTTCGCGTCTGCTCGATCACTTGGACCATCTTCGTCACTTCGTCGAAGAACGATTGCGGGACGTCGGACCGGACGAGGCGGAGGTGGCTGCCGGCGCCTTTCGGATCGACGAGCTTCGCGTACCACCAGCTCACCGGGAATTGGACCACCAGCGGCCGGTCGGCCAGCCCGAACTTCCGATCCAGGGCGATGTGGCGGTCGGTCTCCTGGCCATCCATGGTCCAGTTGCCGTGGTCATCGCGATTCAGTCCGGAGACACCCGAGATGTGGCAATTCATGCCGTGCGCGACCATGTCCCGGCGCTCCAGTTCGGCCTTGCGCTGGAAGTAGGCATTGGCTTCGGGCGTGTTGCTGTCGCTGACCGAGTTGATCGGGTCGCGGTAGTACATGCCGTAGATGTGCTCAGGGTTTTTCTGGAGGCGGATGGGGAGCACGCGGAGCTTCAGCGGCACGTCGGCGGCAGCTCCGCCGCTTGCAGCCACCTTCAGCACCCCCTGGTACACGCCGGGCTCGGCGGTCTCGGGCACCGCGACCGTGATCCAGAAACGCTGGTTCTCCGCTTTCTTGGCATCGAGCGATTCGCGGTGCTCCAGGACGTCCGGCGCGATGTGGCAGGAGAAGAACATCGAATAATTGGGCCGCACGAGCATATAACGCACGTGGCGTACGTCGATCCGGTCGGCCGGGATTGCGCCCTTGTCCGAGCGAAGGTCCCCGGCGGTTACCGTGAGGCCGGAGAGATCCTTGAGCGGGTGGACCGTGAACGCGGCGGGCTCATATTCTCCCAGCGACGCGAAGATCTCGAGCTTCGGATCGAGCTCGATCCGGCGCGGCACGGTGTTCGGATAGACCACCTCGGACCAGTGGCGGGCGAACAGAGCAAAACCGCGGCGGCGGTCCGTCTCGCTAAACTCCGGCAACGCGCGGTTGTCCTCGTGGCGCGTCTCTTTCCACTCGGCGGCCACGTCGGGTGGAAGAAAGTAGATCTCCTTCTCCAATGCGTCGAGCACTTCCTTCCTTACCTTGGCTTCTTCGTCCGACGGAAACACGAGCAAGGCGGCCAGCATCCAGCCGGTCTTCGGCGCCAGCTCAATGGCCAGACGTTTTCCATCGACGGCCGTCTGGAGGATGCGACGTTCGAAGATGAAGGGGCCGGGGATCTTGACGGTCGCCTTGGCGGTGCCGGCGGCAACATCGAACCAGTGGTAGTCGCGCGGAGAGCCGGCACTTAAGCCGGAAAGCAGGTAAACCGTGTAGCGGCCAGGTTCCACGTCCACCACGAACGTAGCGGGTTGCTTGCTCAAGACGGAATCGCAGGTGATCTCGTTGGTATAGATGGGGGGCGGCTGCTTGGAGCCGCGGCTTTCATTCATTTCCCACTCGCGGCTGTAGAATCGGTGGTGCTCCTTGAGTCCGTCGGTCTGATGCCAACCGAAACCGGTCTCGGGCGTGTAGCGCGATTTCGCCGTGACGCGCGTAAACCCGGGCCGCAGTTCCGATTTTTCGGTCCCCATGTCGAACAGGTGAACCTCTGCTTCGGCAAAGCGGGTGCCAAGCAGCACAACGAGCCATGTCAGACCGACGAAGAGCTTACGCATACGATGTTCCTTCTTAATGTCCTCCAGCCGGTGTAGCCGACCGCTGCTGACCCGACACACGCGATTCATAGCACCTTGACCACCACAGCACGATTCTCGTCCTCCCCGGGCGCCAAATCAAGAACCACGGTCCGGTTTCGCACCGCGGGGTCCGCAGCCAGATACCGCGACAACGGCCCCACCACGCGATGCTCGATCGTCCGCTGCAACGGACGGGCCCCATAGCGAACGTCAAAGCCTTCCTCGACGAGACGCTCGACAAGCGGTCCTGCAAATTGCAATTCCAGCCCGCGGCCGGCGATTCCCTCGCGCCGGCCCAGGTCTCCCAGCTCCTTGCGGACGATCGCCAGGCAGACCTCGCGGCCGAGGGGCCGAAACGTGACGAGGCCATCGAGCCGATTGAAAAACTCCGGCCGGAAAAAGTCGCGTACTTCGCGCTGGTAGCTGTCAAGCGAGGCGTCGGAGAACCCGATCGACTGTCCCCGTGCCGAGCCGAGGTTGGAGGTCATGATGACCACCGCCGTGCGGAACCAGGTCGTCCGACCGTAACGATCGGTCAATCGGCCTTCGTCGAGCAGCCCCAGCAGCATGTCGAAGACTTCCGGGCAGGCTTTTTCGATCTCGTCGAGGAGCACGACCACAAAAGGTCGGCCGCGGACCCGGCTGACGAAATCGCTGGGTGTGCCGTCGGGCTTCGTAATCAGGCGTTCCGCCGCCCAGGGCGCCGAGTACTCGCTCATGTCGAGGCGAACGAGCCGGTTCGAAACATCGCCGTGTCCGAAAAGATAATCGGAGAGGGTTTTGGCCAACTGCGTCTTGCCGACGCCCGTCGGCCCGCAGAACAGGAGCGATCCCAACGGCCTTCGCGGATCGTTCAGGCCAGCCTTGAACGTGGAGATGATGCGAGCGACCGCGAGACAGGCATCCTCCTGGCCAATCACCTGCTTCTGAAGCTCCCGGCAGACGGCGTCCAACTCCAGCGGCAGGCTGTCGTCCAGGAACATCTCGGGCAGGCCGGTTTCGCGAACGAACTGCACCACGACGCTTTCGACGCCGACACGCCCTTCGCGGCGCTGGACCTTTCGATTGAAGAGGCGGCGGAGAAAGGCGGTCCCGGCGCCGGGCAGCGGCCGGTAGGGAACGAAGCGGCGGAATAGCCTCACGACCGCGTCGGCCGCCGGTTGGTCGATCTCCAGATGCGAGTCCTGCGCCATGATGGAAGCGGCCCGATTCACGGCGGAACGGGCTTTGGACGGAAGCAGTTCGTCGACCCGGACGAACTGTAGGACTTCAAGTAGGCCGGGAAGCAGCCGCCGGCACGCCTCCAACTCGGCCGGGGTCGCTTCCGCGACGAGCCGGAGCTGCCCGCTTTCAAGGTACGGCAGGAAGAAGGCGGCGATGCCCGCTCTCGGATCGCTGCCTCCCTGGCGGACCAGATCGGCGAGGCTGTCGACGCAGAGAACGCCGTCGATCTCGGCCAGTTCGCCGACGACTTGTTCGCACCGCTCCTGCCACTGCCCGAGATACTGCATTCCGGCGATCAGGCGAGAACCGGTCGTATGCCAGAAGCGATGCCTCGGCCGTTCCGCGGCGTTCTCGTCATCCCGCGCGCCCCGTTCCCGCTCGATCGCGCGCACGGCATTGACCAGAAGCGTCGTTTTTCCAACGCCGTCCTCTCCGATCAGGAGAATGCTGCCGGTGCGTGCCCGGAGCCGCTCGGCCAACTGCGTCACTTCGGCTTCCCGCTCGTAGGCGGCCGAATAGGCCTTGCGGAACTCCGCCGCGCCGACCGGCCGCGCGACCTGGTCGAGCGTGGGCGGAAGCTCCCTGCTATCGGCCGCGCGCCGCCGGGCCGACGGGATCCGGACGATGATCTGGTCCAGCCGGACTGCCTTCGGAGGCAGCAGCGGCGCGATCTGGTTCGGCGCCCGGCCTTCCAAGGCGCTGCGAACGCGTTCGACCACCGTGCCGCGCAGCGCGGCCGAGTCGTAGCAGTAGAACCCCAGTCCCAGGGTGGGCACGGTGCAGCAGAGAATGCCGCCTAGCGTCCGGCCACGGATGCAGGGCAAGTTCAGCTCAACCGTATGTTCGCACGGATAGGGGCGGCCGTGTTTGTCGGTGCGATACTCCGGCCGCACCTGCACGCGAACGTGGAACAGCACCGGCTCGAGGAAATCGCTTGCGACAGCCCCCTCGCGCGATCTGGCCGACCATTCGAAATACGTTTTCAATTGGCCCAGTGCGCCGCTCTGGGTGACATCGACCGCGGCCACCAGTTCGCCGTCTCGATGGCCCTCGAGCGTTGTGGCTGTGACCAGCCCCTGATCATCTTCCCAGACGGCAACGGGGATCTTGACCGCGGGCATGCCGTTTACTCCCTCAGCTCGATCGGTAGGGGCAGGGTGGCGATCATCGCGGCCCATGCGTCCAGGGAGCCCTGCTTCACCGCTCTCAGACCGGAACGAAAATCGACGACCCGCCGATAGACGGTCTCGGATTGCGGCGACGCCGCGTACAGGGCCACCACGGGCGACCACGAGAACGGACCGGTCGGCCCCTGCGGCTCTTCTCCCGCGGCGGCGGTCATGCGATCGTACTTCAACAGGTGCTCCAGCAACACGCCAGTGTAGCCGGCATGGTTTTCGACCGGTAGGACCTCAACCTGCACCGGCTGCATGCGGCCGTGCGGGTCGGCGAAAAGATAGGTTCCGGCCGTCTGCGACAAAATGAACTCGGCCCGGACGCCCTCGAATCCCATGACGGTCAGATCGAGATCCTGCCGGAACCGATCGCGGAGAGGGCCTTCGGCCAGCAGTTCCCACCATGCCGGCGTGTCGCCGTGACGCTGCGATCGTAGCAGAGTGCAAAGAACGAACGAACCGGACCGGTCGTCGCTCCCATCGGCATCGTGCAAGTCGACCGGTCGTGAACCGCAACGTCCCAGCTCCAAGGCCAGGGCGTTCCTTTCCGATTCGCTCTCGCGAAGGCCGCGCAATAGGACCAGGGCGCGCTGGTGCTTCCAGCCGTGCGCCGGGCGGAAAGCCTCGAGCCATGCCAGCCACTCGCAGACCGATCGAAGCCGATCGCGCGCCGCGTCGGTCGACGCCTCGGGGCCGGGCTGTGCAATCAGTTCCGCCAGGTACGCGTGGATATCCTCCGCCGCCAATGCCTCCTTGAGCACTTGCCGGGAATGCCCCTTGGACCACTCGAGCGTGCGCCACCTCGCAAAATCCGGCTGCTTGGGTGCGATCGTGGGCGGATCGTGCCGGTCCCACCGGGTACGCAGTCGCTCTCGCAGGGCCTCGACTTCGCTGCGGACCTCAGCAATGGCCTCTTTGTAGTGGAAATACAGTTCCTGCTCGGGGCGGACCGCGCCCACCGCCAACTGCCCCGCGGGGCGATGCTCCACGGCCTCCTGATCGAGACGGTCCAATGCCGTGCGTGCCCGCCTCAAGACCGACTCGAGGTCCGCGGTCGCCTCCGGGCGCGCCGCCTCGGGCGTTCGTTCCGCCTCTTCCAGCGCGACCGCTTTCGGACTCAGCCGGTCGCCACGGCGCCGGAGCGACACGACCACCGGACGATCTTTCGGCAAGGCGGCAACCTCGACCGCCAGCGGCCTGACAACGTGGTCTTCCACCGCGCGCTTCATCGCCCGCGCGCCCAGCGACGGCTCGTATCCGCGGTCCACGACCCAGTCCTCCGCGCCGGGCAGCAATTCCAGCATGCAGTGACGCCGGACAAAGCCCTCGCGCGTGAAGACCTCGGCCAGCGTCTTGCGTGCGATCCTGCCCAGCTCCTCGCGGCTCAAGGCGTCGAAGGGGATGATCCGGTCGAGCCGGTTGAACAGCTCCGGCCGGAAGAAGTCGCGCACCGCGCGGAGGTAGACGTCGTGCCGCAGGTGGCGGTCGCCGGAGAAGCCGACCTGCGCGGCCGCCTCGCGCGTGCCCAGGTTCGACGTGAGGATGACAATCGCATTGCTGAAATCGACCGTCCGTCCCAGCGCGTCCGACAACCGTGCATCCCCGAAGATCTGCAGGAGCAGATCGAACACGTTCGGATGCGCTTTTTCGATCTCGTCGAGAAGGACGACGGCAAATGGCTGCTGGCGGACCGCACTGGTGAGCAGGCCGTCCGGGCGGTCGAAGGCGCCGACCAGCCGGGCGGCCGAGTCGGCGGAGACGAACTCGTTCATGTCGAAACGCAGCAACCGGTCCTCCGTGCCGAACAGGTACCGCGCCAGGGTCTTCGCGCACTGGGTCTTGCCGACGCCGGTCGGCCCCAGGAAGAGCATCGAAGCGAGCGGCTTCTGCGGGTCGTTGAGCCGCGCCTTGGCGACCATCACCACGTCGGCCATGGCGTCGACGGCCGATGCCTGCCCGACGATCGATTTCCGCAGATCCTCGACGACCTCCCGCCGCTTCAGGCACTGGTAACGGTTGAGAAACCGTCCGTCGAGCCCGGTCCGACCCCGAAAATCCTCCAGCACCTGCTCGCGGCCGATGCTGCCGGAGTGCTTGCGGCCCAACTGCTCCAACACGACTGCGCATTTCCCGGGGTTAGCCAGGTCGCGCTGGTAGCGGCGGGTCAGTTCCAGCACCGTCGGCAGGACGTCGATCTCGAAACGGCAGGGATGTTTCCGCTCCAACTCCCGCACCACGCGGAGCAAGAGCGGCAGCAGGTCCTCCGGCGGCGGCTCCTCCAGAGGGAGCACCTGGAACAGATCGGCGAACCCCCGGTCGCGCTCGCGGAAGACCCGCCATGCCTCGGGCGTCATCTCCGCTACGATCCGAACGTCGCCCCGTTCGACGTACGGCTTGAGAACGTCGGCCACCGAGAGGTTCGAGTTGCTGGTGAGGCCGGCGTGGTAAAGCCCGAGCACGTCGTCGAAGTAGAGGACGTGGTCGCGCCGCCTGGCCGTTTTCAAGATCGCCAGGAGCCGCTCTTCCCACTGGCCGACGTACATCATTCCCGAGATGAGCCGCTGAGGGGCAAGCTGCCAGACGTTGCTCTTGCGCGCAAACGGGCTGCGGCGGCGAGCCACGCGCTGGAACACGGCCTCGTGGACCAGCGCCGTCTTGCCGACCAGCCGCGGGCCGAGAACCATCGCCGGGACCCGCTCCTTGCCCCTTAGCAGGCGGTCGAGTTCGGCCACAAGGGCCTCGCCATCGAAGAAGCGGCGCAGGCCGTCGGGATAGAGATGGTCGAGGCACGTGCCGACGCGCGCCAGCTCGGTCGCGCCTTCCACCTTCTCCGCGGGGCCAAGCAAGGCCAGGAATCGGTCTTGCCGCGTGCGCAGGTCCTGGGCCGCGTCGATGTTGAATTCCACGTACTCCAGCCAGACTTCCTGGAAACGCGTGAACGGCTGCAGCGCAAGCTGCAACTCCCCCTCGCCGTCGCGGCGCTCGATCTTGCGGAAGTGCTCGGAATAGACCTCGGCCGCGCGGGCCTCAAGCTGCTGGCCGCGGCAGAGTTCAAACCAGAGTTCCGGAAGCTGGGGCGAAAAGGCCAACCGCCGCGCGAGGTGCTCAAACACGGCGACGGGAAACCGGGCACTGAGCGTCTGCCGCCGGAGATCCAATCTCAGCTTGAGCTGATGCAGCTTGAGATCCGGCGAAAACGTATAGCGGACCACTTCGCGGTGATTGCCGGCCTTCGCCTCCGTGGAGAGCTGCTTCGCCAGCAGCCCGACCAGTTTTGACTTGGCGCGGCCCAGTTCGCGGTCCTGGGCAACGGGCCCCTCGAAAAACAGCGGCCTGACGCGAAAGACCCGGCTGGCGACCCCCTGGTCGCTGACCGCGGAGGCCGTGAAACTTGAACCGAACAGGCCGTCCCATACCGCACGCGTGTCGTCGCGGACTTTCTGGGACTCGACCAATACGGGCAGTTCAACACGCATGGACCCAGTCCTTCGCCATCGTCCTCAATTGCTCTTCCAGCCACGGCCCGACAACACGGGCGACCTGCTTCCCCTTCCAGTATTGGCTTTTTCCCAGGGCTCGATCTTCGATCTTCTGCTGTTTTGCATCGTACACGCGGCGCAGCGGCTGGGCATTCATGGTCGCTCGCATGTGGATCCGGGCCGGCGGGTGATGGTCGGCCATGGCGCCGGCCGAGGTATCGGCAATCGAGTCCGCCGTGCCCTGCGCGTCGATGAAGCGGTGGCGGCCCGCTTCGGCGGCCAACAGCGGATAGGCCAGGTAGCCCTCCAGTTCCAGGGCGATCCCAAAATCCTCGACGGGCGCCGCCGCCAGGAACTCCTCCGGGCTGTCCAAGCGAATCGCTTCCAGCGGAGCCCCGGTCGTCGCCGCTCCGCGCGCCGCGGCGTCGCTGTCCCGTGCCTCCAGCCGCACGAGCCGGCCGGAGTCGACGCCGGCCACCGGACCGCGCACAATCCGCCAGACACGGACCCGGCAGCCGCGGTCTCGCGCAATGGCCAGATAGGCCCCTGCCAATTCGTAGCTCGACCGGGGCGTCGGGGAGTACAACGCCACCGTGATCCGATCGGGCTCCGGCAGACTGCGATGGAACAATTCGAGGTAGAGGCGGTCGAGTTGCTCTTGTTTCGCGATCAACTCGCCCGTGTTCCCGCCGGGACCGTTGGAGCGCTCTTGATAAAGGTCGACAAGGATCCGCTGCTCGATCCGCACTATGTCCGCGGCGACCTGCTCGACCCGGGCCAGCAGATCTTCGAGAAGCCTGGTCCTTTCCAGGATCGCGGGGTCGGGCGGAGGCAGGGTCCGGCTGGCGGCCGACAGGCGGGCCGCCATCTTTCGTCGCCGCATTTCGGCCGCTCGGATCCGCTCCAGCTCGGTTCGAATGTCGCAAACGGCCCGGCAATCCAAGAGCGACACGGCTTCGCGGCGGAGTTCCACCGCCATTGCCGCCGGGCCGGGCGCGAGACCGCCGCGAAGCTCTGCGGACACGTCGCCGCCGG
>JABWBD010000543.1 GCA_013360685.1 Pirellulales bacterium
GGGGTCGGTGACCGGCCCGGTACACTGCCGTCCACCCGGCCCGGGATCGCGGATCGACCGGGCCAACTTCCTTCCAGCCGTCCGGGCATCTCCACGCTTCCCGCTGCGGGAATCGGCGCGGGATTGGGCGCAGTTGCCGGCAGAAGGCTCCCCGGCGCGGGCGAGCGTCCCGCACAGCTTCCCGGTCTGGGCGAATCGAGCCGATGGGACCAGATCAGCAACAACCGTTCGGACTGGGTGTCGGATCGGCACGAGAATCTCCAGAACCGCCTTGAGAACCGGGGAGACTTTGCCCAGGATTGGCAGGACTCGCGTCAAGACTTCATGAACGATCGGCGTGAGGACTGGCAGAATTGGGCCGACGACCGGCATCCCTGGCACGACGACTGGCACAATGGCTGCTGGCACGGCGATTGGGGCGATTACTGGGGACATATGTGGGACGAGCACCCCGTCTGGTCGGCCTTTGCCGTTACCGGCTGGACTTTGAACACCGTGGCTTACGGCTTCGGGCTCTGGGGCTACAGCAATCCCTATTACGACACCGGCAGCACGGTGGTCTACGATTATTCACAGCCGATCGTGATGTATTCGGAGCCGGTTGCCGAGACCGCCGCTGCCGCGCAGCCCGCCGGTGCGGAGGTGGCGACGCCGCTTCCCCCGGGCGTGTCCCCGGCCGTGCTCACCACGTTTGACCAGGCCCGGGCCGTGTTTCTGCAGGGGCAGTACAAGCAGGCGCTCGATCTAACGGACCAGGCGATCCAGGGGATGCCCGGCGACGCGGCGCTCCACGAGTTCCGTGCCTTATGCCTGTTCGCTCTCGGCCAGTATCGCGAGGCGGCGGCCACGCTCAATGCGGTGCTGGCCGTCGGCCCCGGCTGGGACTGGACGACGCTCGTCGGCCTCTACCCGAACGTCGACGTGTACACCGAGCAGCTTCGGAAGCTGGAGGAATACCTGAAGGCGAAACCCGATGCCGCCGACGCCCGCTTCGTCCTGGCTTACCAGTACATGACCATGGGGCACAGCGATGCGGCCGCCGCCGAGCTCGCCAAGGTGCTGGCCTCCGTTCCCGGCGACACCGTCTCCAAGCAGCTCTACGACATGCTCACGTACAAGTCTTCCGGCACGCCGGCCCCCAAGCCTCCGGCACAACCGGCCCCCGCCGGTCCGAAACTGGCCGCGGAAGACCTCCAAGGCGTTTGGAAGGCATCCGGCCCCGGCGGCTCGAGCTACGAACTTGCCTTGACCAAGGAGGGCGGGTTCCAATGGACGTACACGAAAGGCAAGAAGTCGCAGACGCTGAAAGGCGCCTTCGCCGTGGACGGCGCCACGATCGCCATGGAACCGGAATCGGGCGGGGTCCTGATCGCCGATCTGACGCCGCGCGACAAGAATGCGTTTGACTTCAAGATGGTCGGGGCGAAAGAAAGCGACCCGGTTTTGAGCTTCAAACGGTGATGCCGGGTAATTAAGATTGAAGTCTCCAAGCGAGCGCGTAGGAGGGTGCTCACCGAAGGGAACCTGTTTCCGCACAGCGGCGGACCGTTGGTGCGGACAAAGATTTTCGAGGAGTTGGCCCATGAAGCCCCGCGCTCTCCTACTGGTTCTTGTCTTGGCCGGCAATTCGGGCGCGCCGGCCCAGGTCGTCCCGCAAGCCGCCGATCGCGACACCATCTACCGCTACGACCTCCTCACGGATAAGCCGGTGCCCGTGCCTCGCGAGGAGCTTAAAGTCGGTTGCATCTACAACCACTTCAGTCCGCGTCTGAACCGCCGGGCGTGGAGCTACCTGCAATCCGACGGGACATTCTGGCACGCGCTGGGAGAAGGAACCACTCAGGAGGCCCGGCGGATGGATGTTCGGGCGACCGAGGCAGAACGCCAGCAGCGGCTTCGCGAAAACCCCGACCTGGCGCAGGAATACTCCATGACGGGCGGCAAGGTCTTCGTCCGGCTGACGAAAGACGGACGCTGGGTGATCGTCGGCGTCAGGCTTCTCGCCACCATCTACGACGCCGAAACGGGTCAGCTCTGGGACCGTTACGGCGACAAGTATATCCCCGTCGGTCATTCTTCCGGGAAGCGATGGGCGGTTCGCGATGGCCGGTATTATCCGGCCGGCTAAAGGCGTTGCGCGCCGGTCTCTCGCGCCGTGCCCGGAGGTAGTAGGGCAATGGCGAGTCCATTTGCACCCTTCCGACGCTCCGCACTCCATCGCTCCTTCTACTCATAGATGGTGGTTCTTGCCATTATTCTAGAGGGTAAGCGTAAACCGTGCGACCGTAGCGGTTGCCTGACTAACCATCCCAAGAATCGGATTTTCACAAAACATCTGAACTTATCCATACACCGCATATTCCTCAATTGACCCTTCCGTGCTATTATGCTGTTTGGCAGTGTTTTGGCTGGGAGGGGTCACGTGTCCGGGTTCGTTCAACGTGTTGCCGCTGGGGTGGCCAATTCTCCCGGGACCGGACGGGTCGGTCCCGGGACGATCGGCATCTCCGCCATTGCGGTCTACGAGCCGCCTTGGCAACTCGAAAACGCGTGGTTCGGCGAGGGCCTGCCCCGCAAGTTTGTCCAGCACACAGGGATTCAGTCGCGCCACGTTTCCGAGGAGGGCGAGACGACGATGGCGCTGCGGGCGTGGGAAGTGCTCAAGCGAGAGTCGAACTGCGAGCTGTGCGATTGCGCCGGCGTCGTCTTTGCCTCCCCTTCCCTGGTTCCAGTCGCCGTTGCGAGAAAGTATGTCGACGACCGCCTCGCGCGGAGCGAGAATCCCCGTTACGTTGCCCGTCAGTTTGTCGATCGGCTCGGAATGGCGGTCGGTCCCGTGGTGGGGATCAACTGGTTTTGCAGCGGCTATACGCGGGCCCTGTCGCTTGTGCAGCATCGCCTGCTCCCGAGGATAAGCCTCGGACGCGACCAGTTCCTGCTCGTCGCCACCGCCAGCCGCATCAGTCGAATCACCGACTATGCTTTTGCGCCGACGGCGGCCCTGTTCGGGGACATGGCCACTCTGACCGTTCTTGCGAGGGCCGACAGCCGGAAGTATCCGATCCGTTTTGCCTTGCTCGGCGCGGCCGCTGAAACGGCGCCGGTCGGGAGTGTGCCGTTCGATTTTCACTGGCGCCGCGACGTTCTGGTGCCGACGCGCGACGGCCGGTGCGGTCGTGATTCGCAGCGTCTATCGTTTTCCCTGAACGGGATGGAGATCGGTGATGCCGCGCCCCGCGCGATGGCCGGCGCCACGGCCGATCTGCTTCAGGAGACGGGCGTGGGGCCCGAAGAGATCCGGTTCGTGGTTCCCCATCAGGCCGGCTCGGGCATCGTGCGGTTTGCCTCCATGAAACTCGAAGGAATCGGCATCCGCGCCGAAGTCGTCAACGGGCTTACCAAAGACGTGGGAAACGTCAGCTCCTGCTCCATACCCTATGCGCTGAAGCAAGCCTGGCACTTTCTCGAAGGCACGATTGCCTGCCCAAGCGCAGGCGTGGGCCCTCCGGGCAAGGCCGCGGTGACCCAGGGGTGCATCCTCCTGCGAGCGGCACGCGGTCAGAACGGTTCCCGGGCCACGGCGTAACGCCGGCGGACGACGGCCGGTTGCTGTCCCGGCGGTGATCCATGGCAGTCCGTGTCGGCGTGCTCCCGGAGGATTCTCGCCAGTTCTGCGATCGTGGCGCGGTCGTGGTGCAGTTGCTCGTGACGGACCGGAACCAGGAGTTCACTGCACACGCCCGCCAGCCGCGCACTGGCTACGGGCACGACCCCGTCGCCGGGCTCGCCAAGCAGCATCGTTCCGCCGGTCCCGATAATCGAATGGAGCCGCATGCCGTGGCGAAAGGGCATCTGAGCCAAGGCCAGGGCCAGGGGGTTTTCGGGCTC
>JABWBD010000124.1 GCA_013360685.1 Pirellulales bacterium
CCGGGCACCTGGCCGCTCGGAGTGCGCGGCTTCGGCTCAGCGCTGGCCATCGGTGACTTCGATGGGGATGGACGCAAGGATCTGGCCATCGGCGCTCCCGAGGCCGGAGAGGACAATGATCACACCGGTGGCCGACTGTCTGTGTTGATGAGCAGTGCTTTCGATGGCTGGGTCGGGCAACTCGCTTTCCCTGACGTGCAGGGTCTTTATTACGTCCGCCAGCCGGACGACGTCTTGAGCGAGTACCCGGTGGCCAGGGTCGAGAATGGGGACCGCTACGGCTTCGCCCTGGCCACAGCCGATTTCAACGGCGACAGTTACGCAGATCTGGCCGTGGGTGCCCCGTCGGAAGACTGGCGAGGTGTCAATGACACGGGGCTCACGTTCGTGTTTATGGGCGGCTCGGACGGACTGGCCCCCTCTTTCGGTTGCGATTACTTCTTCATGGACCAGTCCCCGCGCGGCGCCAATGAAGCTGGCGACCGGTTCGGGTCTTCGTTGGCCACGGGCGATATCAATGGGGACGGGTCCCCGGACCTGGTCGTGGGCGCGCCTTACGAGGACCGTCCCGGGGCTAACAACGGCGGGGCCGTCTTTCTCGCGCTGACCAGCACGCAACTCGGCGGGCCGTTTGACGGCGTGTGGGCGGGGGACATCACTGGCGACAACGACACCCGCGCGACGCTGACTTTGTTTCTCTGCGACCGGGACGCCATCGTCAGCGGGTCCGGCTTCCTGGACGACGATATCGAGAAAGACCGGTGTGGTCAGACGATTACCCTCCAGCGCGAAGCTGATGTCTTGGCGACCAAGGCTGCCGCCAATTCGACGACCGCCAGCGGACAACTGCTCAACTTTGAACTGTCCGACGATGTGCGCGGTGACGCGCTGGTCGATCTGTCTCTCTCCAACGACAACAACAAGCAGCTCCACGAGGTCATCGAAGCCCGCTTCGACGAAATCGTGGCCTTTTCCGGAATCGGCCGCCGCCTCGGGAGCGGAAAGCAGCCGCCAGGCAGCCGGTGATTTGACATCGTATTTCGCAAGAAGCCCCCTCAGGGCTTCCGAACCGCGGTCCTCGCTCGGCGAAACAGTCATGGCAAGCGGCCTCCTCGGCGGTTACAGGTATTTCACGCGCGGCCGATACTTTTCGACAAAACGGGCGTTGTATTCGTCGCCGCCCGGCGCGTTGGCGCTCCGCCAAACCGGCGGCTCAATGCCGCGCTCCACGCACTGCCGGACCGTTTCGATTTCCAGGCGATGCGCGATGTAGAAATCAATAAGGTTGGAATTCGGGGCGATCGGCGTGTCGAATCCCGGAATCCGCACGGCGCAGTCGCCCACCTCGTTGTAGTCGTCGATGGCGATATCGGCCAGGTCGAAAAGGTTTTTGCCGTTGGGATGGCGGATGAAGTGGTCTGCCGGCATCTGGCTCTGCCAGAGCGACGAACTGACGGCGATGATCTTCGCCCCGGCGTCTTTGGCTTCCATAGCGGCGTCGATCGTGGCTGGATTGATGCCGATGTTGTGGAAAATGATCAATACGTCGCCGGGCTGGAGGCGGAAATACTTGACGATGCTCCGGCCGTAGTTGACGCAACGCTCCAGCTCCAGGTACTTCAGCGCCTGATTGAAGACTGACAGGCCCGGCTCCATGATCGGGTTGATGTTCGCCAGGCCGCCGGCACGGAAAAACATCTCGCCCATAACGAGCGTCGTATGTCCACCGCCGCCGTAGACGTGGATCAAGCGGTCCTCGGCGATCGCGTCGGCCATCAAGGCCGCCGCCTTGCGGATGTTCTCCGCTTGTTCGGCCTCGACCTTCCGCATCAAGGTGACCGTCTTTTCGAGATAGCCGAAATCAGGGAGTGGCGATTCCTGGGCGGTCTGGGGCTCGTTCGACATGGTAGTGCTCCTGGTTACTTCCAGAGTCTGTTAAGGGGCTCGTATTCCTTACTCTTGATCTTAATTGTCTTCATCGCTCAAGAACCTCTCCAAACGCCTCGCCGACCGCATCCCAGACTCCCAATGCTCGCGGGGCGGCCAGGACGGTTCCGTGGCCGCCGCGGTAGGTCCAGGCAAAGAGGCTCTCCACGCCCATTTCCGCGTACAACCGTGCGATCTGTTGGATCTCGCCAAGATCTTCCGGTTCCTGATAGTAGCCCATCAGCCACCGCTGGCAACACTTGCCGTGGCGGCGCGCGACGTCAACGGTCCGCTGGGTGATCGACCGGAAGAAGCTGCGAGGCAATTGGTAGGAGAGGATCGTGGTGCTGAACACGTCGCAAGCATCCGACCGGGCGACTTTGTCCCAATTGTCGTAGCCGCGGTTCTCCGTCACGTAATACGAGCCCAGCGTCGCGTGCACACAGCAGATGATCTTGCTTGAAGGGCGGATCTTCTTGATCTTCCGCGAAGCGGCCTCCAGGATGTCCAATGCCCGGTCCTGCCGGAACCGTTTCACCTCGGGCGTAAGCAGCTTGGGCATATCGTAGCCGTAGTGCGCCTCAAAGGATCGGCGGCAAAACCCACAGCGGCACGTCCAGTCGTCGCCCGCGCCGCCGGTGATCGAAGCGTAGCTCTTGGGCAAGGCGTAATGCGGTTCGTCCCAGAAGAACCCGTCGGCCTCGACTTCGGCGGCCAGCCGCTCGCAGATCTCGAAGAAGTATTCGCGGAAGGCCGTCGTGTGGAAGCACGCCGCGGCAAGCGGTTCGCCGGTCGTCGCGGAGATCTGCCGATTGCCGGGGTTATTGGTCAAGAACAGGCTGGGGGGCTCGCCGCCGAACCACTTGCCGATGCCCCAGGTGTCCAAATACACGGTCAGGCCCATGTCCTTCGCCCGGGCGGCGACCGCCTTGATATTGGGAAACCAGAAGTCGATGTCGAATTCCGAGAGGGCCAACAGCACGGCGGTGCAGTTGTGGTCGAGCATCTCCTGGAAATCGCGCTCCGCGTGTTCCACGTGGCTCAGACCGTAATAGCTCACTCCGGTTTCTCGGACAGCCATGATGCTTCTCGCAGGGTTAGAAAGGGATGGAAGAACCGGCTTGACTGCTTCCCGTCTTCTCGGACGCTGCCGGATCGCGGGCGTCTGGATCGGTGCTCTGCCGGACGACCAGGTGCGGTTCCAGGAGGATGCGGTTGGGCAGACGGCGCGGGTCGCGAATGCGGCCCAAAAGGGTTTGCACCGCTAGCCGCGCCATCGATTCGACGCCATAGTCGACCGTGGTCAGCGGCGGAGTGGTGACGCGAGATTCCGGCAGATTGTCGAACCCAGCCACCGCTGCCTCGCCGGGCACGTCGATCTCCTGGTCGCGGCAATACTGAAGTGCTCCGATCCCGAGTAGGTCGTTGTACGCCAGAACGGCGCGCGGGCGGTTCTTGCCTTGCATCAGGTGCGACATTGCCGCATAGCCGTGCTGGATGTCGCGCCCTTCGCCTGCGACAACCCGTTCGTCGGGCAGTTCGACCCCTTCTTCCTGCAGCGCCGAGCGAAAACCGCTCAGGCGAACGTCGGGGTCCAGACGCGGCCCGAACGCGATATAGCCGAACGAGCGGTAGCCCATGTTGAGCATATGCCCGGCCACGGAGGCAGCGCCGACGAAGTTGTGGGCGACGACGTAATCCGCCTCCAATTGAGGGACTCGGCGGCTCACGAAGGTGACGGGCACGCCGCGGGCGAGCAGGTCGCGATAGAGACGGGTGCACTCATCCGCCAGCCCCGGACAGATCAGGAGACCTTCCACTCCGATCTCCAGGAAACCTCGAATCGCCCTCTCCTCGCGCAAGCAGTCGTACTCGCTGCTGGCGGCGAGGACTTGACAGCCCAGTTCGAGCCCCACGAATTGCACGTGGCGGCAGAGGCTGCTGAAGAAAGGACTGGCGATGTTCGTAACGACGAGTCCCAAGCGTCTCGGTCCTCCCGACTCGGCCGGACCGCCGGAGACGGCTTCAAGGCTGATCTTTGCCGGATTGGTCGAATCGCCGACGAGCAGACCCTCGTCCTTCAGTTGGCGGACGACTTTCTGGGCCGTGCTGAGCGAGATCCCAAAACGTTCGGCCAATTCCCGAACCGTCAGGAACCGGTCACCGGCGTAGCCGAATTGGCCCTGGCGAAGTTCGCCGCGGATGCGACAGGCGATCTGGTCAGAACGTGGCATTCGCCGGAACGGGATTCAGGACAATTGCAGAACAATGACAGTACAGTTCCCAGGATAGCGGCCCAGCGCCGTGACTGTCAATGGATCGCAGCCCGGCTTCTGAGACTTCGTTGGCGGATGCACATCCAGCGGTTTCAGAGCGGAGAGTCGTCGCCGTCCGGCCTTCTTGGCATGGCATGAGAGGCCCTCTTACGAAGACGCTTGACCCGTCCCCGCAGGGGCACTAAACTGGCATCCATTGCGTTTGGACGCTCCAGGATTCACGCGGGCCGCAGGCGGCCATTCAGGAGATTTCGTAGCACGTTCCGGCGAGGCAGTTCTTCCTGCTGCGCATCATGAAAACCATCCGAATTTCCATCACGCTTTTTGTGAAAGGGAGGAAAGGATGAAGCGGTTTGTGCTCGAGTTTATCGGCGGGGATTGGGACGGGCGGCAACTGGACAGCGAATCCACGGACCACGATGAAAAACTGCTCTCCCAGGTCTACTATTTCAAGACCCAGGACGGTACGGTGGGCAAAGGGTTTAACCAGTTTTCCGAGCAGGCGCTGGCTTTTGCCCAGAAACGAGGCTGGATGGAGCCGGACGCACCGTCGAAGGGCCACGACTACAAGGTCATCGAACGCCGCGATGAGGGCGACCGGACGCGGCTGCGGCTGAAACACGCCAGTCGCGGGTAAACTGGCCCCGGTCCCATGGGCCTGTACAATGGTGTTGCGGAGACGCCAGGGCCACGGCGATCCGTGATCACGGCGTCGTCCACCGATTGGAGTGGTAACATGGGACTGTTGCGGCTGGGTGCAGCGGGCGTGGTGCTGGGATTGGCGTCGATGCCGACGTTCGGGCAGCGTGCATCCGCGGTCCAGTTGCCGACCTATTCCTATTTTACCGTGGGAACCTCGGTGTCTGTCCCAGATCGAGGAGGGGCCTGGCTGGACGGCGTTGACCGCGCGGGCTCGGGAGTCCAGTCGTTCGGTTCAGCCCGGTTGCTTGGAGGCACCCGGGCGTTCGGTACAGGCCGCAGCGCTGCCGGAGTTGGGATCACCGCCACGATCCACGATTTCGAGGCGCTCGAAGCGGGGCTTGTTGACCGACGGGTTCGCTCTACGAATGCCGCGCCTGCGGGGAATGACGCCTGGACCGCTCGCTTGGACGAGGCCCGAGTGAGCAGGGCGGGCCGCGGCGTTCCAAGCGTCGCGGCGATCAACGCGGAGTTGGGCCTGGCCGAACAGGCGGCCGATCAGGAAGCGGCCGGGTGGCTCCAGCGCGGACGGCAAGCTGAGGAGGCAGGAAAACCCAACGTCGCGAAGATCTATTACGGGATGGCGGCGCGACGGGCCACGGGAAGCCAACGACGCGAGATCCTCGCTCGGATCGCCGGGCTGCAGCCTTCTCCCGAGGCCGGCCAGGATGCGAAGACCAGCGAGACCAGGCGATGACCGATCCAGCCGGAGTCCTCGGCGGGCATGAGATGCTCGGTTTCGCCGCTCTTGCCGAGCATTGCGACGACTTTCTCTGCCTGGCCAATACCCAGGGCCGGCCGATTTACCTGAACCCGGCGGCACGGCGAATGATCGGCATGGCCTCAGACCGGGAAATCGTCGCGGCTGCGCTTCACGAGTTCTACACGGACATCTCGTGGAAGGAACTCCGCAACGTGGCAATCGTCGCCGTAAATACCGTGGGGCAGTGGGAGGGTCACAGCCAGCTTCGCAACGCGACCAACGGCGAGATCCTGGACGTCGAGACCAGGATGTTCCGGATCAACCATCCGCAGTCCGCGAAACCGCTCGGCTTGGCCGTCATCCACCGGGCAGCGGCCGGCGATCCTCGCCTTGCGGAAACGCTTTCGGAGAGCGAGGCGAGAAAACAGGCGATCCTCGAGTCATCGCTGGACCCGATCATCACGATCAACCACGAGGGGGTGATCACCGAATTCAACCGCGCGGCGGAATCCACCTTCGGCCACGCTCGCGACCGCGTCCTGGGCACGCGGCCTTCCGAGATCCTCTTTCCGCCCTCAAAGAGCGAGGGTTTTCAGAACCGCATCGATCGCTACCTAGAGGCCCACGAGGGCTCGATGCTCGGACAGCGCGTGGAAGTGACGGCGGTCCGGGCCGACGGAGCGACTTTTCCGGCTGAAATGGCGATGACGATCGGCCAGCAGCGGGGCCTGCCGGTGATGACGTTCTTCGTGCGCGACATCAGCCTCCGCAAGAAAGCCGAGGAGGAGCAGGCCCGCTACGCCGCCGAACTGGAGCGGTCCAACCGGGAATTGGAGCAGTTCGCCTACGTTGCCTCGCACGATCTGCAGGAGCCGCTGCGAAAGATCCGCACGTTTGCCGATCGGCTCCAGACGCGGTCGCAGGAAGCTCTCGACGACTCCTCCCGCGAGTGCCTCGACCGGATCCAGGACGCCGCCGAACGGATGCAGCGGTTGATCAACGCGCTGCTGACGCTTTCCCGCGTAACCACCAAGGGACACGAATTCGTTCGCGTGGATCTTGCGCAGATTGCCGCGGAGGTCGTCTCGGACCTCGAAGTGCAGATCGAGGCCAGCGACGCGCTGGTGGAGATCGGGAAGCTGCCGTCGATCCAGGCGGATCCGGTGCAGATGCGGCAGTTGTTTCAGAACTTGATCGGAAACGCCCTGAAGTTCCGCAGGCCGGAGGAACCACCGGTCATCCGAGTGCACGGGCGGTTCATCACGCCCCGGGAGCAGCGCAGCCAGGGATCGGCCGCGGATGAGAAATGCCGGATCGTCGTCGAGGACAATGGGATCGGTTTTGAGGACGAGTACGCGGAGCGGATCTTCGGCGTGTTTCAGCGGCTCCATCCCCGGGATGTCTATGAAGGGACCGGCATCGGGCTGGCCATCTGCCGGAAGATCGTCGAGCGGCACGGCGGAACGATTTCTGCGCAAAGCAAGCCGGGCGAAGGCTCCTCCTTTGTCGTGGTGCTGCCGGCCGTACACCGCAAACAAGAGAAACACGAGCGATGGCAGGATGCGAGCGTATGTTCACCATCCTGATGGTCGACGACGACGCCGACGACTGCCTGCTGGTCCGCGAAGCGCTTGCCGAGACGGGTCTGCGGCACCGCCTGCGGACCGCGTGCGACGGCGAGGAACTGCTGCAGTACGTGCGATCCAACAGCGGCCGCGGCGAGCGGACGGATGCGGTGCGGCCCGATCTTCTGCTGCTCGACTTGAACATGCCGAGGAAAGACGGCCGGGAGTCCCTGCGCGAACTGCGAAAGGTGGATGCCTGGCGGTTCGTGCCGGTGATTGTCTTGACCACGTCCATGGCCGAGGACGACATCCAATTCTGCTACGCGGCGGGTGCGAACTCCTATGTCACGAAGCCCTCGACCTACCGAGCGTGGGTGGATTTGATGAGGGCGTTGACCGCCTACTGGTTTGAGACCGTCCAACTGCCCCGGGATGCCTGACATGGACAACCAGCGTACGAGGATTCTGCTGGTCGAGGACGATTTGGACGACGTCTGGATCCTTCGCAGCCTGCTGGCGGACCGGTGGGACGGCGGCTTTGAGCTGCTGCATTGCGACCGGTTGGCCGCCGGCATCGAACGATGTGCGGAAGGGAACGTCGACGCGGTGCTTCTGGATCTCAGCCTTCCCGACGGCCTTGGGCTGGAAACTTTCCAGGCGATGTACGATCGCAACGAGCATGTTCCCATCATCGTTCTGACAGGCCTCGACGACCGTGAGGCCGCCGTGAAGGCGGTGCAGGCCGGCGCCCAGGACTACCTGGTCAAAGGGCAGGTCAGCGACGAGCTGCTTGTTCGCTCATTGCGCTACGGCATCGAGCGGATGCGGCGGCACGTGGCCGAAGAAACCTTGCGCGCGGCGCAAGAGGAGTTCCGAATCGCCCGGCAGATCCAGCAGCGGCTCTTTCCCGACGCTCCGCCACGCTGTCCAGGCTTCGAGATGTACGGCAAAGCCGTGCCGGCCGCCGAGACGGCGGGCGACTACTTCGACTATATCCCGTTGCCCGGCGGACGGCTGGGAGTAGTCGTCGGCGACGTGAGCAGCCATGGGATGGGACCGGCCCTGGTCATGGCGGAAACGCGGGCGTGCCTGCGGACCCTCGCCCAAGTGTTGGACGATCCATCGGAGATCCTTACGCGAGCCAATCGCGTCTTGTTAAGAGACAGCGAGATCCTGCACTTTGTAACGCTTGCTTTCGCGCGGATTGACCCGGCGGATCTGAGCATGGTCTACGCCGGGGCCGGGCAGCAGTCCTACCTGATCGATCCCTCGGGACTCGTGGAGGTGCTGGAGAGCACCAGCATTCCCTTGGGCATCGACCAGGCTGTCGTGGTGCCGGCGAAGCAGCCGATCCGACTCCTGCCGGGACAGATCCTTGCGCTGTTCACCGACGGGGTCGCAGAAACGGAATCCCGCGAGAAACGCAGGTTCGGAGACGCTCGCGCCATCGACTGCATCCGGGCCCACGCCGAACTGCCGGCCCGCGAAATCGTGGAAACGCTTTTTGACGAGACCACGCAGTTCCGCGGCGGCCTTCCCCAGGAGGACGACGTAACCATCGTGATCGTCAAGGTGCTTCGCTCCGATGCCCGAACTTCCTGAAGTAGAAACGATGCGTCGCGGGCTCCTTCCGATCGCGGGCAGCCGCATTGTCGGCCTGCGGCGGCCTCCTTCACGGCTGCGGCCGATCCAGGTTTACCCGCGGGTACGGGATTTCCGCAGGCGGATCGTCGGGCGGACCATTTCTGCAGTGGAGCGGCTCGGCAAACGGATCGTGGTCCGGCTCGATTCCGGGGACCGAATCGTGATCGAACCTCGCATGACAGGGCGTGTTCTATTGTCCGATCCGCCCAACCGCAGCCACATGCGGCTGGTGATAGACCTGCAGGGGGAATCAGCACGCCGGGTCGTTTTTTGGGACGTGCGAGGCCTCGGCGTCGTGCAACTCTTGTCCGCGGCGGAATTTCGCGAGCATTTGGGATCCGAAAAGATCGGTCCCGACGCACTGGAGATCACGACCGAGCAACTCCGCGGCCGGCTGGAGAAGAGTCGGAGGGCCATCAAGGTAGCCTTGCTCGATCAGCGCGCCGTGGCCGGGATCGGGAACCTCTATGCTTCAGAAATCCTGCACCGTGCGGGAATCCACCCCGAACTCACGTGTGACCGGCTCCGGCCGCAGCAATGGGCCGGGCTGCGCAGCGCCGTTGCCGAAGTGCTCGGCGAGGCGATTATCTGCCAGGGCTCGACACTGTCGGACGGAACCTATCGTACTCCGGCGGACCAGGCGGGTGGATATCAAGAGCGGCACCAGGTGTATCAGCGGGCCGGCCAACCCTGCCTCCGCTGCGGAAGGAAAACAATTGTCCGGCTCGTTCAGGTGCAGCGGTCTACGTTTTTCTGCCCGGCCTGCCAGCCGCGAAAGCGATGAAATGCCATCGGTTTACCGTTGGTTCACAGACCTGTTTCTGACCTCAGTTCAACGGTCAAACAGTGAAGTAGCTCGGCCATTCTTCCCATTCTTGCCACCCTACACCCTGCAAAACCGACAGACCTTCGCTTATCTCCACCATGCAGAGGGGTGGCGGGTGGTCGTGGGCACCGTGGGGTCGATCGCCGGTGCTAGCACGGGATTGCTTGGTGTCAGCAGTTCGCTAGAATTTTGCCGACTGCGGTAGATAAAAATCCGCAGACCCACCTTGACCCACGACACAAGCAGCGGAAGCAAGCAATCGAGCGCATTGAGGCGACACTTGCTTCCTTTGACCCACACCGGTTGATACCTCCACGGTTGACTCCGCAGGTCTGCGAGCTTGCGGTGTTCCCATCTTTACCCAAAGCAAACACAGGATCTTCGGTCCGTGCTGCGCACGGACCGGACGTGACAGGGAGTAGAAGCCATGTCGAAATGCACGTGCACCGGCAATCCGCTGTTCAAGCCGACTCGCCGGGAGTTCTTGACCGTGGGCGCGCTCGGCGCTTTGGGCTTTACCCTCGGAGACCTGCTCCGGCTTCAGAGCGCACGAGCTGCGGAGGGCGGAAGCCCGGCGAAGGGCAAGGCCAAAAGTGTCCTGCATCTTTTCTTGCCCGGCGGCATGGCCCACCAGGAGTCCTTTGACCCGAAGCCTTACGCCCCCCTGGAATACCGGGGCTCGTTCGGCGTAACCCCGACTAAGATTGCGGGCGAGGTTTTCTGCGAAACGGTGCCTGAGATTGCCTCGATCGCCGACAAGATCGCCGTCATCCGGTCGATGACCCACGGCGAAGCGGCGCACGAGCGCGGCACCCACAACATGTTTACCGGATACCGGCCGAGTCCGGCGGTCGTCTATCCGAGCTTGGGAAGCGTGGTCAGCCACGAATTGGGATCGCGGGAGTCGCTTCCGCCCTACGTCTGCATTCCCAGCCAGCCGGATACCTTTGCCGCGACCGGTTACTTGAGCTCATCCTACGGCCCGTTCAGTCTTGGGGCCGACCCGGCCAGCAATGGCTTTCAAGTCCGCGACCTGGCTCTGCCGTCGGGGGTGGACGAGGCCCGTTTCACGCGCCGTCGCTCCGCGTTGGATGCGGTGAATGAGCATTTTGCCAAGCTCGAGAAATCGGACTCGGTCGCTGCAATGGATTCCTTCTACCAGAGCGCTTACAGCCTGATCAGTTCGCAAAAGGCGCGAGAGGCGTTCAACATCGATGCCGAACCGGCCGCCATTCGCGACGAGTACGGCCGGAATGCCGCGGGACAGCGGCTGCTGATGGCCCGCCGCCTGGTGGCCGCGGGCGTCCGCGTGGTCTCGGTTACCTACGGCGGCTGGGACATGCACACGAATATCGTGGGCGGGATGCGAGGCCAGATGCCCGCGCTGGACAAAGCCTTCGCGACCCTCATCCGCGACCTCGACCGCACCGGCCTGTTGGACGAGACGCTCGTGATGATTTCCAGCGAGTTTGGCCGGACTCCCAAGATCAACGGCGACGCGGGACGCGACCACTGGCCGAAGGTCTTCAGCGTCGTCTTGGCCGGCGGCGGGATCAAACGCGGGGTAATCATCGGCAGTTCCAATGCGACGGCATCGGATCCGGAGACCGATCCGGTCGGTCCGTCGGATCTGTTTGCAACGATCTATCACGCTTTGGGAATCGACTTTGAGAAGCGGCTGATCGCGCCGGGCGACCGCCCGCTGGCCATCGTCCGCGACGGCACCATTTGCCAGAACCTCTTGGCGTAGAGTCCCGGGCACAGCCGCAAGACACAAGTATTGAGGAGTGATCCGATGGTTTGCGACCGCGTGGCTTCGCACCAGGCGTGGCACGACGCTCCGCGTCGGGATTCATGGCACAAAGTTCCGTGCTACACTACCCGCTCGGAATCCAATGGGGCCCCGTCCACGATTGGGCTGCTCGTCCTGGCGAGCGTTCTAGTCGGATCTCCCCTTCTTGCCGCCGATCCGCAGATCGGCCGCATCGCTCCATGCGGCGGACAGCGCGGGACCGAGGTGGAGGTTTTCATCGACGGGCCCCGGCTTGCCGACGCTCAGGAACTCTTGCTCTATTATCCGGGCATCCGGGTGGCCCATTTCGAGGTTGTGGAAGGCAAGCGGATCAAGGCCCGCCTGGCCATCGCGCCGTACTGCCGCCTCGGTTTGCACGCGTTCCGCGTGCGTGCCGCTTCCGGGATCAGCAATCTCTTGCAGTTCAGCGTCGGGCCTCTGCCGCAGATCGACGAGGCTGAACCGAATAACGAGTTTCACGAGCCGCAGAAGATCGGCATGAATGTCACCGTAGGCGGCGTCGTGGAGAACGAAGACGTTGACTACTTCCAGGTGGAGGCGAAGAAAGGTCAGAGGATTTCCGTGGAGGTCGAAGGGATCCGGCTCGGAGAGACGTTTTTCGACCCCTACGTCGCCATCCTCAACAAAGACCGGTTCGTCCTCGCCGGATCCGACGACAATCCACTGGTCTACCAGGACGCCGCGTGCTCCGTGCAGGCGCCGGAGGACGGCGCCTACGTGGTGCAGGTCCGCGAAAGCTCGTTCGGCGGGAACGGCAGTTGCCGTTACCGGCTCCACGTGGGCGATTTTCCCCGGCCGATGGCCGTGTATCCCGCGGGCGGAAGGTTCGGTCAGGCCCTGGAGGTCGAGTGGTTGGGAGATGCGGCGGGTCCGTGGAAAACCAGCGTGACATTGCCCGGCGGACCGCAGCCGATGTTCGGGCTGGTCGCCCAGGATCCTCTCGGCTCGGCGCCTTCGCTCAACGAATTCCGATTGGGGGAACTGAATAATGTCATGGAGGCGGAGCCGAACAACGGCGCCGGCGAAGCGACGGCAGGGGAAGCCCCGGCGGCCTTCAACGGCGTGATCGGGCAAGACGGCGACGTCGACTGTTTCAAGTTTGCGGCGAAGAAGGGACAGGTGCTCGATGTCCGCGTGTACGCCCGCGCGATTCGATCTCCCCTGGATTCCGTCCTGACCGTCCTCCGCGCCAGCAACGGGGCGGGCGTCGGGGGTAACGATGACAGCGGCGCGCCGGACAGTTACCTGCGGATGACCGCTCCGGAAGATGACCAGTACGTGGTGATCGTCCAGGACCAATTGCTCAAGGGCGGTCCGACGTATGTCTACCGAGTGGAAGTGACCGAGGTCAAGCCGCGGCTGACGCTGGGCCTTCCGGAGAGGCAGCAGTTCGTCGATATCACGGCTCCGGTTCCTCAGGGCAACCGGCTGGCGTTGCTGGTCAGCGCCCAGCGCGAGGACTTCGGCGGCGACCTCGCGCTGGAGATCAAGGATCTGCCGGCGGGCATCAGCATGGAAACGGTCCCCATCACGGCGGACCAGACGACGGTGCCCGTGCTGCTCGCGGCGGCAGCCGATGCTCCGCTGGCAGGGTCGCTGGCCGACGTGATCGGGCGGACAACGGCGGACCCGAAGGTGGAGGGCCGGTTGCGACAGCGTGCCTCGATGGTCCGCGGCCAGAACAACCGAGAGATCTGGAACCATTACACGGAACGCATTGCCGCGGCGGTGGCCCAGAAAGTGCCCTACCAGGTGGAAATCGTGCAGCCGAAGGTCCCGCTGGTGCAGAGCGGTGAAATGGCCCTGAAAATCGTCGCAAAGCGCGATGAAGGTTTCAAAGCGCCGATTACCCTCTCGATGCTTTACAATCCTCCGGGCGTTTCCACGCCAACGAGCGTTGCAATTCCCGAGGGGCAGAACGAGGTGATCATGCCGGTGACGGCCAACGGCGGCGCGACGGTGCGGAAGTGGAAGATCGCCGTGCTCGGCCAGGCGACCGTCGGCGACGGCACGGTGATCGTTTCCTCCCAGTTGGCGGACTTGGACGTGTCCGAACCGTTCTTCAGGTTTAACTACACGCCCGCCGCCGTCGAGCAAGGCCAGTCGGGGCAAGTGGCCATCGAGGTCGCGCAGAACAAGCCCTTCGACGGCCCGGCTAAGATCGAATTGCTCGGTCTTCCCAACGAGGTAACCAGTGAGCCGAAAGAGATCACGAAGGAAACGAAGCAGTTGACCTTTCCCGTGAAGACCACCGCGAATTCGCCCCCGGGCCAGCACAAGTCGCTCTTGTGCCGGGCCATCGTCACCGCGGAGGGTGAGCCGATCACGCACATGATCGGCGGCGGTGAACTTCGGATCCAGAAGCCGCTTCCCCAGAAGCCCGCCGAACAACCCAAACCCCAACCGAAGCCGGAAGAGACGAAGCCGGCCGAAAAACCCCTCAGCCGCCTCGAACAATTGCGACTCCAAAAAAGCTGAGAGCTTTGAGTCGAGAGCCAGGCAGTCGGAGTGGAGGACTCGAATTTGATCCGTCGAAGTCTGCTTCAAACCTCTGGCTCTCGACCCTTGACTCTCGACTCTCCCCCCTCTTTTTCGAGTGTTGCCATGAAGCGACGTGACATCGTAAAGAACCTGCCGGGTTTCCTGATGCTGGCAGTCGTCTTGGGAACCGCCTTTGCCGTCCAAGCTCAGCCGCAGCCGGCCCGGATCGATGTGTTTCCACCGGACATTCATCTTTCGACCGCCGCCGATCGCCAGCAGTTCATCGTGGTCGCCACGCGCGCCGACGGCGTTACCGAGGACGTGACCGCCAAGGCCAAGATCACGTTGGCCGACGGCAAACTCGCAAAGGTCGATGGTGCGATCCTCTACCCGGCGGCCGACGGGCAGACCAATTTGACGGCCGAGTATGGCGGCCAGACCGCCAGCATCCCGGTTACCGTGAAGGATGCGGCGGCCGCGCGCCCCATCAGTTATCAGCTCGACGTGATGCCGGTTTTCATGCGCGCGGGGTGCAACGTGGGCGGGTGCCACGGGGCCGCCTCGGGCAAAGATGGATTCCGCCTCTCCCTCTTCGGCTTCGACCCGGAGGGCGACTACTACCGCCTCACTCGCGAAATCGGCTTCCGCCGCCTTAATCTTGCCCTCCCCGAGCGGAGCCTGCTTCTGGAAAAGGCCCTCGGCGAGGTGCCGCACACCGGCGGCAAGCGGTTTGAAAAGGATTCCGAGTATTACCGAACGCTGCTGGGCTGGATCCAGGCCGGAGCGCCCAAGGACCCCGGAGCGGTTCCCAGCGTCGAGAGCGTCGAATTGTATCCCCGTCAGGTCGTCCTCGAGGGGGCGGAGACGAAGCAGCAATTCATCGTCCGCGCGAAATACTCGGACGGCACCGACCGCGATGTCACCACTCTGGCGGTCTACCTGAGTAACAACGACAACTCGGCGCCGGTCGCCGAGAACGGGTTGGTCACCGCCAAGAACCGCGGCGAGGCATTCGTGCTGGCCCGATTCGAGACCAAGACCGTGGGGGGCCAGATCCTCGTGCTGCCGGCCGGACTGCAGTACTCCCCTCCCCAAGAGCAGCCGGTCAACTACGTGGATGAACTGGTCGACGCCAAGCTCCGAAGGCTCCGGATCCTGCCCAGCGAACTCTGCTCCGACGAGGTCTTTCTCCGCCGCGTCTCGATCGACATCACGGGCAAGCTGCCGACCGAGGAAGAGTACCAGCAGTTCCTGACCGACCAGGCGCCGGACAAACGCGCGAAGCTCATCGACCGCCTCCTGGAGCGGAAAGAGTTTGCCGAGATCTGGGCGATGAAATGGGCCGAGTTGCTCATGGTGAAGTCGAACAACCAGGTGAGCTACAAATCGGCCTATCTCTACAGCGACTGGCTCACTCAAAAGATCTCCAACAATGTGCCGCTGGACGAAATGGTCCGCGAACTGCTTACCGCCAGCGGCGGCACTTTCCGCAACCCGGCCACGAATTTCTACCAGGTCGAGACCGATACGCTCAAGACCACCGAGAACGTCGCGCAGGTCTTCATGGGCATCCGGGTCCAGTGCGCCCAGTGCCATAACCACCCCTTCGACCGATGGACCATGGACGACTATTACAGCTTCGCCGCCTTTTTCGGCCAGATCGGGCGCAAGCAGGGGGAAGACTACCGCGAGACCATCGTGTTCAACCAAGGCGGCGGCGAGGTGCGCCACCCGGTGGGAAACCGCCCGATGGAACCGAAGTTCCTCGGAGGCCCGAAGCCGGATGCCAAGGGAAAAGACCGACGCCAGTTGCTCGCCGAGTGGCTTACGGCGTCCGACAACCCTTTCTTCGCCGCCAGCGCCGCCAACCGCGTCTGGGCCCATTTCTTCGGCATCGGTATCGTCGATCCGGTCGACGACATGCGCGTCAGCAATCCGCCCAGCAATCCTGAATTGCTCGGCGCCTTGGGCAAGAGGCTGGTGGAGTACAAGTACGATTTCAAGAAGCTGGTTCGGGACATCTGCAACTCGCACGCTTACCAGCGGTCGACCGTCCGCAACGCGAGCAACGAAAAGGACGAGCGGAACTTCGCCCACGGACGCGTCCGGCGCATCCAGGCCGAAATGCTTCTGGATTGCATCAGCCAGGTCACCCAGACCAAGGACAAGTTCCAGGGACTGCCCCTGGGAGCGCGCGCGGTCCAGGTCGCCGACGGCACCACCAGCAACTACTTCCTGACGACCTTCGGCCGCTCGCGGCGCGAAACCGTCTGCGCGTGTGAAGTGAACAACGACCCCACGCTTTCGCAGTCGCTCCATCTGCTCAACGGCGAAACCGTAGACAACAAGATCCGCGCCGGCGCGCTGATCAAGTCGCTGTTGGACGCCAAAAAGGGGCCGGACGAGATCCTCACCACCCTCTATGTCCGCTGCCTGTCCCGAAAACCGAGCCCCGAGGAACTGGCCAAGGTGAAGAAGTCGATGGAAGGGGTCGAGAACCAGCAGCAGGCCCTGGAAGACATCTTCTGGGCCCTGCTTAACGCCCGAGAATTCCTGTTCAACCATTGAGTCACCAGTCGGGCCGTGGAGTATTGGAATGTTGGAGTCGTAGTGTTCGAGTCACTGGAGTCAATGCGATACTCCGCAACCAGATGATGTCCGAGACCTTTATCGACGTTGAGTCTGAGTACTCAGTACTCGGTACTCGGTACTCTAATAGCCCGCCACCCAACACCCCACCCCGGGAAAGCCTGCCATGTTCAAACCATTCGCAATCGTCCCCCTGGCCTGCCTGGCTGCGCTGTTGGCCGGGGCTGGGCCCGCGGCCGCGCAGGAGAAGGCCGAAGAGAAGATCACCTTCGAGGACCACATCCGGCCGATCTTCCGCGAACACTGCTTCACTTGCCATAGCCAGAGCAAGGCCCAGAACGACCTGGCCTTGGACAGCTACGAGCGCGTGATCGCGGGCGGCGCCAGCGGAGAGGTCGTCACGGCCGGCGATCCCGACGGCTCTTACTTGTGGAACCTCGTTTCCCACAAGGAACAACCGGCGATGCCGCCCAACCAGGGCAAGATCGCCGACGCCAAACTGGAACTGATCCGGAAGTGGATCGCCGGAGGCGCGCTGAAAGACAAAGGCTCCACGGCCCAGGTCAAGAAAAAGGCCGGCCTGGAGATGACCGTGCCTGCCGGGGCCGGCAAGCCCGAGGGCGAACCGGCCATGCCCGCCGGACTGACCCGGCAGCCGCCCGTCTACAGCGCCCGCCCTGGCGCGGTCACGGCAATCGCGGCCAGCCCCTGGGCGCCGCTGGCAGCCATTGCCGGCCAACAGCAGATCGTTCTTTACCATACGAATACCGCGGAGCTGCTGGGGATCTTGCCGTATCCGGAGGGCACGGCATTCTCGCTTCGCTTCAACCGCTCCGGATCGCTTCTCTTGGCAGGCGGCGGTCGCGGGGCCAGCCTGGGGATCGTGGCGGTCTACGACGTGAAGACCGGGAAGCGGGCCTTCCAGGTCGGCGATGAACTCGACGTGGTCCTGGCGGCCGACATGAACGCCGCCAACACCCTCGTCGCGCTGGGCGGGCCGCAGAAAATCGTCCGAGTCTACTCGACCGCCGACGGCTCTCTCGTGACCGAGATCAAGAAACACACCGACTGGATCTATGCCGTCGAGTTCAGCCCCGACGGCGTGCTCCTGGCCACGGCCGACCGCAGCGGGGGCCTGTGGGTCTGGGAGGCCGGCACTGATCGCGAGTTCTACAACCTCGACGGGCACAAGGCCCCCGTGACCGGCATCAGTTGGCGGGCCGATTCGAATGTCCTGGCCAGCGCCAGCGAAGATGGCACGATCAAGTACTGGAACATGATCGACGGAAAAGCCATCCGTAGCATCAACGCGCACGGCGGCGGAGTAGCCGCGGTTCACTTCATTCACGATGGCCGCCTGGCATCGATTGGACGCGACCGCGTGGTGAAGCTGTGGGACGGCGAAGGCAAGCAGGTCCGGGCCTTTGACGCGTTTTCCGAGCTTGGCCTGGAAGTCGCCCTGACGCACGACGGCGGGCGCGTCATCGCAGGTGATTGGACCGGCGAGATCCGCATGTACCACACGGCGGACGGCAAGCTCGTCGCGCGGCTTGCCTCCAATCCGCCGACGTTGGAGATGGTCCTCCAGGCGGCCCAGGCCAAGGCAGCCGAGGCCCAGGCGGCCGCCGACAAGGCGGCTGCCGAGTCGGCCGCGGCGGAGAAGGCCGCGGCCGACAAGCAGAAGTCGGCTGACGAGACGGCGGCAACGGCCGCCCAGAAGGCTGCGGAAGCAAAGACCGCCGCCGAGAAGTTGGAAGCGGCCAAGGCGGCCTTGGCGAAGGCCGCCGGCGAGAAACCGGCCGCTGACAAAGCCCTCGCCGACGCCGAGGCGAAATCCAAACAGGCGACGGCCGACGCCGCGGCGGCCAAGACCGCCGCGGACCAGGGTGTTTCCACCGCGGCGCAGAAAGCCGAGGCAGCCAAGGCGGCTGCCGAGAAAGCTGCGGCCGCGAAGGCAGCCGCCGAGAGCGCCACGGAAAACAAGGAAGCGGCCCAGAAAGCCGCGGCCGAAGCGGAATCGGGCGCGAAACAGGCCGCGGACGAAGCGGCGGGCGCAAAAGCGAAGGCGGATGAACTTGCCGCGGCGGCCGCCCAGAAGGCCCAGGTCTCGCAAGCGGCTGCCCAGCAAATGGAGGCCGCACGAACCGCACTCGGGGCGCTGGTCCAAGCCATTGCTGCCAACGAGAAGGCGGTGGCCGAAGCAACCACCGCCTCGCAGCAGGCCGCACAAGCCGCGGCGGCCGCCAAGACCGCCGCCGACCAGCGCGCGGCCGAAGTCGAGCCGCTCAAGAAGGCTTCGCTCGAAAAGACGCTCGCCGCGCAACTTGCGGCCAAGGCGGCCGACGACGCCAAGAAGGCCGCCGACCAAGCCGCTGCCGAGAAGACTGTTTACGACCAGAAGGAAAAGCCGCAGGGATGACGCAGTCCAGGCGACGCCTTTGACTGCGCTCGCAAGGCGGCTTATTCTAGTGGAGAGTGTTCTGCCCCATTCCGTTGATCTACCAGGGAGACCGCACGTGAAAAAGCCATTGCCGATTCTGTTGGCCGCCGCCACCGCAACGAGCTTCCTACTTGGTCCCGCCGCTCCGGCGGCGAAGGCCATCAAGCCCTTTTTCGACGAGTTTCAGACGGTCTACGTGAAGCCCGACAGCGGCGACAAGAAAGACAAGGAGTTTGCCGCCGTCGTCCAGAAGAC
>JABWBD010000544.1 GCA_013360685.1 Pirellulales bacterium
TGCATCTGAGCGACGCGGCCATCGTCATCCGGCCCCGCCGTCACTCACGCGGTTGGAAATTTGAAGAAATGGCCTCGCAGACCCGCGGAAAGTAAGCTTCTTGGCTTCCTCCTGGTTGCGACGGTCGGTGTTGCCTTCTCGGACGTCGTCGTCGACGCCCTCATGGTCGAAAAGGGGCAGCGGCACGCAGCGACGGGCCTGTTCCAATCGATTCAATGGGCATGCATTTACTCAGCGACGGTTCTTACCGGCCTTGTGGGCGGTCTCCTCAGCGGCAGCGGACAGCAACAACTCGGCTTTCTCATTTGCGCGACTGCCGCTGCAATCACGCTCTTCCTGGCGACCGTGTTTGTGCGAGAAGACCGCCACAGCCTCGCTCGTCCCCGCCTGCGCGGCACGGTAGCTGCTCTGGTACAAGCCGTCCGTACTCCAGGGATCCTCGCTGTCGGCGGATTCATCTTTCTCTGGAACTTCAACCCGTTTTCCAACGACGTGCTCTATCTTCATATGACCGGCCAGATGCGTCTGACGGAGCAGTTTTACGGCTCGACGGTCTCGCTCATGGCGGTCTCGTCGGTCGTGGCGAGCGCTGCCTACGGGTTCTACTGCCGGCGGATCCCGATGGTCCGGCTGATTCACGCCTCGATTGTCCTGGGCATCCTCAGCACCCTCGGCTATTGGGCGATGGTCGACAAGACCTCGGCAGTCGTTGTGACGCTGGCAATCGGCTTCACGTATATGACGGCCTTGCTGATCCAATTGGACCTGGCGGCCCAGGCCTGTCCCGCGGAAGTGGCCGGTACGGGCTTCGCTCTCTTGATGGCACTGAGCAATCTGAGCATGTCCCTCTCGACAGCCCTCGGCGGCCATCTGTACGATCGCTGGGCAGCATCCTGGGGAGCAACGGCGGCATTCCATCACCTGGTGGGCTGCGGAGCGGCCTTCACGGCCGCGTGCTGGCTGCTGGTGCCGGTGCTCCGCCGAACCATCACGGCAAATCCTGGAACGGAAACTGAGGAACCACCATGAAGACCAACGCTATCCGACTGTTGGACCGTCTGGGGATCTCCCACGAGATCCGCGAATATCCGGTGGATCCCGACGACCTGAGTGCCGAAACCGTGGCCGCCAAGGTCGGCATGCCGCCGCGGCAGACGTTCAAGACCCTGGTCGCGCGCGGCGACCGGCGCGGCGTGGTCCTGGCCGTCGTGCCCGGCGACGAGGAGGTGGACCTCAAGGCATTGGCCAAACTGACCGGGGACCGCAAAGTCGAGATGGTGCCGCTGAAGGACGTCCAAGGTCTGACCGGCTACATTCGCGGCGGTGTGACGGCCTTTGCTTGCAAGAAGGACTATCCGGTCTTCGCCGACGAGACGATTCTCCAGTTCGACAAGATCTCCGTGTCCGCAGGGATCCGCGGCGCGCAGATCATCCTCAGCCCTCAGGATTATCTGCGCGCGACCAGGGCGGCGACAGGAAGGATTGGCAGGCAGAAAGGGTAGTCGTTCGACGGAGAACCCACCAGCAGCCCGGTTGTCGGTTGCCGGCAAGCCACCCTACGCCCCTGACGGCAGTCCGGTTGCCGCGAATCGATTGTCCGCCGATCGCGTGAAAGCGGTTATAGCGGTTATTCCGTCCCATCGCTTCGCGGGAGACTTCTTCCCGCCCGGTCGGCACCCGTTTGGCGAGCTACACTTGCGTATTCGTCAGATCCGCGCGCCGCCGGCATTCGCAGGCGGTGCCCGCGACTCCTGCTTCTTGCAGGAACCAGACGGGATTACGCCGGCAGCTCATCTGCAAACCGGCCGGGGGAAACACCCATGCAGCGAAAAGTCACGGTCTTCGATTCCCGCAGCAACGATCTTGCACTGGCCGCCGAACTGGCCGGCGCCGGTTGTCAAGTGATGCTCTATGAGCATGCCGATTCGGCGATGTCCCTTGGTACAAGTCCAGGGGAGGGGACTATCGCAGCGGTCCCCGAATCGGCCCGCGCCGCTGCAGCCGCCGCGCGAGCGGGATCGAAGGGCCTCGCGGGACTGACGAACGACATGGCCGAGGCGATTTCCTTCTCCGAGGTGCTCATCTTCGCCCTGCCCTTGCATGCCCAGGAGCCGATCTTCCGGATCGCCCTGCCGCACTTCCGAAGCGGGCAGACCGTCGTGCTGGTGCCCGGCAGTTTCGGATCCTTTGTGCTTCGCCATTTGCTCGCCCAGGCAGAGCCGGAACGTGACTTGCGAATCGTCGAAACGGCGCCTCGCTCGCTCCGGAATTGCCCGGCGGCTCCCGACAAGGTGCTCTCGGACCGTCTTCCTCGGGCGCTGCAGATCGCCGCATTGCCGGCCTGGCAAAGTGGCGACGTCTTGGACGTTTTGAACCGAGTGCTGCCGGTGGAATTGAGCCGCGTGGACAACGCCCTCGAAGCGGCTTTTTCCGATCCGACGGCGATTCTCCGGACCGCGACGGCCGTGATCGCTCAGAGGCAAGCCGACGGCGGACCAAACCCGGCCGGCGCAACCGACGAGGTGATCTCCAGAGTCCTGCGCTCGATGGACAGCGAACGGCGGCGAATCGGCCGCGAATTGGGCCTCCGGCTCGAACCGTTCGCCGCTCTCGACCACCGGATCCCGCGCAGCGCCGGGACCGACCCTTCGGTCACTGCGAAAGACGAAGGTTCGTGCTGGCTCCTGCCCGTGCTCCAGTTCGGCGAACTTGTGGGCGTCGAAGCACCGGTCATGGAGAGTGTTCTTACACTGCTCTCGATTGCCGGCAAAACCGACTGCTTCCAACACGGCCGGACACTCCAGCGCATGGGCCTGGACGGGCTGACCCCCGAAGAGATCCTCGCCTGCACGCTCGACGACCAGTACGCCGGTTCCGCCATGTATCCGCGCTAACAGACAGTGCTGGAGGTTACCATACTCGTTCCCAAGTTCCGCCTCATACTTACTCGTTCCCAGGCTCCGCCCTCAGCAGTACCCACATTTCGATACGAAGTCTTCATCGAAAATGCTCGGAATTCTGGCTGGTTTCTCCACCGGTGCGTTCCCTGGTCCCGGCTTCACGTCGGAATCCGGGGCCTGCAACCGGCAAGGAGGTCGTTTTTTCCGAGTGTTTTCATTCCAGAGGGTCAGAAATGTGGGTAACACTGAGGGCTCCGCCTGGGAACGCATCATCCGGAGGCTCCCCTCATACTTGGCATGATCGCCGCGAGTAGAAAGCCGAGAACGAGCATCCAGAGCAGGCAGAGCCTGCAAGACAGTGCGTTCCCAGGCAGAGCCTGGGGACGAGCGGTCGCCTACCGGCCGCGGGAAGCCGGTTGTGACGGCTATTCCGGGGTGCTCATCGTCCGTCCGCCCTCAAATCCCGAGTCGCACTAAGAGAACCGATACCGGCCCGGCATCGGCACATCAGGCGTGGGATACGAGCCGAATTCGTACCTTTCCTGCCCCAGCCGAGTGGACGACTTCATGGCATCGTCCCATGCGACGGCCTGTCCGCTGTAGGCGGCCTCGCGGCCGAGGATGCCGGTCATCGTGCTTTCCGCCACGGCATGGGCCTCATTCAGCGGCTTGCCCTCTCGAATGCTGGCGATCAGATCTTCGTGTTCCTGCCGGTAGGGGCTGGCCTCGCGCTGGCGGAACCGCCACCGCTCGCCCGATTTCTGCTCGATGGCGTCCTTGCAGTTGCTGCGGCCGGCCGTGCCGACAAGGAGTTCCGAGACGAGGTTCTGGCAACCGTTGATCTGCCTCGCCTGGCTGAACATGGTGATCCCGCCGGGATACTCGAACTCGACGGCAAAGTGGTCGTAGATATGGCCGTGTTCCGCGCCGGTGCGGACCTGGCGA
>JABWBD010000125.1 GCA_013360685.1 Pirellulales bacterium
CGGCGACGTACTGGGCGCTCTGCTCCGCGCCGCGCGATTTGTTCAGTTGCCCCAGGACGCCGGTCAGCCCGTAGCGAACGGCGCCGGGAATCGTCTCGTCGGAATCGTACATCATGGCGTTGAGCTGCATGTTGAGCTCGCAACCGTCATCGGTAATCCTCGGCCATACAACGAGGTCGCGCCCCTGGATGCCGTCAAAGTAGCTCATCGCCGTCTCGCCCGTGAAGTTCACCATGTTCATCAAGGCGACGTCTTTCGGCAGCGCGGCGTCCAACGCGCGGAGCTGACCGCCGCGGAAGATCAACTCGACTCCGAGCCCCGCCGCCGGATGCCGGGCCTTGATGCTTCGCACGAGCTTGTCGGCCACGGCGATGTCGGCCAGATCGAGATCGGCCAGACCGAGGTCCGCGGCGGCCTGGGACTTGGACGGAAGCAGAGGGCGGAGATGGCGGTAGTCGCGGATCAACGCCTGGACCTGGGGGTCGTCCGCCGCGACGCCGTGCACGGGGCGTGTGCCGCCGAGCAGTTCTGAGCCGCTGACGACCCAATATCGGTCCGCCTCCGGATAGCTTTCGATCATGCTTCGCACCGCGGCTTCCCAGATGCCGAGCACCGCGGGATCACCGGGCGAAAGCGCCACGCCGCAGTAGAAATCGCGCCCTCGCTTCGACGCCGGCGGCGCCAGATTCGACGGCACATAGGGAATCTCGCCCATCGTCAGCCACACCTGGACCTTGCGAGAGTGGGCGTAGCGAATGACCTCGCGGAGGAAGTCGCGGGCGGTGCGGTAGGCTTCGTCCTGCGTTTGGACACGGGCGAACTCGGGCGGACCCAGGTAACCGTCTTGCGGAAAACAGTCGCGGCCAACGAGCACGCTCTTCGCGGTTCCGCTTGCGCCCGGCCAGGCGACGTAGCCGGACTCCTTTGTCCCACTGATCTCGGCCGCCTTGCCGCCGTAGGAAAACTCGGCCCACGGGCCGCCCATGCCCCAATAGAACTGGAAGACATTCATCTTCAACTTCGCCAATTGATCGATTTCCTGGCGCAACTCCGCCAGGCCCATGTACCACCGGATGCCGTGCCAGCAGTGCATCCCGCGGTGCCGCAGCGCCGGCTCCATGCGGAGGTCGAGCGAGGGAACGGGGAGGTCGCGCTTCTGCCGCGGGATGATGTCGCCCGTGAGCTGGAACACGATCCCCAGCCGCTCGAGCAGTTCATAGGCCGCGTACATCGTGCCGGCCTCGTCGTTGCCCGCCGCGACCACGACCGGCCGGCCTTCCAGTTCGATGGTCCGAAGAACAAAGCCGTCCGGCTTCAGTCCGGCGAAACGCACAAGCTGTTCTTGTTCGGCGGCGGCTACCAGCGGGTTGCTCTTGGGCCCGCCCAGGAGGATGAGAGGTTTTCCGGGAGGGACCGCGTCGTCGGTGACAATCGGCAGGGAGGCGCCGCTCAGTTTGCGGATGTGCTGCCGCAGCTCATCCGCGACCCAGCGGTGGAACGGCCCGGGATCGCGCCCAATGACGATAACGGATTCGGGTTGACCGCTGTTGGCCAGGAAACGGTCCTGAGGGGAAGATGGCTCCACCGCAGCCGGAAACATGCTGAGCCACAAGAGGGTCCGGCCGAGTGTTGCCAGTGGCATTTGAGAATCTCCTCAATTGGCCACGGGTTGAATATTCAGAACGACGGCGGACTGTGCCGGTACTTCCCACCGGACCGTCTGGCCGGCACGGGCCGTCTGGGTGCGGCCGGGCGCGGGGTGCTCCTGCGTGATGCTCCATGTACCGTTGCCTTCAAGGCCGATGCTTTCCGCCGTGAGGGCGAACTCGCCCGATAGCGCCGTCTGGCCGGAGTTGAAGAGGAACACCAGGCCGCGATTGCCGACCATGTGGGCGGAGCCGTCCACCTTGCCGGGCCCGGGCCAGTCGGGGAGATCTTTGCGGACCTTGAGGTACGCGACGTTCTTGCGGCCCCAACCGAGCCACTTGCGGATCTCGGCCTTGTCCTGATCGGGAACGCCCGTCTTGGTCGGCAGGTAATAGAGCTGGTTCGGCGAGGACGACAGCGCGCTGAGCAGGATGTAATCGAGCTGCTTGCCGGACCACTGGAAAGGCCGTTTGTCGTCGATATAGCGACTCTGGAAGAGCAGCGGCTGGTCCAGGTAGTGCGGAAAGAAATGGTGGTGAACCCGCACGCGCGACCATTTCCGGATTTCGTCGCCGGCAGCGAGGTTGGACGGGGGCGTGCCGCTTTCCAGAAGCGTGAAGCATGCGTCGACGTTCCGCAAGGACCAGACGCCAAGATCCATCGGCGGCCGGCACATGAAGATATACATCCCCGGAGAGTTCCGGCGGACCCCGGCAATCAGCCGATCCAGCGCGCGTTGGCAGGCGTAGTTCGAGTCGCCCAGCAGGTGGTCGTGCCGGTCCGATGTACAGTCCACCGGGATGATCGTGGTGAACCAGCCGCCGTCGCCGAAGAAACTGCCGTCCATCGCCCACGACGTGTAATAGCCGGTGGCCAGTCCATCCTCGTTGATCCGCCACAGCCAGTCGAAGAACGGCCGATTCGCGAAGCAATTCGCCTTGCCGGCCCGCCCTTTGATGATGTCCGGCTTGCCCTCGAGCGTCTTAGGCGTCATCAGCCACTCGGGCTTGTCGGAGCGAAACGCTGCGCCCTTGCTTGACCACGGATGCGTGTGGTTCATTGTGGGCCACATGACAACCTTGATGTCTTGCCGGCGCGCGTGGTCCAAGAACTTCAGCACGAGATCGCCCGGCACGTACTTGTCCCCGGGGCCGAGCGAATTCATCTTTTGCGTTTCTCCACCCCACGGATGCGAGTCGCTCAGCCAGTCGATCCCGCACTCGGCCAGGAAGTCCAAGGACCGCATTTCGGCCTCGACGGCTTTTTCATCCACGTAGGTATCATGCTCCATCTCGCAGTGCCAGCCGCAGGCCATGGGAACCAGGTCGTGGCGCGGCGGGCCGAGGATCGCCGAGGTCATCGTTACCATGGCTTCCGACTCCGAGGGCAGCGGTATCACTTCCGCCGTCGCGGGCTGCGGTTGCCCATGCGGGCTTCGGATGGGCGGATGCGCGGGCGGTGAATCGTCTGCGGCACGGCGGCGATAGACGCCGAGGTAGACCGGCTCGCAGACGAGCGTCTCTCCCGCCTTCACTTTCAGGCTGGGGGCATAAGCCAGGGTGAGCTCCCGGTCGATCAGCGACGACGCATCGAACGGCATCTGGACGCCGGTGAAGAACCCTCCCTTCGCGGTGCGGCCGAAGAAGGTCGAGATCGGCTCCTGTCCCGGCTGCCGTCCGAACTGCGGGTAGCGGTAGCAGACCAATTGCAGACCGGGGATGGAGAAGGTGGGCCGGCTCAGGACAACCTTCTTTAGTCCGCAGTCGCGGCGGGCGGTGAGCGTTAGCCGTTTCTCTGCGAAGCGGTGGCTGGAGCAAAGCCACCAGGCGACCCGGGCGTTCATTGCTTCGCTCTCGTAATGTGCCGTGAGCGTATCGCCGGCCAGATTCACGGCCGTCGCCTTGAGCTTGGCGAAATCGACCGCGAACTCCACGGCCTCGGCGGCACACTCATCGGCGGATACATGGTAAGTCTCGCCCGTGAGCTTGTTCTCGACTGCCGTAAGCGCTGCCGAGGCGGCATCGAACGAGAGCACGAGGGTGGCATTCTCGAGGTGCAAGGGCTCGGCCGCGGGTGCGTAAGACAAAAAAAGCAAGAGTGTCGCGGCGATCGGGGTGGCGAGCTTGCTCATGTTCTCGCGCTCCTTTACAGGTGGTTGCGACGTGGGTCGCGAGGACCGCGCACCGCTAGGGACGCCCAGCCCGTTGGGCTTGGGGTTAAACGAGGGTGTGCCAGATTCAGTCGCGCGGGGATGCGTTGCACGGCCTCCTCGGAGGATCGGGTGGAGCGTACATTATGATTGTTTGCCAGGGGGTGAACAACATCGTAACGAGAGGCGGCATAGAACCACCCTTTTGGGATGAATGCTGCCTTGGTGCTGGTTTTGGCGCGTGGCGGAGGCGAGAAGACGAGCAGGGAGAGCCTGGGGCGATAGTATGGGATATGGCAAGAGCAGGCGGAGCCTGCAAGGCGGTACGCTCCCAGGCGGAGCCTGGGAGCGAGAGCTGAACACGACTTCGGCTACGGGTAATGTTGTCTTCGATGTGCGCCCTTGAAGCGGACGCAGATGTGGGGAAAATGGATTCTCGGACCCCAGCAGCGGGTTTCCGCTGTTCGCGGCAGGTCATCTAGAATCCCGGAAGAGTAAGGATGGATCCCCAACGGCCCAGTTCCCCCTCGCGTTCGACTAGCTACATCGTGATCCCCGCCCGACTCGCCTCCACACGGCTTCCTCGCAAGCTTCTACTGGATGAAACCGGCAAGCCGCTCATCCAGCACACCTACGAAGCCGCCTCGCGTGCGACCCGGCCGTCCGGCATCTGCGTGGCTGCCGACCACGAGGAGATCGTTCAGGCGGTCCAGGCTTTCGGAGGTCGGGTCCGCATGACCAATCCTCTCGCGGCCTGCGGCACGGACCGGGTCGCCGAGATCGCCGCGGCCATGCCGGAGGTCGACATCTTTGTGAACGTCCAGGGAGATGAACCGGAACTCGCCGGGGCCACGATCGATCTGGTTGTGGACCTCTTGGAGCATTCCGCCGACGCCGTCATGTCGACCCTGGCCACTCCGATCCGACGTCGCGAGCAGCTCGAGGATCCGGCGTGCGTCAAAGTGGTGTTCGGCAGGGACGGCCGGGCCCTCTATTTCAGCCGGAGCGTTGTCCCTCACCCCAGGGATTGGAACGACCGGCTGCTTTCAGCGGACCCGCCCAATTTCTTCCAACACGTCGGACTGTATGCGTACCGTCGCGATTTTCTCCTACTGCTGGCCCGAATGCCTCAGTCGCAACTGGAAACGATCGAGAAACTCGAACAGCTCCGCGTGCTGGAGGCCGGCTACTCTATTTTGGTAGGAGTCGTTGACGAACCCACGTTCGGCATTGATACCCCCGCCGATTACCGGGCGTTTGTCGAGCGGCTTGGACGCGGCTAGAATCACCTTCTTGGCGTGATTCAAACGGAGACTGGCTGCGAGCCAAGGATCGGGCAGCACCTGAAAAATCCGCGCAGGCGAAGAGCCCGCCCCCTGTTTGGACCGCCCCCCATCTACCAGGACGGTTGTTCGATGACCAAACATATTTTCGTGACCGGAGGGGTCGTTAGCTCCCTTGGAAAGGGACTCACCAGCGCGTCGATCGGGATGCTACTGGAGCATCGCGGGCTGCGGGTCCGCATGCAGAAGCTCGATCCGTATATCAACGTCGATCCGGGCACGATGAGCCCTTACCAGCACGGCGAAGTCTACGTGCTGGACGACGGCAGCGAAACCGACCTCGACCTGGGCCACTACGAGCGTTTCACCAACAGCCCCTTGACTCGTCAGAGCAACTACACCACCGGCCAGATCTATCAGTCGGTGATCAACAAGGAGCGCCGCGGCGAGTTCCTCGGACAGACGGTCCAGGTGATTCCGCATATCACCAACGAAATCAAGAGCGTGGTGGCCAAGATCGGCGGCGAGGGAATCGACGTGGTGATCACCGAGATCGGCGGCACGGTGGGCGACATCGAGAGCCAGCCGTTCCTGGAAGCGATCCGGCAGTTCTCGCTCGACGTCGGCAAGGAGAACTGCCTCTATATCCACCTGACGCTGGTTCCCTATCTCAAGGCGGCCGCGGAGCTGAAAACGAAACCGACGCAACACTCCGTGGGCCTGCTCCGCCAGATCGGTATTCAACCCGACATCCTCATCTGCCGGACCGAGCGGTCGCTCAGCCGGGATGAACGGGCCAAGATCGCCCTGTTCTGCAATGTGCCGGTGGAAGCGGTGATCGAGGAGAAGGACAAGGATTTCTCGATTTACGAAGTGCCGCTCAGCCTCGTGGAACATGGGATCGACGACCTCATCGTCCGCAAACTCGGCCTCAAGGCCGGGGCGCTCGAGCTGGAAGATTGGCGCGAACTGCTGCACCGCCTCCGCAATCCCCGCCACGAGATCAGCATCGCGGTGGTCGGCAAGTACTCGGAGCACCGCGACGCCTATAAGTCGATCTACGAATCGCTCGACCACGCGGGGATCTCCAACCAGGCCCAGGTCCGCATCCAGCGGGTCCACAGCGAGGCGGTAGAACGCGAAGGGCCCGAACGGCTGCTGACCGGCGTGGACGGCATCCTCGTGCCCGGCGGCTTCGGCGAACGCGGCATCGAAGGCAAGGTGGAAACTATCCGGTTTGCGCGGCAGCGCGGCATCCCCTTCTTGGGGATTTGCCTGGGCATGCAGTGCGCAGTGGCCGAGTTCGCCCGCAACGTCCTGGGGCTCCAGGGGGCCAATTCCACCGAGTTCGACAAGAACAATCCGTACCCGGTGATCTGCCTGTTGGACGAGCAGAAGACGATCACCGACAAGGGCGGCACGATGCGATTGGGGGCCCAGCCCGCGGTGCTTGCCCCCGGCAGCCGGGCGATACAGTGTTACGGGACCCAGGGAATCTCCGAACGGCACCGGCACCGGTACGAGTTCAACAATGTTTACCGTGAGCAGTTCGCCGCGCGCGGAATGCTGTTTGCGGGAACCAGCCCGGACGGCGCCCTGGTGGAAATCGTGGAGCTGCCGGACCATCCCTGGTTTGTGGCGGTCCAGTTCCATCCGGAGTTCAAGTCGCAGCCGACCCGGCCGCATCCGCTGTTCGACGGATTCATCGCCGCGGCCGTCACGCACCGCAACGGCCCGTCGGGTCGTCCGCCGAAATCCGACGGCGCCGGCCAGGCCGACGGCGGACCCCAGCGCGCGGAGAAACCGGCGACGTGATCCTTGCAGGGAATCCCAACCATGAGCACCAACGATCCGCGGGACAAGAAGATCATCATCGACGAAGATTGGAAGAGCCGGGTCCAGGCAGAAAAAGAACAGATCGAGCAGAAACGTCGTGAGCAACAGTCCGAACACCCCACTGCGGAGCCGGCGGAGATGGGGCCGCTGCCCCGGCCATCGCTCAGTACGCTGGTGACCACCCTGGGCATGCAGGCGTTGGCCGCCCTCGGCTTCGCGCCGGATCCGTTGGACGGCAAGGCCGAGGTGCATCTCGATCAGGCCAGGCACCTCATCGACATGCTGCAGATGCTCGAGGAGAAGACCAAGGGCAATCGTACCGAAGAAGAGACGGCCGTTCTGGACGATCTTCTCCACGAACTGAGGATGGGCTATGTTGCCCGCGTCCAGCAGCAGCCTGGTTGAAGTCTGGCGGAAAAACGCCGATGCCCGGGCCGGAAAGAGATGGCCAATCCCTGGCCAACGATCCATCCGTGGTGATTTGCATCCCTACCGGGTGACACGAGCCGGGGGTCCAACGCGGACTCCTCCGGACCGGGCATGGCGATGTCGGCTTACAACGCTGTTGGGAAAGGCGGGCAGGCTCCCGGATGTTGCGTATCGAGTTTTGACTTTCCGTAAGAGATAGGGCTCCTGTACCCCTTTCCAAACAGCCACTACGAGGAAAGGTGATCGAAGAGTCGACGGAACTTGGGAATTCGGCGCTCGAGGTACTTCAACCATGCGGGAGGGTTCCAAATCTCCACGCATACCGCGGCCCCTACGACCAGGACCTCTCCGCCCGGTTCCACTCCCAGAAACTCCCGGAATCCTTCCGGAATTAAGAGCCTCCCGCGCCCGGCAAGTTGGACCGGCCGGTGCCGCGTGGAGAGCAGTCGCCCTAAGAGCTGGACCTGGCTGAGTTTGCCCTCGAGTTTCCCGGCCCGCATCTTCTGCCGGATCAACTCCACTCCCTGATCCAGCTTCTCTTGCCACACCTGCGCGGCCCACAGACTCAGACATCCGGCCCGCTCTTTGGCCAGGATGCAGTCCGTGGAATCGGCCGTGAACAGGTCTCCCAACTCGCTTGGAATCGACAAGCGATACCGTTCGTCGAGAGTCCGCTGGAACTCGCCGAGGATGAACGCTTGGGGTTCTGGCATCGATGGGCATGTCGGGTCGGGGTTTCCCAGAAGGCGGGTCCGTCCTCGAACGTCTTTCTCAGTTCCGTTGTCGCGGAATGGGCTGATTTCCCACTTTACCTGCCAAGAATCAGCAGGTCTTGGGCAGTCATTCCACGCATCGAGTTTAACCAATGCAATCCGTTTTGCAAGCGCCTCGCGAGAACTTTTTCAAGAATTTCGACGCGGGAAATTGGACGAAATACCGCGACCGTGCGGGCTGCGCAAAGGCGCCGGAGGATACCGACTGAACATTCCTGTCCAGACTCGTTGGGCTGACCAGCGAAATTCGCATCCATTCAGTCGAGTCTGCATTGGACGCCAGCGGCCGGGCCGTGCCTACTCGTCCGCCGCGCCCATCTCCCCGAGCGTCGATTTGCGTCGCAGAATGTGGTGGTAGTGCTGGGCGAAGCGGTGCGCTTCGTCGCGGACGTATTGCAGCAGGCGCAGCGCGTAGGAATGACGGCTCAGCCGAAGCGGACCGTCGCCGCCCATGACGAAAACCTCTTCCTCGCGTTTGGCCAGGGAGATGACCATCGGGGGACCGATTTGGAGCGTGGAGAACGCGTCGAGTGCCGCGCCGAGTTGCCCCTTGCCGCCGTCGATCAGCAGGATGTCGGGAAAGACCTGTCCTTCATCCCTCAGCCGCTGGAACCTTCTCGCAACCACTTCGTAGACGCTGGAGAAGTCGTCGACTCCTTCCACGTTGCGGATGCGGAACCGCTTGTAGCCCGGCTTGAACGGCATGCCGTCGATGAATTGCACGAGGCTGGCCACGGTTTCCTCGCCAGCCAGATGCGCGACATCGACCCCTTCGATGGTCCGCGGCCGCTCGGCCATGTGCAGCACCTTTTGCAGGCCCGCCAGCCCGCGCTTGGGATCGATCGGAAAGACCTCCGGCTGAACGTGCTTGTCGAGTTCTCCGCGCTGATCGAGTGTCTCCAGCAGGCGAATCTCGTCGCGGAGCCGCGCCGCCTCTTCAAAACGGAGATCCTTGGAGGCCGCGGCCATCTCCTCGCGCATCTCTTCCAGGAGCGACTGCTTGTGTCCCTCCAGGAACCTCTGCAGCCGGCGGATGTCCTTGCGGTACTGCTCTTTGGAGATCCGCAGCGCGCAGGGGGCGGTGCACTGATGGATGGAAGCCAGGAGGCAGGGCCGGAACCACCGCCACCGCGCGTCGTCCTCCTGGATGTCGAGCGAGCAGGTGCGGAACTTGAAGATCTTCTGCAGCACCCCCAACGCGCCGCGAAGCCCGCGGACGTTGGCGAACGGCCCGTAGAGCTTCGTGCCGTGGGATTTCGGCTTGCGTGTGATCTCCACGCGAGGAAATTCCTCGCGCGTGTGGACCTCCAGGTAGGGAAAGGTCTTGTCGTCCTTGAGTTCGTGGTTGAACTTCGGCTGGATGTCCTTGACGAGCCGGGATTCGACCAGGAGGGCGTCGACTTCGCTCTGGGCCTCGAGGTAGTCGATGTCGCGGATCTCCTGGACCAGCCGCGCGGTGCGGGAATCCTCCGCGGCGGCCTTCAGGAAGTAGCTCCCGGCCCGGTTCCGCAGGTCCTTCGCCTTTCCCACGTAGATCACTCGCCCCGCGCCGTCCTTCATCAGATAGACCCCGGGTGTATGCGGGAAGGATCGGACCTTCTCGGCAGCCAGGGAGTTGTCGTCGGGCAGGGGAGCGTCAGACATGGTCGATTGAGAGAGACGTTCTGTCGCCGGTCCGTGACACCATACGTGGAACCTGGTGACGTTCCGGCCGACCCTCTATTTGGGTATTATATCGCTTCTGGTCCGTGTGGGTCCGCAATTCATCACAATGGTTCCATCCGGGATACCCCTACAGTTGGGTGTGGCGGATGGGTCGCCAAACAGCGGTACCCAAAGCGGCACGACGATGCGCCAGCAAAATCGCTCTGGACTTCGCCGCCTGGTTTTGCGAAACTCCCGCCCCTACTCTAGCGGAGGTGTGCCGCCAGGGCCTACCCCGGCCAGATCGTTGATTGCGCGAGGTCTTCCCTATGAAAACCATCTCGGCACCGCTGTTGGTGGTTGCATCGGTCGCTTTCCTGTTCCCGCCGTCTGCCGACGCCGCCTGTCCGACATCTTGCGGCGCGGCGGCGTTCGGCTGCAAGGACTCCCAGGGCGCGCCGGTGGAACTGACCGCCAGCCGCAAGAAAACGCAGAATCCATGGGAGCGGCTTGGTTCCGGCACGAGGAAGTTTTTCGGCGACGTCAAGAACCTGTTCGTCGCGGAAAAGAGCGACTCGAAGAAGAAGTCGACCACCTACTATCCTTCCGGCAGCAACGCAAAGCAACGCAAGAAGAAGGAGGGTTGGTTTGCGTCCCTGTTCCGCGCGCAAGAACCGGAAAAGCCCAAGACGGTCAATGATTTCTTGAAACAGGGGCGTCCCTGATCGGCAGGACTTGCGAGAGGTTGCATGATGAGGAACTGCTGCCGCGATTCACGCCGGAGCCGCTGCCCAATCGCTCTCGGCGGAAAGGTTTCTCGAATTTCCATCTGCTGTTGTCTCGCTTTGGCTTGCCTGCTGGCGGGTTGCCGGTCCGCAACCGAGAGGAAGAGGCTCCCGAGGAACCCCTACGTCAAACCACCCAAAGAGGAAAAGAGCTCGCCACTGGGTTCCTTATTGCGCAAGGAACCGGAACCGCCCGACTCGGTCACCGACTTCCTGCGGCAGCAGCGCCCCTAAAGGCAGCGTTCTGAAGCACTTCTTTCGTGGAAAGCGCCACCCGTAGCCGAAGTCGTTAGACTTCGAAGTTCTCGCAAGACACCCGAGTTCTCATGAATTCGGCCACGGAGACGCTTCACAGCGTCGCCCCTAAACGGCCGAAGCAATCCCGCCAAGTGCGGCAACGGGGGGCGCTTTTGCCATCGGCGCCGGGGCGAGGATATAATGGGGTGAGATGGCCTCGCCACGGGCGGGAATTCCCTTGAACCGCCCCTCTGTCCGGCGGCCTAGCCGAGGAACTTCCCTATGCTGAATCCGCAGCAAGTCGTCGACCGCTATTTCCTGGAGTCAAGGTGCCAATTGCTCGAAATCGCGGCGACGCTCGACCGGTACGATCTAGCGAGCCGTGAAAACGGCACGGCCGGCGCGGACGATCCCCGCTGGGAGAGGCTTTATCAGTCGTTGGAGATCCTGGCGGACCGTGGCGCCACGCCGGATCGGGCAGAGAGGCTCTTGAAGCTGTTTTCCGACCCGGCCCTTTGAGGAGCAATCATGCAGATCATCCAACCCCATTACCACGGCATCGCACGCACCGCCCAGGACTACGAGCGCATGGCCATGTCGGGCGTGGTCGCCGTGGCCGAGCCGGCGTTCTGGGCCGGATTCGACCGCCTCTATCCGGAAACTTTCATCGACTACTTCCGCCAGATCAGCGAATTCGAGCCGACCCGCGCCGCGCAATACGGGATCCGCCATTTCTGCTGGGTCGCCGTGAATCCCAAGGAAGCGGAGAACCCCGAACTGAGCCAGGCGGTGCTCCAACGGATGCCCGAGTTCTTCGATAAGCCCAACGTCCTGGGCGTCGGCGAGACCGGGCTGCACAAGTCCACGCGGAGTGAATGCGAGATCATGCAGGCCCAGATCGAACTGGCGCTGGAGTACGACCAACTCATCCTCATCCACACGCCGCACCTCGGCGACAAGCTTCACGGGACAAAACGGGTCCTCGAAATCCTCAAGGGACTGCCGGTGAACCCCGACCGCGTCTGGATCGACCATGTCGAGGAGCACACCCTCCGCATGATCAAGGATGCGGGCTACTGGCTGGGATTCACCCTCTACCCCGTCACCAAGTGCTCGCCCAAGCGGGCCGTCGACATGCTCGAACGCTACGGCTTCGAGCGGACCCTGGTCAACAGTTCGGCCGACTGGGGGCCAAGCGATCCGTTCACGCTCCAGGAATGCGTGCTCGAATTCCGCCGGCGCGGGCATTCCATTCAGGAAGGCATCGAGGTCTTCTACAACAACCCGGCGAGGTTCCTCGGCCAAAACCCCAAGTTTGATCTCCTGCCGATTCGGCTTGAGGCGATCCAGGAAGAGCAGCCCGCCACGGCCGGACGCTAAACGACCTTGCACGATTCCGGGAGGAAAGCGACCGCGCGTGTGCCACACCGCGACCTGGCCTCCCGGAATCGTGCAAGACTACTTGGTTGCTCCGCTGATTCGAGAGACCGGCACAATCGGCAGAATCGGCAAGGATGCGAGGTGCATGACAATGCATTGCCCGGCCTTCCCGGAGGCCGTGCGCCGAGCACGCCACCCACGTGCTAGAGTTGGATGATGCTTGCGAGGCGGCTTGCCTCTCCCTGCGAGGGACATCCTCGGCGGCCACTGCGCCGGAAAAGGATGTCGCAAGGCCGGGCCCAAGGTGCGGCGGCGACGAGCGGCCCGGGAGGAACGGTTGCCGTGAATCACGGTGCAAGCGGGCAGCGATCTCCGGTCACGTGCATGAACGCCCAAACCACTACGGTATCTTGTGTCTGGATTCTTGTCGGCCGCGTCGAGGAAGACGGCGGACCCCGGCGGATCCCGATCAACGCAACACCGTTCCGGGTCGGCCGCAGGCCCGCCATGTCGCTCTGTCTGCCGTGCCAGACCGTATCCGGCGCGCACGCGGAGATCGTCGAACGCAACGGCGAATTGGCCATCCGCGATCTGGGCAGCACGAACGGGACGTACGTGAACGGAACGCGCGTCCAAGAAGAGACGGCGCTTGGTCCGGGGGACGTGATCCAATTCGCCACGGCCGCGTTTCGCCTCCAGCGGGAAGAGATTTCCTGCAGTACACGTACCCTCGGCGAGGACGCGTGCGATACGGCCGTCGGCCTCATCCAGTTCGATAAGTTGATCAACCAGCGTGCGGTCATTCCGCACTTCCAGCCGATTGTCAATCTCAAGACAGGCGCAACAGTCGGGTACGAGGCGCTGGCGAGGAGTTCCCTCTTCGGCCTGCGCACTCCGAAAGAGATGTTCGACGCCGCGATGCAACTGGATCTCGAAGAAGAGTTGAGCCGAGTCTTGCGAGAAGAGGAGGTCCGTGTAGGAGCGGGGCTTCCAGCCGAGCTCATGCTGTTCCTCAACACGCATCCCGTGGAAGTCCGCCGTTCCGGCTTGGCGGAATCGTTGCAGGCGATCCGGCGAGCCGCGCCTTCTCAGCCTTTGGTTCTCGAACTGCACGAAGCGGCCGTCGGCGGTCGACAGGCGATGCTGGAGTTGAAGGGGGCCCTGACCGGACTGGATATCGGGTTGGCATACGATGATTTCGGGGCGGGGCAATCACGCCTCCTCGAATTGACGGAGGTCCCTCCCGACTACCTCAAGTTCGACATTACACTTCTTCGGGGAATCCATCTGGACACCGGCCACCGTATGCGGATGGTTGGCCAATTGGTGCACATGGTCCGCGAAATGGGCATCGTGCCGTTGGCCGAAGGAATCGAATGCCGCGAAGAGGGTGAAGCGTGCGCCGAGCTCGGATTCGAGTTGGCCCAGGGTTTCTACTACGGCAAGCCCGTGCCCCTGAAACGGCTCGGAAGCAAATCATGAGCCGCAAGTCCCCTCGCTGCCGAGCCGCGTTGTGCATCCAGGAAGAGCCACGGGACCCGAGCCAATGGCAACCACCGCGTCCAGAACTGTTTTAGGCTACGGGCTGATCGAGCGCATCGGCAGCGGCGGCTGCGGGGAGGTGTGGAAGGCCGAGGCGCCCGGCGGCATCAGCAAAGCGGTCAAGATCATCTACGGGCGATTCGACGGCGATCGCGCCAGCCGGGAACTGGCCGCGCTGAATCGCATCAAGGAGGTGCGCCATCCCTTTCTCCTTTCCCTCGAGCGGATCGAGGTCGTCGACGGCCAACTCGTCATCGTGACGGAGTTGGCCGACATGTGCCTGAAAGACCGATTCGACGCGTGCCGCCGATCGGGTCGGCCGGGCATTCCTCGTGACGAACTCTTGAGGGAATTGTGGGACGCCGCCGAAGTCCTCGATTACCTGTGTGAAAACCATTCGCTCCAACATCTCGACATCAAGCCGGAGAATCTCTTGCTGGTGGCCGGACGAATCAAGGTGGCGGATTTCGGCCTCGTGAAGCAACTCAGCCAACCCAACGTATCGCTCATCGGCGGACTAACCCCGACCTACTCGGCGCCGGAGCTATTCGACGGCTATCCCAGCCGGTGGAGCGACCAGTACAGTCTCGCGATCGTCTACTGCCAGATGCTCACCGGAGCACTCCCCTTCGACGGGACGACGCCTGCCCGGCTTGCGGTCCAACATCTCCAGGCGTCTCCCTGCCTGAGCGACCTGCCGCCCTGCGACCGGCCTGCAATCGGAAAGGCGCTCAGCAAGAATCCGTCGCAGCGGTTCCCCAATTGCCGGCAGCTCATCGACCAACTAACTGTTTCTGACGCTCCGCCGCCGGACCAGCGCGCGAAGCGCAGCAGACCGTCCCGCCGGTCGCCGGCCGTTCCGGCGGGACCTCGAAACCCGGCAGTCAGGCCGGCTGCGAGCCCCATGACGCCGCGCGGCGCGACCGTCGGAGAAGAGCCCGTCGTCGCCACGTCGCCCAATACGATCGTGGTCGATAAGGTCGGCTTCCCGAGGCCGCTCGAAGTCGGCGCCGTCCAGTTCGGTTCGGAGTCGGAGCTTCCCACGCTCCGGCCGCTTGATTTGCCGGCGACCGAGGCAGTCCTGCGACCGACACTGCTGGTAGGCGTGGGCGGCACGGGCACCGAGGTCCTCCGACAGGTTGCCCGGCGGATGTTCCGTCATTTCGGCGATCCGGCCAAGACCCGCGCGGTCCATTATCTGCTGGTCGATACGGATGTCGGCTCGCTTGCCGCCGCACGCAGCGACGAGCCATCGGCAATGGACACCGCTGCGATGCTCGCATTGCCCCTTCGTCGCGTCCAGGAATACCGCTTGCGGCCGCCGGGCGTGGTGCAGTGGCTCGACCGTCGCTGGCTGTATAACATCCCACGATCGCTGGAGACCGGCGGTCTGCGTCCCTTGGGGCGTCTGGCGTTTGTCGACCATGCCGCCAAGGTGCTCGAACACCTCGACGCCGGCTTGAGACAGGTCATGGACGCAGGGAACATCGAGGCGACTGCCCGGTGCTTCAAAGTCCCGATGGCGAGCGATTTTCCCCGGATCTTCGTAGTCGCCTCGATTTCGGGCGGAACTGGCAGCGGGATGGTGATCGACATGGGCTACGCCGTGCGCACTGCCCTGGCGGAACTCGGCCTGCCCCAATCCGCTGTTTACGGCGTTTTGGTGCATTCCACCGGCAGCCGTGTCGAAGAAAAGGCGCTGGCTTCCGCGAATGCGTACGCCTGTCTCTGCGAACTGAACCACTTCGAACGGCCCGACACGCGGTACCCCGGAAATCCCGACTGCGGCTTGCCGGCAATGCCCGGCAACGTCGGACCGTTTCAGGCCGCTTACCTGGTCCACCTTGGCAACGACCTGGACGATGACCGGTTCCGGACCGGCACCGACTCCGTTGCCGAGTACTTGTACCTGAATGCGGCGAGCATGGCAGGCGCCCTGCTCGATAAAAGCCGTACAGCGGCCGGCGGCAACGTTCATGCCGGCACAGCCTCGCTCCGTACGTTCGGCGCGGCGGTGTTGGCGGATCTCCGGGGCGATGTCGCGTCGGCGGCCGGCGGCCTGGTGTCAGCCGCCGTAGCACGCCATTGGCTTGGAAACGAATTCGCACCGGAGTGTCGCGCCGATACGGCGGCGTCCCGAGAGGGTTCCCGGATCGCGCCGGCGTCATTCGACGAAATGTTCTCGCGTACGTTCGGCGCCGGCGCATCGCGTTTGTTCGTTCACCGCCTGCGAGAGCTCCTGGCGGAGTATCAATCGCGATCTGCCGCGACCGCGCCTTCCGAAGAACCGGCAGTTGCCGCACAGGCCCGCTTTGCCCACGCAGTCCGTCAACTGGAGACACTCAGGCAGTCGTTCGAGCGGAAAATCGGGGCCGCGGACGGAGATTGCCTTTCCGGTTCGGAGCCCTGCCGGCCGCGTATCGTGGGATGTGCGGCGGCGGTGCGGCGCGCGTTTGTCGATGCCGTGCGGCCGCGCGTCCTCGAACTGGCAGCCGAGGTGGACGGCCAGTTGTTACCCGCGCTGTTCGCTCATTCCGCCGAGCTCCATGCCGTGCTTGAAGGCGGCGGCGACCTGGCGTTGTTCTTCGAGGACGCGCTGGGTTATGCGTCTCACGCGGCGGCGGTCCGCGCGTTAGCGGGAGTCGACCCGCTGGGCGCTCTATTCAACGGCCGTTCCACGAGAGAAGTGTCCAGCCTCCTGGAAGACTGCCTTTCGGCAGTATCCGCGGCCCATGCGGGAAGACAGCGGCTCATCGTGCTTGTTCCGGAAGCCAGGAATGCGGAGCAAGTGCGCGGCTTGCTTCCTGCCGGCCAACAGAACAGCGCCACGATTCTCAGCGACCGAGGGGCCGTCTGGGCTGTTGTCTGCGAATCGGAACCATTGCCGCTTGCCTCGGTCGCATCCCGCCTGATCGGACGCCCGGCAGAATACGCCACCGCCGCCTCCCGGCTCCACGCCCGAATCGACGTTGCCTGGCATTCGCTCGGCGAAACACCCTGATGGCGGATTGCGGAGTGCGGCACGGCACTGCGTGCCGCGGTTCACGGCGCGGGGCATCGTGCACAACTCCGGGAGCCCTTACTGGGCCGCGGGCGAGGAGGGCGGAGCAACCGGGTTGACGGTGAGGCGGTTGTCCACGCGCCGAATACCCGGCTCCAGGGCCAACATCTGCTCGATGAGTTGCCGGTCGTGCTGGCTTGCCGCCGTACCCACGAGCGTTGCCGTGCCGTCCTGAACCTCCACCTGCACTGACTGCGGCAGCGCCAGCCGTTTGGAGTGTTGGAGCCGGGTGGTCACCTGGGTGGCAAGATCTGCGGGCGGGCTGTAGTCAAAGCCCAGGCTGAGCGTCGGTTGGAACTCGCCGGCCGCCTGGTTCGTGCGCATGCGGCTCGAGGCACCGAGGCGTTGGCGATTATTGCCGAGCGAGCGAGCCGAAGATTGTCGGCGGCCCAGGGCGCTGTTCCTGCTCACGCCGGCTCTGGTACGCGCGATGTTGGAACGTCCTGCACTTGAATTCGCGTCGGTAAATCCGAGGAAATTGCGATTGTCGCCGGAGTCGGCGCCCACAAAGTTCTCGGCTCCCCGCGAGCTTCGAAGGAACTCGGTCCCCGTGGCCGCCTGCAATGCACTGTTTTGAAGGCTGCTCATGCCGAACAGCCCCCCAGCGCCCGACGACCGAGTCGGACTGGCCGACCGGCCCGACCCGGAGAACGTGCTGCTGCCAAACGTGGATCCCTGCATCGCCGATCCTGAGCTAAACCGGCTGGCGCTGCTGGTGGATTGCGTCCGACTTTGCGCCTCGCACCTGGACGCAACCGCCGCCATGGCGATCAGGGCAGCCGCGCCGACGGCAAAGGCAATTCGCATGGCGGTTCCTCACGGGTGGGATGAGTTTTCGCAGAAGGTTATCGACAGCATCCGCTTCACTTGATTATGCGCAGGACGCGCCCGCGCCTGTCAAGCCGGCCCATTGCCGAACCTCCCCGCTCGCCGGGAATCCCCAATCAGCAGGCGAGTTTCCAATCGCTGAAAGACAGGCGGAAAGAGCCATTCCCCCGGAAAGACTGAATAACTGGAGAAACTTTGTCGAATATTCCTATCGCGCAGAGTTTACGGACATTCTATACCCCTATCGGGGAATAGTGATGGATAGCATGAACCGACCCTGGAACCGATTTCCCATAGTGCTTGTCCCGGTCGGATTGATCATTCTGGGCTTGATTGGGCTGCTGCCTTTCGGCGGCAAAGTCAGTTCGCAGGAGACCACTCCCCTTCCCGCCGTTCCCAATGTCCTGCGCGACCCGGCCAAAGCAGTCCTGAAAACGTACGCTTGCCCGGGGGGTACGGCAGAGGCAACCGCGGCCCGATTGGAGCAAGACTACCCGTCGCAACTCGGCGTCCGTATTGTCGCGGACCTGCGGGCTTCGCAAGTGCTCGTTATCGCGCCTTTGGAAATCCATGCTCAGATCGAAGGCCGGTTGGGGGTGGGACCAGCACCCTCGGCCACTGCACCAGTCCAACCCGCGACGGCTCCTGCCTCAACTCCACCGGCAGGTATGGCAGGGCAGAATGTCCAGCTCTGGAACTGAATTCCACCTGAAGCAATTGTTGTACTATTTGTAAATGTAGTTGCGTTACCAAAGCATACAGTGTCTGCAGTAAACGCAGCAACAGGTTTAGGGAATGTGGTGATCACCACCGCTGCTGAGGTATCGTTTCCGCATGCACCGCTTGCAACGATTACATGATACCAGGTTGTATCTGCCGGATTAGACCAATTCAATGTTGTTGATGTTACACCGGTAGAAACCCACGTTACACCTCCGTCAGTTGAAGATTCCCAATCTACAATTGTTCCGGTTACACCTGAAACTGTTAACACACCGCTTCCGGTTCCTTCACATACACTTGCGCTTCCGGCAATTGTTCCAGCCACAGCAGCAGGATCCACTGTAATTGTATCAGCAGTACTGTAAAGTGCCGGAGTACAAACTCCACTCAGAACAAGTGCGCGATAAATAGTAGTTGTAGTGAGGTTGACATAGTTAATAGAGTCCGCATTCGAAGCAAGTGCAATCCAGTTGTTGCCTCCGTCAGTCGACATTTCCCACTGCACAATGTTACCGGTCTGACCATTCAGGTAAATAGTTCCTGAGTTGTTGCCGTAGCATACTGTATCATTTACTGAAGTTGTTCCTCCAACTGTTGCCGGATCAACATAAACAATCTCAACATCCGAAGTATCACCGCCGCAAGTTCCGCTGGCGAGGATAACACGATAGAACATGGTATCAGTAAGGGCACTGTACGCTTCTGAAGTTGTAGTGT
>JABWBD010000126.1 GCA_013360685.1 Pirellulales bacterium
CTCTGCACGGCGATCATCGCCACGTTCGCCCTGTTTGAGAAACGGCGAGAAGCAATCCTCACGGCCGTCAAGCGATTCCAGACCTGGCAGAGATAATGACGGAAGACCACCGCGCACCGCCGTTGCAGTTCCGTCTCCGCTCACTGCTGGCGATGGCGGTGGCGGTCTGCCTCATCTTTGGCACGCTCCGCTGGCTGAACGTCCCACCGCGTGCCAGCCTCATCGTACTGGTCATTCTTGCAGTCAGCGTGGCCGCGGCCGTCGCCCTGGTGGCCGCAATCGCCGGATCGGACCGGTGAGGGAATTCTGGATTGTCGGTGAAGATCTTTACGCCAATTTCTGGTGCTGGAGGACGGCCGGATCGTCGAGCGCGGAACGCACGATCACCTGCTGAGCCGGGCGGCGTCTACTCCCGCCTCCACCAACACCCGCCCGACCGCATGGTGGCGTGAGCAAACTCCAGCGCTCCGCCACCGCATCCCTGGTTTATCTCACTTGGCTCGAATCCGCACCTGCCAACTCGTCGCGCGCCTGCGCCCCGCCGAGACCACAGGAGACACGAAAAATGGAAATCCGCAAACCTGGCCGCCAAACGACAATGACGTTGGAGAACTCGACAACTCCGCCGGCCTCGCAATCCCCTTCAGCCCCCGGCTCTGCCGGGGGTAGGCCGAAACCAAACCTACCGCCACCACTCCAATCCCCTTCAACCCCCGGCTCTGCCGGGGGTAGCCCGGACGCACCTCCCGGGCCAACTATCCCGCCTGACCGCCAAACCGCCGCCAAAGCCCTCGAGTGGATCCACTCCCGGCGACCCCTCTTCGCCCGCCAAGGCGCCCTCGTGGCCACGTGTCGCCGCTCCGGCGAAAAGCGCCTGGGCCCCTACTGCGAACTCGTCTGGCGCGAGAGAGTCTGTTACTGCTCCATCACGGCAATCTCCTGCCAATCCTTCACCACCAACGCCCGACCCCACCCAGTTGGTCGTAACCCGCGCATGCCACTCGATTTAGGGAGGAAAACCCCTTTCGCGCCCATTGTAACCCGCCGGTGTTTCGCGTAGCATGGCGGCAGCAAAGGAGTTGCCGGTTTCCGTCAGATCTCGTCTTGCCATGTTGAACGAACGAATTGGTTTTATCGGCGCCGGCCAGATGGCCACGGCGTTGGCTCAGGGCTGGGTCCGCGCTGGGCTTGTGTCCGCGGAGAACCTGATCGCGAGCGACCCGTTCGCCGATGCTCGAGACCGTTTTACTCACGCAACCGGGGCCCAAACAAGCCCGGACAACGGGGTAGTTGCCTCGACGTCGCAAGTGCTCTTCCTGGCGGTCAAACCCCAGCAGATGGCTTCGGTGCTTGAGGAATTGCAGCCATGGATCGGGGAGGAGAAGTTGGTCGTTTCGGTGGCGGCGGGCGTCCGCATTGCCAGCCTCGCGCGGACACTGGGAAGTTCGGCCCGGCTCGTACGGGTCATGCCGAATACTCCATGCCTGGTAGGGTTGGGCGCCTTCGGATACTGTGCCGGCGGCACGGCTACCGAGAGCGATATCCGGCTGGTGGATCGGTTGCTCAGCGCGGTGGGGGTTGCTCATCGGGTCGATGAGAAGCTGATGGATGCGGTGACGGGCCTTTCGGGGTCGGGGCCGGCCTTTGTTTATATGATGATTGAGGCGATGGCCGATGGCGGTGTGAAGATGGGACTGCCGCGGCAGGTCGCGTTGGGGCTGGCGGCCCAGACGGTCCGAGGCGCGGCGGAGATGGTGCTCTCCGGTGCGGAGCATCCGGCGGTGCTTAAGGACCGGGTGGCCAGCCCTGGCGGGACGACGATCGCGGGAATTGCGGCACTGGAATCGGGCGGCCTGCGCGCGGCAATGATCGCGGCCGTGGAGGCAGCGACACGGCGTTCGGCGGAACTGGGCGCGAGTTGAACGAGGTGGTTTGCAACCAGGCGAGCATGTCTGCTTTCTGTACGATCGACGACAAATTCGTCCCGCTCTACCGGATCCTTTGGATCTCGGCCCTGCCTCACTTCTGCGGTTCGCCCGAGTGCGAACGCGAAGGGGACTACGAAGTCCGGCTGGAGTGCGGCGAGTCGGTGTGGGCCAACCGGGAAGAGCGCGACGCGACGCTGGCGGCATTGGAGGAGTGGTCGGGCGAGGAGCCGGAAGAGGACCTTGGAGAATAGACCTCACGGAGGCTGCGGCCATGTCGATGTTCGAAAACGACCAGTACCGCTGGCGCGAGACGTACTTTGTGCTGTTCCACTCGTCGAAAGCGCCGCCGGCCAAGAAATTGAAGGAAACCATTTCATCGCTCAACGCGCGCTACACCCTCACCAATCTCCACAGCGACTCGAAAGGCAAGCTGGAGTCGCTGACGATTTTGGCGCCGGACGACTTCGCCGCCTTGGACATCTGCTACGTGGAAGGCGACGAGGTGCAGGAACAGGTCGACGCGCTGGCCGACGAGTTGAAAGGCATCGAGAACCGTCCGGAAGACCGGGCGAGGATCGAGCGGATCCGGAAATGCGACGCGAGGTTCGACGTGCTCCACTTCGAGCAGCTCTCCGGTGTCGACGATGCAGACGAACTGGACGAGATGCTCGATCCCAGCGCGCTGTTGGTGGTCCTCGAGGCCCTGGCGAAGCTTACCGACGGGATCCCGGTTGATCCCCAATCGGGCGCATTGTTGTGAACTGAGAACGGTTTGTGTGGTGTTCTATGCAAGCGAAAGAAATCAAACGCGGAGCGATTGTCAACTACCAAGGCGCCCCGTGCATCATCGAAACGATCAACGTCCAGTCGCCGTCGGCTCGCGGGGCGGCGACCATCTACAAGTACCGGGCGAGAAACCTCATCACCAAGCAGAAGGTGGACATCACGCTTCGTGGCGGCGAGTTGCTCGACGAGGCCAACTTCGCGAGGCGCCAGGTCAAGTACATGTACGCCGATCCGACCCATCTCCACTTTCTCGATCAGGGCGACTACAACCAGTACTCGCTGCCGCGCGAGGACCTGGCGGACGAGGTGAATTTCCTGACGGAGGAACTCGAGGGCGTGCAAGCCCTGTTCTACAACGACCAGTGCGTGGCGATCCAGTTGCCGCTGACCGTGGAATTGCGCGTCGTGCAGTGCGATCCGGGCGTTCGTGGCAATTCGGCCACGTCGCGGACCAAGCCCGCCACGCTCGAGACGGGCTACGTGGTCCAGGTGCCGGAGTATCTCGAGGAGGGCGAGATCGTCAAGGTGGACACGCGCTCGGGCGAGTATCTCTCCCGAGCGTGAGCGCGGTCTCCGCGCCGCGGCCGATTCATCGGCCGATGCAGTAGATCGCCTTGTCCGTGCGCAGGATCAACCGGTCGCGCGAGACCACAATCGACGCGTTGGTCCGGCTACTGTCCTCCTCCAATACATTGACGGCAAGCTGCTTGAACGTGGGCTTCGCTTCCACGACGTAGACGCCCTGTTCCTGGGACGGCGCGTAGAGTTTGCCGTCGGCAGCGGTGACGGAGGCATAGATCAGCCCGGGCCGGGGCTCGAGCCGCGATTCGTAGACAACCTCGCCGGTTTTTGCGTTCAAGCAATACGCCATGCCGCGCGATTCGTGGAACCAGTAGAGATGCCCGTCCAGGTAAACCGGCGAGGAGACATTCGAGCCCTTATCGGCCGTCCAGAGGACGTGCGTGCCGGTTACATCCCTGCGCCCGCCGGCGCGGACGGCGATCGCCGTATTCTTGCGGCCGCCGATGGCGTAGACCACGTCCTCGTGCACGATCGCGGTCGGGCAGATATAGCCGTCCGGGACGCCTTCGCAATGCCAGAGTTCTTCGCCCGTCTTGGGATCAAATCCGGCAATCTTGTGGGGAGTGTTCAGGACAACCTCCTGCTTGCCGCCTGCGTCGACGAGCACCGGAGAGCTCCAGCAACTGTTGATGCCGGTTTTTCGCCAGGCTTCCTTGCCCGTGGCTTGATCCAGGGCGACAAGCGACTTGCTTTCCACGCTGGCGTTGACGATCACCAAGCCGCCGCAGAGCAGCGGAGAGGTGGCTGAACCCCAGCCGTGGGTGCCGGAACCGACCTCCGTATTCCAGACCACGCGCCCATCCAGATCGAGACAGAAAACGCCCGAAATGCCGAAGAAGACGTAAAGGCGCCGGCCGTCGCTCGTGAGAGTGCTGGAAGCATAGCCGTGCCGGGAGTTGTTTCCGGGCTGATATTCGGACTCGGGCATCTTCGCCTTGAAGGACTTCGTCCAGACGATCTTGCCCGTCTCATGCTCCAGGCAGACAACGTGGCGCGTGAGGGCGGCCATCTCGCCGGGGTTCTCGATCGACTCGGCGTATCCCGAGTAGCAGGTCAGGTAGATTCGCGGTCCAACGACGATCGGGCTCGACGTGCCGGGGCCGGGAAGCGCCTGCTTCCAGACGATGTTCGCGTTTGAATTCCAGGTGACCGGCAAGTCCTTGGCTTCGGCCGTACCTAGACGATCCGGCCCGCGGAATCCGTTCCAGTCGGTCGCCGCGGCGACAGTACAATTGCCGGCAGATAGGTCGATACACGCGATGATCCAAAGGAAGAGGTGCCGCATCTGAGTTCGCATGGAATGGGCCTTTCGATCTTGTTCAGTTTGAAATGCAACCAAGGGTTTATTCTTTCCGGCGATGGGCCATATTGACAAGTCGCCGAACCAGATCGTCGAACGCGATTCCGGCCCTGGCGGCCGCCTTGGGCAAGAGGCTGTGGTCGGTGAAGCCCGGGATCGTGTTGATTTCGAGCAGGTGCAGGCCGCTTTCCCGGTCGGCGATAAAATCCACCCGGCCGTAGTCGCGGCATCCGAGGGCCTGGAACGCCTCCACAGCCAGTTTCTGGGCCAAGGCATAGGTGCGCTCATCGATGGCGGGCTCGAAGAGGTACTGTGTATCGTCGCGGCGATACTTCGCCTCGTAGTTGTAGAACGCCGAGTTGGGGCGGATCTCGATGACGGGCAGGGCCCGGCTCTCGAGGACACCGACGGTCAACTCCGGGCCATGGAGCTGTTGTTCCACAAGTACCGCGCCGTACTGGCGGACCGCGCGGCCCGCGTCGGCGCGTAGTGTGTCCGCCGTGGTGCAGAACTGCACCCCGATGCTGCTTCCCTCGCAGAGCGGCTTCAAGACGACGGGCGGCGGCGGGAGACTTGCGGTGGCCAGATCCGTACTCTCGTCGATCAGCACCCACGGCGCGGTCGGTAATCCACGGCTCTGCCATTTCCGTTTGCTCGCATCCTTGTCGATGGCGGTCCGCGACGATTCCGCATCGCTGCCGACGAAGGGGAGGCCGCGTTGTTCGAGAATGGCCTGCAACCGGCCGTCCTCGCCAAATTGGCCGTGCAGGACGGGGAAGACCACGTCGGCGGGCACATCCAAGCCGCTCAGGTCGTCCGGAGCAATGTCGGACTCGGTGACGTGATACCCAAGCCTGCGGCAGGCCGCGGCAACTGCCGCCCCACCGGCAAGGCTCACTTCTCGTTCGGCCGAGGGGCCGCCCCGGAGAACCGTGACTCGCAGATTGGTGGACAATATCGAAACTCCATGGATCCTTGGAACGATACGGAATGCGTAGCGGTCAACTCTCGCTCATGCCGAGTTCCCCGCATCGTCGCGCGCAAGGGACCGAGCGCCTCCTTGTAGTCTTTCCAGCCTACGTATTCAAGGCTGTGTTCGTTGTTTGAGAATGCCAAGCCGACCATTCTCAACGACGGAAGGAGCGGCGTCAAGTTTCCGCGCGAGACCGTGGCGACAAACCCCAACTGCCGTAACCTCCTGACAGGTGCGGCCTTGCGTAGCGAACACAATTCCTCTTGTGCGGGATCGCCAACCTCGCAACAATACCGCACGATTTGCAGTCTCAAGCCGCTCATCGGGCTGCAATTCGCCCGGTGCACGACGCTTGTTCAAGCCCGTCGGCCCCGCCTGCATGGCCCCGGCACGGGAGGGGCTCGATCGTCCCCGCAGCACGAACCCACAGGCAATTGTCTGCTCATGCGTAAGCCTTCCCGGCGGTCCGTGTCGTCCTCCCTTACGTTCCACCCCGGATTGGAGAGACTGGAGCCGCGCTTGGCTCTCTCCGCGGGCGGCTTGTCCGAACTGCCGCTGCTGCTGCACGCGGCGGCGCACGACGACGCTGGATCTGCGGCTGCGACCGGCAGCGACCGCGCGGGAGATGCGTTGCGGACGGCGTGGAACCTGGGCGAACTCACTGCGCCACGCGAGGTGAGCGGCTCCGTCGGCGGAACCGACTCGCGCGATGTGTTCCGATTCGACCTGAACCGCCGGACCGAGGTGAGGCTCGGGCTGGACGGTTTGCAGCAGGACGTGGACCTGTTTCTCTATGACGGCAAGGGGAAGCTCCTTGGCCGCTCGACCAGCGCGGGCCGGCAGGCCGAGTCGATCCGCCGGACGCTAGGGCAGGGCACCTATTATGTCGCGGTGGACCCCTACTGGAATTTTTCGAGCGATTACCGGCTTGGCCTGAATGTGCCGGGCGCCGCCCCTGATCCCGGAACCGGCGAGGGCTTTCCAGATGTGCCGTATTTCGGCGGGCAGAACCAGTGGAACCTTAACGCGATCAACGCACCCGAGGCGTGGGCGCAAGGGTATCTCGGCGAAGGCATTATCGCCGCGGTGGTGGACACTGGCGTCGACCTTTCGCATCCGGAACTGACCTCCAGCCTCTGGGTCAACCAGGGCGAAGTGCCCGGCAACGGACGGGACGACGACGCCAACGGTTTCGTCGACGACGTTCGCGGCTGGGACTTTGCCAATGGGGACAACAGCCCGATGGACCAGAACGGGCACGGCACGCACGTGGCCGGCACGATCGCGGCGGCCAACGACGGCCGCGGTGCAACCGGCGTGGCTCCCGGTGTGACCATCATGCCGGTCCAGGTCCTCGATTCCCAAGGGGCCGGGGCAACTTCCGCGGTGGCCGCCGGGATTCGTTACGCGGTAAACAACGGGGCGGACTTGATCAATCTCAGTCTGGGCGGCGGCTTCAGTTCGGCGATCCTGTCCGCTCTGGAATATGCCGCCGCGCACTCGGTGATGGTAATCGCGGCAGCCGGGAACCGCGGGGCGGCCTCGCCCGACTATCCGGCGGCGCATTCCGCCACGCTTTCGAACGTGCTCTCGGTAGAGGCGCATAGCGAAGGCAACGCGAAAGCGACGTTCAGCAACGGCGCGGTGGGAGCGGTGCAGGTCGCGGCTCCGGGCGTAGACATCTACAGCACGCTTCCCGGCGGCGGCTTCGGCCGCATGAGCGGGACCAGCATGGCGGCGCCTCATGTCACCGGGCTGGCGGCGCTTGCCCTGTCGGCCAATCCCGCGCTCACGCCGGAGCAACTCCGGGGCATTCTCGTCGGCGGCGCGGACCGAGCGATTTCGGGCTCCAATGCATCGGGCGGGGTCAACGCCGCGGTGACGGTGGCATTGGCCGCGAGTCCCACGCTCAGCGGGTCCGCCGTGGCGGCAAGTCCGGCCCGCACGGCCTTGCGGCCCGCCGAGTGGTCCTCGTTCTCGATGCAGTCCACGGGTCCCAGCGACCACGCTCTTTCTGCAGCGTGGTTGCCGCAAAATGAACAAACGGTCGGCAGCGGTCGTGGATTCTTCGCTGGAGCATTGCACCACGAGCAGACGACCCGCGCGATTGACGCTGCATTCGCGGAAGCCGATCTGTCCGGCCGCTTGACGCCCGGCGGCCTCGCGCCGGGCGAGATCTCGCCGTGGGATTCGCCGCCTGACAGGCTGTGCTCCGGGGGCCGGAGTCCTGCGGTCATGCAACGCCCCGGAGTTTGTGTTGCATGACTTACGGCGAGACACAGCGTCGGAAGTCGTTGGCGGCGAGCAGGTTGCGATTGGGTCACGTGACATAAGTGGACCCACCCTTTTGGGACGATTGTTGCATCGGTCCGGTTTTGGCGCGTGCCGGTCTGGTCCTCCCTGTTGCACGATCGACCGAGGACGACATAATTGTCTCAGGAGATAAGGAGGCGCGTCATGATCGAACTGACCCTGGAACAACGGAAAGCCGTGGCGAGCGAGGGAGAGAGTCCTCCCCGTGTCCTCGATCCGGTGACGCAGACGAAATACGTCTTGGTTCGTGAAGAGGTGTATAATCAGGCCAGACGCGTCTTCGACGACGATGATGAAGAGTTCGTCCGGGAATTGACTCCTGACGTTATGAAGATTTTCGGGCGGGATGGCTGGGATGATCCAGCGATGGACGTGTACAACGAACTTGATCCTCGCAACAGCTAATGAATGTTCAACGTGGCGATGTCGTCTTGCTGGATTACCCCTATTCATCCGGCGGCGCTGCGAAAGTCCGGCCGGCTTTAGTCGTGCAGAACGACCGGGACAATCAACGACTGACGAACACGATCGTCGTCCAGATCACGAGTGTCACCCGCCGGGCTCTGGAACCGACACAATTGCTGGTCGAAATTGCGACCGTCGATGGGCAGCACTCCGGACTGCGGCAGGATTCGGTTGTGAACTGCGTGAACCTACTGACGCTCGACAAGGCCAAGGTACTTCGGAGGCTCGGCCACTTGCCGGATTCGCTCCTGCGAAAGGTCAACTCTTGCCTAATGACGGCGTTGGGATTGGTGCCGTAGCCGGACCGGAAAAGCGGCGCTGAGCTCCGTCCTGCATGTTGTGTCCGAACCATCGGAGCCCGGAGGCGAGGTCGGTTTTCGATGGAGAGATCTGTGCCGTTGGATGGGGGGCAGAATATCCGCCTGCCTAAAGCTTTTGGGGATGGACTGAGTCAGACGAGGAGTGAGTCTCGGATGCGTGGCGATATTGTGTATCGTGTCTACACCCTTCACGAAGGGCGAGAGAAGGAGTGTTTCTTTGGAGCCTTCCGCTCGCGCTCCGAAGCGGACGCTGAGATCGCGAGACTCAGCGCCATGGAGATGAACGGGAGAAATTGGGCGCAGCAATATCACAACAGGGGCTTCGTGGTTCGCGAGACGGTTGTCGATACCGATTTCGAGATTCCCTCGTGCCCGAAGCCTCGAGACAAGTACGCCATCAAGTGCTCGCCGAAGCCGAATCGACCGGGGACGTGGGACTCGACGCTTGTCGAAGTTTTTCGGCGAACAAGTTCTTCGGGCGAGGCCGAAAAGATCTGCGAATACGAACGAAACTACTCGATGCTTCAGACCTTTGAGCCGTTTCGACAAGGGAGCAGGGAGTTCGCGCTGATCTCTCGCAACTACACAAAGACGGCCGTGCTGGATCTCGGGTCCGGAAGCGTTATCGCTGAGGAGACTGACGACCCTGATTCTGGAGCCGTGGGCGGGTTCTGCCCCGTTGGGTTCTATGTGCCGGATTGGTGGGACGTGAACGATGGATCAATCATTCCGGGCAGTGACTGCTGGGATGCCAACGATGAATGGCCGAACGGCGACTTTGGGTTCGTGTGGGGCTGTCACTGGGGCGACGACACATCGTGGAAAGTTCAGTACCTCGACTTGAGCCGAGTCGAGCAGGGCGTTGTTCGGCGTGAGGATCGCTTTGGCTATGTGGAACTGGCGACATCCGGTTTCGAGAGTCCTTGTCTAACACTTGATGCCGAAGCGATTCGGAGAAGCGAGCCGCCCCATTTTATCCACGTGTCGACGTACAATGGGGCGGCTCAAGTAACCTTTGCCGTCGAGATGAAGTTCAGTCTCGACTCAGGCAGGCCGAGGGAATGGCAGCGACTGAACGTCGCTAATCTGGAGTAGATTATCCGTACAAGAACAGATCGCGATCTGACAAGCCGACACGACAGACCGCTTGCCCGGCCGCTGATCAATACGAGGCTCGGCGAAAAAAGGGCCAACCTGTGAGCAGTCTTAACCCACGAACCGAAACGAGGCAACCGTGCATCGACAACCATTGCTTTCGTGGCCAGTCATTCTGATCCTGTCGGCACTGCTGCTTCGGACTGGGGAGGGGCCTGCGGCGAGTTTGCCGGCACCGCCGAATATCGTCCTTTGCATGGCCGATGACCAGGGATGGGGAGATGTCGCCTACAACGGCAACGAGGTGCTGAAGACGCCGACACTCGACGAGATGGCGGCCACCGGCCTGCGGCTGGACCGGTTCTATGCGGCCGCTCCGGTGTGTTCGCCGACGCGGGCCAGCGTGCTCACCGGCCGCCACCCCAACCGCATGGGCTGCTTTTCTTGGGGCTACACGCTGCGACCCCAAGAGCTCACCATGGCCGAAGTGCTGAAGACAGCCGGCTACGCGACCGGACATTTCGGCAAGTGGCACCTGGGGCCCGTAGGTCCCGGAAGCCCCGTTTCGCCGGGCGCGTCCGGCTTCAATCGGTGGCTCTCCAGCCCCAATTTTTTCGAGATCAGTCCCAAATTGGCCCAGAATGGGATCCCTGTTGCGACCAAAGGCGAGGGCTCTGAGGTGATCGTCGAGGCGGCGCTGGGATTCATCCGGCAGGCGGTCGAGCGTAAGCAGCCGTTTCTGGCGGTGATCTGGTTTGGTTCCCCACACCTGCCGCATGAGGCGACGGACGAGGACCGTGCGCCGTATCGGGACTTGCCGGAAAAGCTCCAGCACTATTACGGCGAGATCACGGCGATGGACCGGGCAATGGGCCGCCTTCGCGCGCAGCTTCGCGAGTTGAAGATCGCCGACCACACGCTCTTGTGGTACACGAGCGACAACGGCGCGACGACGCCCGGTTCGACCGGAGGATTGCGTGGCAAGAAGGGGACGCTGTGGGAAGGGGGCGTCCGCGTGCCGTGCGTTCTCGAGTGGCCCGCGCGGATCCGTTCGGCCAGGACAAGTGCCCTGCCGTGCGGGACGGTGGACATCTATCCGACCGTGCTGGAGATCGCGGGGGCCGTCGCCTCCCGGCAACCGCCGTTGGACGGAGTGAGCCTCGTGCCGCTGATGGACGGACGGATGGCCGAGCGCCCCAAGCCGATGGGTTTTTGGGACTATCCGGCGCCGGGCCGGCCGGTCCGCAGCGGGGAATTGCTCGACCAACTGGCGGACCGGATCCGCGCCGCCGTGGCGACCGCTCCCGGAGAGCCGGCCCTGGTGGAAACGGATGAAGACCCGGGTGTTATCCGCCAGACGTATTCCCTGGAGGAGCGGCCGGGTCACGCGGCATGGATCGATGGGGCGTACAAGCTCCATCGCATACCCAAGGGCAAAGACGCCAAGCAGTTCACGTACTCCTTGTACGATATCGAGCGCGACCCTCATGAGGAAAACGATCTTGCGGACAAGGAACCGGAACGCACAGCGCGAATGAGGGGAGCTCTGGAGGCGTGGCAGCAATCGGTGGTTCGCAGCCTCAATGGGGAGGACTATCCGAGAGCGGAACCGTGATTTCGCATGGCGGCTTTGCTCCTGCTCAGACGCCCTGGCCGGCAATTGCGGTGTTGAGCGTTCGCGACTCAAGAGGCTACACACCGCGGCACGGATCGTCATCAGCACGAGTAGCGACCGGAGTGAAAACTGCCAGGACCGCCTGTCGGGGTTTCTCCCCGCCGGCGGTGGTCATCGCGGGGCAAATGTGCCATACTAGCCTGGACGTAGGCACCAACCCGATTCCGTCCACGAGGCCCCGATGCACAACTTCGACCAGCTTCGCGACCACTGCCACCTCACGCGCCGCTACTTCCTGCAACTCGGCTCCCTCGCCGCCGCAGCCTGGAACGCGTCCCCGCTAGCCGCGATGAGCGCTGCCCCCGACCCGCTCCTGAAAGACGCCATCGCCAAGCTCGAATACCTGGCCCCGCTGGATCGCATCCAGATCGCCGACAAAGGCGGCACGGGCGTCCTCAAGTTCTCGCCCGAAAAACTCCGCGAGGTCGGTCTCGTTCCCGAAACATGGTCCCTCGAAGTCGTCCCCGACACGGAGAGCACAAGCGCCGTCGAGCAGCCTTTCACCCGGGCACAAGGAAACGCCCTGGACTGGAATCACCTTATGAAGCTGGCCGAGCGCCACGCCGTCCGCTTCCTCCACCCCTGCATCTGCGCCTTTGCCGACGATCCATTCCACACCAGTCTCTGGGAAGGCGTCCCCTTGCGCGAAATCATCTGGATGGCCAAGCCCAAAGCCAATATCCGCCGCGTCGTCTATCAAAGCTATCACCCCGAAGGCCTGCCTCCGTTCCAAGCCTCTCTGCCCTTGGCCCAAGTCCTCGAGACCCCGCCGGGCCAAGTCCCCCCGGTCCTGGCCTACAAGATGAACGGCGAACTCATCCCGGCCGCTCACGGCGGGCCGACCCGCGTCGTCGTCCCCGGCATGTACGGCGACAAGGCCATCAAGTGGATCCAACGCATCGTGCTGACCAACGATTTCAAGGCCAACGATTCCGACGCCGCCGTCCACAACGCCGACACCGAAAGCCCCATGAAAACCAAGGCCCGCTTCCTCAACGCCCCCACGGAGCTGAAGCCAGGATCGCCCGCCGCCCTCACCGGCTACGCCCTGGTCGGCATCTCCGGCCTGGCCAAGGTCCAGTACTGCGTCCACTCGCATAACGAGCCCCGGCCCTCCGACGACCCCTACTGGACCAAAGCCGACTGGCACGACGCCGCCATCCTGCCCGCGCCCGCGAACTGGGGCCGCGGGCTCGCCGGCGGAAAGCTCCCGCCCGACACCAGCCACATGGATCCAGCCAAGGGCACGCCCCTGGAGTGGCCCATCCGCTTCACGCTCACCCACTGGGCGGCTCTGCTCCCCGGCTTCCCGGCAGGCAAGTACGACCTCTGCTGCCGCACTATCGACCACAACGGCATCGCCCAACCCATGCCCCGCCCGTTCCCCCGCTCCGGAAACAACGGCATCCACCGTATCACGCTGACGGTGAAGGAGTGAGCCTGGGATGCGATCTTCGGTAGGGCAAATGTTGCTGTCGGTCGCGGTCGTCTTGGAAGCCGGTGCCGCACTGGCCGGTGGTCCTGCGGCGCTGCGCATGGCCGCTTTTCACTGCGACGCCACGCCGCCGATCGGGCATCCGCTGGTCGGCGGGTTCAGCAAGCCGGTCCAGACCGTGGAAGATCCCTTGGAGGCCCGCGGGATTGTCTTGGAGGACCAACACGGTCGCTACGTGCTTTGCGCCTTGGACTGGTGCGGTCTGGCCAACTCGTCCTATTGGCTCGTGCGGCGGAAGGTCGCCGAGGCGGCCGGGACGGAGGAGTCGCGCATCGCCGTGCATTGTCTCCATCAGCATACGGTTCCGCTCGCCGACGGCCTGGGTCGGGAACTGATGGAGAAAGCCGCCGGGCAATCCAAGGCAATCCCAATGTTCGATCCGGCGGTGCTTGAGCGATTGGCCGATCGCATGGCCGCCGCCGTGCGCGAATCGCTCGGGCGGCTGGAGCCGTTCGATCGCGTCGGCACCGGTCAGGCCCGCGTGGAGCGAGTGGCTTCCAGCCGCCGGATCCTGCTCGCCGACGGTACGATTGCGACGCGCATGAGCTCCACCAAGGATCCCAAGCTGCAGGCCCTGCCGGAAGGCAAGATCGATCCCTACCTGAAAACGATCACGCTGGCACGCGGCGATACGCCGCTGGTCCGTCTGCACTACTACGCCACGCACCCGCAGAGTTTCTACGGCGATGGCCGCGTGTCGAGCGACGTGCCGGGGCTGGCCCGGCGCCAGGTCGAGGGGGCCGACGGCGTCTTCCAGGTCTACTTCACCGGGTGCGCCGGCGACGTGGCTATGGGCAAGTACAACGACGGCGCCCCGCAAGCCCGCTCCGAGTTGACCGCTCGACTGGCCGACGCCATGAAAGCGTCGATCCGCTCGACGCAGTTCCAACCCGTGAACCGGCTCACGTGGCGCGTCGTGCCCCTCCTGCTTCCGTTGCGCAACGAGGGCCGGTTTACCGTAGACCGGCAGCGCGAGGTGCTCGACGACCCCGCTGCACCGAACGCCGCGAGAATCGATGCCGCCACGTACCTGGCCTTCGCCCAGCGGATCGATCGGCCCATTCTCCTGACCTCCCTGGAGTTGGGCGGCGCTATGATTCTCCACCTGCCCGGCGAACCGATGGTCGAGTACCAGCTCGCTGCGCAGCGAATGGCGCCCGACACCTTCGTGGCGGTGGCGGGCTACGGGGAGTACGACCCGATTTACGTCTGCACCGAAGCGGCCTTTTCGGAGGGCGGTTACGAGCCGACGGAGGCATGGTCCGCGCCCCATAGCGAGCAGATCCTGAAAAAGGCGATCCACGACTTGCTTGGGCGGCCATGAGTCCATCTTCGCTTCCTCTTCACTTCCCATGGTTGCGTTTTCGCGGCAGCCGCCACGGCGCTGGTCGGTTCATCCTGCTGTTGCTGGGCGGCGACCATTGGAGCCGGCAGCAGGCCGATCCATACTACCGTTGGAATCGCCAAGGGTACGGGTCTTGTGTTCATCTTTGTGCGCGGGGGCATGAGGTCGTCGATGTTCCGAAGTTCATGTTGACGGTTAGCGCGTGTGCTGATGCGTGCCGAGGTCGTAGCCGCGGAACCAGCCGCGCGGCGGCGTCCATTTCGGCGTGGGTTCGGGGTCCTCAATCGCCAGGTCGGTGTCCGGTCGAGTGGGGTCGGTGCCGTTGAGATACTCTTCAAGGTTCGTATAGCCGTCTTTGTCGAGGTCGCGGGAAGCCTCGTTGTTGGGATACCACAAGGCATCGTTATGCGCCGGCCCCGGATCGACGCTGTGAGGGTCCAGGCCGTACCGGATCTGCCAGTCGTCGGGCATGCCGTCGTTGTTCGAGTCTTTCGGCGGAGCGGCCGACTTCAGTTCCGGCCAGCCGCCGACTTCATCCTGCGAGTCGATGATCTTCCCCGTGCCAAGCCGCACCTGTTCGATTAGGCGTTGGTCAACGGCATCGCGTTTAGGGAGCGTGGCGCCGGCCTCGGCGAGGACCCGCTCGAAGGCTTCCTTCGCCGGCTGAGTCGCAACCTGGGCCCAAGCGGGAACGTTGTGCGGGGTCTCGCGCGGAAGCTGCTTGCCGCTCTTCTGGTCCTGGCGTTGAAAACCGGCCAACAGGCTTTGCTGGTTCGAACCATCGGCGCCCTCGACCCAATTATCGGCCAGGTGCGGTCCGGGGCCCCACCACCAGAAAGGAAACGGCTTCGCGCCGCGCCGAATGTAGTTGCCGACGTAGTTGATGTTGCCGGAGCCGAAGCCCTTGGCGTCGTAGATCACGTTGTTGCGGAAGTCGCCGACGTCGGCACCGATCGCCGGCGCGCGTTCGGTCAGATGCGCGTAGAGGTTGTGGTGAACGCTGGCGTCTTTCCCGTTGACGATCGAACCAAAGCCGTGCGGTCCTTTGTGGTGGGTGCTGTTGTTCAATGCCTCGCTGACTAGGCACCACTGGACCGTGTTTTGCGTCGCCGTTCCGATGCCCGGGATGGAAACCGTTTCGTCCGTGCCCCAACTGAACGAGCAGTGGTCGATAATCACATTGCGGGTGAATCCCGGCTTCGTGCGGCCGGCAGCCCAGTCTCCGGCGTACACCTGGAGCGCATCGGTGCTGAACGGCTCGCCGAGTTTGGCCTTGCGTTTGCCGACTTCATCACCGGGACGAAACCGCAGGTAACGGATGACGACTTCGCTGGTGCGGATGCTGACCCCGTAGTTCTTCAGGCAGATGCCGTTGCCCGGCGCCGACTGCCCGGCCAGTGTCAGGAACGGTTTGTAGATCTCCAGGGCGGATTTGAGTTCGATCGTGCCCGATACGCGGAAGAGCACCGTTCGCGGACCGTCCGCCTCGATCGCTTTCCGCAGACTTCCGGCGATCGGGGTCTCGGTATCCGGGTCGTAGTCCTCGAGCGTCGTCACCAGGAGGACGCGTCCGTGCCGCCCTCCCTCGGTGTACTTCGCGAAACCCTCGGCGCCCGGAAACGCGGGGGCCTGCCCGAATCCGTCTTTGGCCGGGAATTCCATGTTCGGTGCCGGGGATTCCTCAGCGCTGACCGCAGCAATCAGCGACAGCGCCCCCATGAGGATCGCTGCCGGAACGGCTGTGAACCATCGGGTGTTTCTGGCGAAGCAGGTCGGGTTTGTCGATGATGGGGCTTGTCTCATGCGGCAGATCCTTGTGTCAGTAAAGGATCGGCGGAACACCCTCCGTGGCGTTCCGCCGACGCTTATGCTCATTGCCGAGAGCATTAAAACACGAGCGGCGACTTCTTCACCATCTTGTCCGCTTTCTGGAGCACTTCCCAGTGTTGCGGTTCGGCATGATATTCGTGGAAAATGACGTAGCCGGGGCATTTCAAGCGGCTGGCGATGTCGAACTGGGCTTGGAAGACATCCTTGCTCAATCGCTTCGGATAGATGCCGTCCCAACTCAGGCCAATACCAGGAAGCAGGTCGCAGTCGCCGAGGAGTGATTGCGCCTGTGAGGCGAGACGTTCGAAACGAATCGGATTCTCCGTGTAGATTTGCGGCACAAAGAAGTCGATCCAGCCGCGCCGCCCCCATGTGGGCCAGTCGCGCCCCAGATGCCAGTCGGCATTAAGGCCGCCCGAGGCATTGGCGGAAAGCCAGAGCGAGGGACGCTTTGTCAGCACCAGCTTGCGGAGCTGGGAGAAAAACTCGTGATCCATTGCCACGGCCAGATTGTTCAGCGTCGTGCGATGCGTCCCCGGCCTGCCTTGGATCTGAACGTCGCCCTTCACCCAGAAGGAAAGCAGATGGCGAGATCCCGGCACGCAGGGGATGGCACCTTTGGGTGAGAAGCCATCGTTATCGGCGAACACGACCGCAGCATGGGCTGTGCACTGCGGCGACCATTGAGTGAACTCCAGGCTGACAACATCATTGCCGTTCCTGCCTTCGCCTTTCGCTTCGTCCAAACGCGCCTGACCAGAAACGATTTGCAGATGCCGTTTGCCCGACGGCTCGGCAGCAACCACGGAAGGGGCCGAAACCAGCAGCAGAGAGGCAAGCAGAGCGTGGGTGATCTTCATGTCGTATGCTCCATATCGTCGCCTCGGCGGTTTCAGCACACGTTTGGCAGTCTATTCCCACTTCGCCGTCATCGCGGCTTGGTAGGCGGCATACGCTCCTTGAAGCAGTGCCAGTTCAGCAGCGCCGCGATGGAGCCAGATGCGGTAGTTGAGCTGAATGGGCTTGCCCGGCTCGAACGTCCGGGGCTTGACGCCCGGCCAGCCGACGCAGAGGACGCCGTAGTGGCGGGTCAACCAGGTGGGCGGATAGTCCGGATGGCCGGGATCGACGAAGATGGCGGCGCCGCTGGGGCCAGACGCGCCGGCGAACCTGGCGGAAAGGTCCGCCCACTCCAGCGGCGTATCGGGCAAGTCGGCCTTCGTCAGGCCGGCGGGGACGGTGATCCGAGTATCCTCGCGCGGGGCAAACCGCAGGTTGAGCCCACCGTAGCTCTTGCCGTCGGCGCCCCAGAGCGTGATCGGCCTGTCGATCGGAATCCAGGTGAACTCGAAGTCGAGCGCGCGGCGGTCGCCGTCCGCGGCGTGGGACCGCATCCAGACCCGCTCGATCATCACCTTCTTGTCGCCGACAAACCAGCCGTTTTCGACCGCGAGCACCGCGGCCAAGGGACCGGTCTGGCGGCAAAGCCAGGCGACGAAGCGATGCTGGATGTTGTTGTAGATCCAGAGATCGTACTGGCCTCCGTCGATCCCGACGTGGGGCCACGCCCAGAAGATGCCGTGGTGATGGTAATGGTCCTTGGGAAAGTCGTCGGTGAGCACTTCGCCGTCGAGTCCCCATACCGGGTGCACATAGCAGGCACGGCTGCGGCGCGAATCCTCTTGGGGGACTTTCTTGCAGGTCATCGTGCCGTGGTTGTAGACCAGCACCGGCTTGCCGTCTTCCAAAAGACCGAGCGAAGTCCCGCTGTTGTCCTTGAACACAAAGCGGGATTGTGCCCGTTGGGCAGAAGGCCCGGATGGCAGGAGTTCGAATTTGCGGCTGGACTGGGCGGGCGGGATCCGAGCGATTACGCGGGTCTGCTTTGCGGGAGAGCCGTCTGCCGCAACCGACGCGGAAAGTTGGACCGGAACCGAAATCTCCGGATTGCCGACCTGGACGAGCCGCCACGACGCGGAGGGATCCGGTTGAACCGCGTCCGGCAGTGGAACCGTCAGGTCGACCGTTGACGGCGAGGACGGCACGACGAGAACCGGGGCAGAAGCGTCGGCAGCAGAGACGGCAATGCCGAATACGGCCGAGGCGAATCCAAGAATGGTTAAGGGGATGATCCGGCGCATGGCAATCTCCTCAAGAGCCAGTGGTCGAAGCATGCGAGTCATGGCGATTCCGAGGCGATCCGGAAACGGGGACAAGCACCCTCCATGTTGTATGGATTGAACGTCCCATGCACAAGATCCGGAAGCCAGCCCCGTTTCCGGATGGCTCTCAGCGATTCTGCTTGGCGGCTTCGGCCGGGCGGTCCATTGCGCCCGGGGCGATCTCCCGCTGGGCCGAGCCAAGTCGGCCGTCTTGGGTATGGGCATCGATCGAAACGCGGTAGGCGGCCTCGGATTGCGGAAGATCGAATTCCACAGCCGCTCGGCCTTGGGCATCGGTCAACAGGAGCGGGCGCCAGAAGAGCGTGTCAGGCGGAGCCGATTCTTGGCGTATGGATTCGCCGGGCGGCTGGTAGCGATACTCGCGCACGGCGAATGTGGCCGACGCTGCGTCTTTCTTGCCTTCGGCGGTTTGCTCGGGACGTGCGGCGGGCGCGTTCTCCGACATGTTCCGCCCGGCTTTGAGAAATCCGGCCGGCGGCGACGGCATGGCCGGCATCTTGGATGCACTGGGCATGCCGGTGCTCTCGGCAGGCATCGACGCTTGAGCAGCCGCCGGCGGAGGCAGGGCGGGAGAGGCCGGCGCGGTTTTCGCGGGAGCGGCTCCCGCAAGGCCAAAGTCGGCCTGCTTCTTGACGGCCTGTGCGGCTTGCTCGATCTCGTCGGCGAGCGCCGGCGCCGCGGCCGGTTGGGCCCTTTCGGCGGCAGCCTTGGCTTGCTCTTCGCGATGCTC
>JABWBD010000127.1 GCA_013360685.1 Pirellulales bacterium
CGCGGCGCAACGCGGAACTCAACGCCCGCCTGGCGGACTTCCTCTCTCAGCGCGAGTCCCTCGAAAATCAGGAGCGCGAACTGGAGCAGACGCGATCCCTCCTGGCGGACGTAGACGGCCAGGCCGAGCTCGTCAGGGCCCAGCGCGAACAGTTGGAGTCCGACCGGACGGCTCTGGAAGAAGACCGCCGTGCCTGGGACGGTCGGCGAGCCGAAACGGAAGAACAACTCGCGCGTCGCAACGCGGAACTCGACACCCATCTGGCGGAACTCCTTGCTCGGCGAGAATCCCTCGAAAACCGGGAGCGCGAACTGGATCACGCCCGATCCCTCTTGGCCGACCTGGATGGCCAAGCCGCGTTCGTCAGGGCCCAGTACGAGCAGTTGGAGTCCGACCGGGCGGCCCTGGAAGAAAGACTCCGGGCATGGAACGGTCAGCGAACGGAGATGGAACAACAGCTTGCGGCTCGCGGTAAAGAACTCGACCGCCGCGAGGCCGATCTCCAACAGGAATTGGAGGATCTGCGGCGTCGGCAGGCGGAATGGAAGCAAGAGCAGTGCCGCGAGGAATCCAAAGACATCGAGCGGGATGCGACCGGCAACGCAGACACATCACCGGCTTGCGGAGCCGAGGACAACCAGGATTGGCAGATCTGCGACAAGGTACAATTCCAATCCGTTTCCGGCGGAGCGCCCCTGAGCAGTCTCGACGTATTCCGCCGCATCGGAACGATGCCGGACCTGGGTGACGAAGACGACGCGGAGTCCACCCCGGCGAGACCGGCCACGCGGACTCCCGTTCCGCCGCCGCGGCCACCGCAGGAACCGACGGACGACGAGGATTCGGTCGACAGCTACATGGCAAGGCTCCTGGAGCGGGTGCGAGCGACCAGCGGCAGCTCGAGCAAGCCGGCGTCGTATCAGGCTTCCGAAAACGCTGGCCAGAGTCCTACGCTCCCGACCGAGCCGATGCCCGTCGCAGCGACTCTGCCGACGGTCAGACCGAGGGCAGACGGTCCCGTGGAGCTGTCGCCCAGGGCCGTGGCGCCCGAAAAGCACGTGGATCTCTCGGCGATGCGCGAATTGGCCAATTTTTCGGCCCAGACAGCGATCAACCGCCACACGCAACGCAAGATCGAAAGCGCAACGCGCACCAAGCTGCTTCTCACTTTGCTGGGCCTGGGCGTCGGCCTTGGGATGCTGTGGGCGTGGTGGTACCGCGGAGCGGGCGACCTGGCGTTCTGCGGGGCGTTGGCGAGCCTGTCGGTGGCCCTGGTGTGGGGCGTGCAATGCGCAGTCCTGGCTGTGCATCGGGGCCTCAGCCGCGCCGGAGACCCGCAATGGAAGTCGGAAGGGGATTCCAGCTCGCTCCAGGTAGCATCTGGGACCGCGGAGGACGGGAATCCGGAAACGCCCCAAAAACCTTCGCCGATCGTCGCGGATCCGGCCGACGATCCAGTTCGGGCTTCTTAGAGGGCCGAACAAAACCGCTCGGCGCGGGTCTCTGACCCCGCCGAAACCACCGACCGAAGGTCTCCTGAGCCGGCTCTGTTAGGGCCTGTTAGAACCCTCGCGCCGCCTTCACGTCGTCGAAGTCGCGAAGGTGGTAGTCGATGCCGACGTAGTCCAGCACCCGGCAAAGCGACCTTAAAGCGACCCCCATTCCATCCGGCCCGCTGAATCCGCCGAACTGCCCACCCCCCTTCAGGTGCGGCTCGAGATCCAGGAACACTCCGGGGATGCCACGCCGGCGAAGCTTACGTTCCATCTGGGGCAGAACGCGGGCCAATTCGCGGAGCAGCGATTCATGGGCGCTGTCTCCCCGGTCGCACGGCACGAAATTGGCCAGCATGTCCTCGTCGATGTGGCCGCTTTTTTTCACGGGCTTGGGGTTGTGGTAGTCCTTGATGTGCACCCAGCCCAGGCCCGGCTTGATCAATTGGAACTGCTCGAGCAGTTCCCCCGCCGTATAGCCTTGGACGACGATGTTGGCGGCGTCGAAGATCAGCACCATGGCCGGATGGTTCACCTGCCGGTAAATCTCGGCCAAGAGATACCCGTTCTCGCCGACGAGGTTCGGCTCGACTTCGACCCCATAGGTCAGATCGGATCGGTGGCACAACTCGGCGATTTGTCCAAGCTGGTCCACGGCCTGCGGCATGTGCTCTTTGGGGTCCGTGCCTTTCGGATGGTAGAAGGAAAACCCGCGGATCAGCTTCGTCTCAAAGGCGTGGGCGAGTTCACAGGCCTTCGCCACCTCGTTGCCCAGGTATTTCTTGAAGGGGATATAGGCGTTTTTCGTCCCGTCTTCCACGTCCAGGAGTTTGACCTTGCCGATCGGCGAGCCGATCGAGGAGACATTCAGGCCGTACTCGTCCTGAAGGTGGCGGATCTTCTGAATCTCCGACCGGCCCAATTTCATGACGTTCTTCACGCCCTCGCCGACGTCGATAAAGCGGATGCTGTAATACTGCAGTCCCACGGCGGCAAATGCCGCGAACTGCTGAACGGCGGTTTTCTGATTGGCAGCTTCGTCGGCGAATCCGGAGAGTATGACTCGGGGTCGGTCAGCCATGGCGGTGTCCGTGGGGCAATGGGGGAAAACGTGTTATCCCAAGAATCGGGACCGTATTGTGAAGTACCCGGCCTCGGATGGCAAGGGGGCGCAACTCTTCCCGCATCAGGTAAGCCAAGCCATCGGCGGGGTCGGGTTCCGCCGAGGGGTCAGATCTCCGTCCAAGCCCCGGGAACCGGAGCCGGGTAACGCCCCTGGTCATCGGCATGGACGGGCGCGGGGCTGTCGGCGGTGAGGCTGGCGACGTTCGGGCAGAACTGGAAGTTCGACGCCACCGCTTCGTCCCAGGTGATGATCTTGCCGGAATGGACTGCGGCCCGCCCCATGATCGACGCCAGGTCCGCGTAGGCCGCTCGCTGGGCCTCGTTGTGGGGGCGGTCGCGGCGGATGGCATCCAAGAGGACGTTCCATTCGGCCTGCCAGGGATTCACTTCGGGTTCCGAGTTCCAGGCGATATTGTCGGCGGTAATCCGCTGGTCCTTGTACGTTCGCGTGTGGATCGGCGACGCGCCCCAGACGCAGAACTGGGCGGCGCACTTCGTGCCGTGCACGTAAGTGGCGAACTCGTTGTGGCAATTGGGAAGGTAGCGCCCGTTGACCAATGCCTTCGTACCGTCGGGAAACGTGTATTCGATCGCGTAGCTGTCGAGGTTCTGACCGCACTCGAGGCTGTTGGCAATCCGCCCGCCGATACCGTGCGCCGCCACGGGCCAGGCGTCTTTGATCCAGCAGCACTCGTCGATCTGGTGGACCATTAGCTCGATGAAGATGCCTGATGACGCCCAGAGAAAGGCCCAGCGGATGCGAAGCTGATCGAGCAGTTCGCTCTGGCTCGGCTTCCGCGGTCCCATCTGATAGCCCGACTCCATACGGTAGGCGCGGATAAGCTGGATCTGGCCCATGGCGCCGTCGCGGATCTTCTGGATCAGCGCTTGCCGCGCGTTCGAGTGGCGCCACATCAGCCCGGCCGCGATCTTGAGGTTCTTCTTCCGTGCGTCCTCGCCCGCCTGGATCACCCGCCGCACGCCGACGGGATCAGGCGCGAACGGTTTCTCCATGAAAACATGGACGCCCTTCTCGACGGCATACGCAAGGTGCGTAGGGCGGAAAGCGGTGTATCCGGTGAGCATCGCCACGTCGCCGGGGCCCAGGCAATCGATTGCCGCTTTGTAGGCGTCGAAGCCGACGAACTGCCGTTCGGGCGGCACGTCGATCTTCTCGCCAAACTCTTTCGAAAGCGCCTTATACGAGCCGGCAAGACGGTCGGCAAAGAGGTCGGCCATCGCGAAGAGCTTGACCGGGCCGCCCGGGGCGGAAAGGGCGTTGCCGACGGCCCCGCCGCCGCGTCCCCCGCAACCGATCAGGGCCAGTTTGATGACGCCGTCCCCGGACGCGTGGACGCGAGGGACGGCAACGCCGCTCAAGCTCGAAGCGGCTGCCAGCGCGCCGGTGAGCTTCAGGAATTCGCGACGATTGCCCGAGGCGACGTTTTCTCTCCGATCCAAGCGGCCCATTTCAACCTCCTTTGCGATTCAGGGGGTCGGTGCTCTGGTCATGACTACCGGGACCCCGCGACGGCAGCCCGACGCACCTGAGTTTTGTTGCCCGGCGAGGTCGTGTCAAGCACCTGTCCGCGAACAAGTTCGGAGGGCGGAATTCATTCCGCCGGAGCGGACGAAAGTCCGCTCTACGTCAATTCACGCAATGGTTCTTGGACACGTTTCAAGAGCGTCGCTGCGTCCGAGGAATCGGGTTCAGCCGAAGACGACGACGGTGGGCTCGCTGGTGAATGGGCAACGCGCCGTGACCGTCACGCGCCCGTCCTGATCAACCCGAAACGCACAATCGATCCATGCTTCTCCGGCCGGCGCGGGAAGCACCCCGACCACGAGTGAAGCCCCCAGGAAGCGGGCTCCCTCTTGGGAAGCAGCCGCTGTCCTGACGTGAATCTGCGTCTGGTTCGGCTTCGTGGTCTTGATCCGCCGTGTGACGATGCATGGGACGCGAGCTTCGGCGTCGATCACACTTGTGAACTTCCCGCCTTTCATGCAGCCAACGGATTCACCGGTGACAAGCCCGACCGGGGGCTTTTCCCAAATCGCCAGGCGAGCGCATGGGGCCTTCTCAGCGGAAATCCAACTCGTAACGCGGTCGAGCCGGTACACGCGCACCAGCACCGGGTGCGATTCGTCCCACCACTCGTTTCCCAACCGCAGGCCCGAAAGCCGCAAGTAGCGAACCGCGTCCTCGGGACGACGGGACAAGTCCAGCAGCACGCGCCGCAACCGATGCCCCGGAGACAAGGGATCGGCAAAAGCGACGCTGATGCGGCCGGTCTTCTCGGCGAAACCCTCTCGCAGGATGAGATCGGCCAGCGTGCCCACGGACTGGTGCATGTGCGCCACCGTTGCGGTCAACTCCGGTTCCTCGGAAGCTTTCCCATTCTCGCTTTCGTCCCACGCCGCAATATCACTCAGGCCGGTGGTTTCCTCGCCCGACTCGGACTCCCGTCCGCCCGCCACTTCGGCGGCCGCGCGAGTCTTTTCGCAGCCCGCCTTGGCGGAGGGGGGGACCGGACGTGCAGGCTGAGACGTCAAGACTCTCTCGAGCTGCTTGATCAGATGACGGACCGAAGCCCCGAAGTCGGGATCACGATGAACCTCCAGAGCATGCCGATATGCCAGGTTGCGGAGCGTCTCCGGTAATTCCCCGGCACGGGGCATGGAGGCCCCGTGGATCAGCAACGGGATGATCGGAATGTCGCGGTCCAGTGCCGCCTCAATCTCGATCCGAACGAAATCCTCGTCATGGTCCAGTCGCCGGTTGCCGCTTTCATCAGTCAAGCTCACCCACTTCGGGCCGATTACGGCGAGCATCAAATCACATGCATTGACTGCTGCGTGCAGTTGATGGCGAAAGTCGTGTCCGAGGAGCAATGAGTCTACATCTTTGAAGATCGACTCTTCGCCAAATGCATCTTGCAGGCGGTCGCAAATGCGGCCGGTGATGTCACTGTCGCTTCGCCGATAGGACACGAACAATTTCACCATAGCCGAACTCCGATTCCCGGCGTGATTCGCCACGAGTGGACTCGCGCCCGCGCACTCCATTCCACGGACAAGTCTCTGGCGCCGCCGCGCCCTTGGTTGTCGCATCGACGGCGGACATTGTCAAGCCCCCGGCGCAAGAGGCTTGCGGAATTGGATTTCCGATCGACGCCGAAAGTCCTGACACGCGGCGCCCTAACACGGGCGCAGGCGTTGGATTCCGAGAGCGCGGATGCGGGAGTTCAAAGTCGACGCATTCATGCCGAGCAACCGGGCGGCCCCGCCTTCGCCGGCCACCCGCCAGTTGGCGGACTCGAGGGCGAGAACGATGTTTCTTCGCTCCTCCTCCCGGAGTTCCGCCGCAGTGCGAATGCGCCGGCACGCCTGCGGGTCGTCCGGATGAACGCAGGGGACCCGTACGATCGATGTTTCCGGCAGCGCGCGGGCAAGGTTCAAGCGGCCGTCGTGCGAAGTAATCACTGCCCGTTCGATCACGTTCTGGAGCTCTCGCACATTGCCCGGCCAGTGATAGGCTTGCAGCCGTTCGAAATACTCGGCGGAAGGCGGTTCGATGGCGCGCCCGACTTCCTTGGCGTAGCGCAAGGCAAAGGCGGACGCCAGGAGCGGAATATCCTCAGCGCGGTCGCGGAGGGGCGGAACCACGATGGGAAAGACGTAGAGCCGATAGAAGAGATCCTCGCGAAACCTCCCCTCCTTGATGGATTCCGCCAGGTCGCAATTCGTGGCAGCGAGGATGCGTACATCGACCTTGCGCGTTCGCGAGCTTCCTACGGCCTCGAATTCGCCTTCCTGGAGGACCCGGAGGAGTTTTGCCTGGAGATCGATCGACAGTTCGCCGATCTCGTCGAGGAAGATCGTGCCGCCGTCGGCCAATGCGAACCGCCCTTCGCGTTTCTGGGTGGCTCCGGTGAAGGCGCCTTTCTCGTGCCCGAAAAATTCGCTCTCCATCAGGTGGGCAGGAACGGCGGCGCAGTTCACGCGAACGAACGGTCCATCGCGGCGGCGGCTTGCGGCGTGGATCGCGCGGGCGATCAGTTCCTTGCCGGTGCCCGTCTCGCCGAGGATCAAGACGGTGGCATCCGTCGGGGCGACCTGCTCGACATCGCGCAGCACCGCTTGCATGGCCCCGCTGCGACCGATGATCGGTTCAAAGTGGCGAAGCTCCTTGATTTCGGTCTTGAGATACTCGGCCTGGGTTGTCAGCGACTGGATCTTGCGTTCGGCCTCGATGCGATCGTTCACATTGCGAAGGATCAATGTAAAACAACTCTTGCCGTGCGAGTCGAATCGCGACAGGGTTGCCTCCGCCGAGAAACGGGCGCCCTGGCTCGGGCAAACGGCCAGCCCGCCGGCAATCCAAAGGTATTGCCGGCCTTCGGGCCGGGACTCCAGATGTTTCATCAGGTCCCGCAGTTTGGTGCGGCTGTCTGCCGTGAAAAACCGGCTCAAATCGCGGCCGAAGACCTGGCCGGCCGGGCATTCGAAGGCCGCTTCTGCCGCGGAATTGATGCGGCCGGCGCGAAACTGCCCATCCAATTCGACAATGGCGTCCATGGCGCTATCGACAAGCCGATTGAGCTTGTCCTCGCGCTGGCGGAGTTCCGCTTCACACGACAGACGTTGGAGTTCGGCCGCGGCGCGGGCAGCAAAAATGCGAAATATCGCCAAGAGACGCGAATCCTCGGGCAGAGGCCGACGGTCGACAACCGCCATGTGCCCGAGGATCTTACCGTCAACGTCCTGGAGCGGCATTCCCAGGTAACTCACCAGATCGGACCCCATGGCGTCCGAATCGCTTGGAAACAGGTCGAGAAGCCGGTCGGGAAAATGGATCAGGCGGCACTCTTCGATCACCTGCTCGCAGGGAGTTCCCGTGATGTCGAAACGGTAATCCTCAACGAAACGACCGTCCATCCAGAATGCAAGGGCCTGTAATTCCCGCTGGTGCGCCCCACAGCGGGTTACCATGGCACCGTGGACGTTCAGAGCCCCGGCCAGGTTCTCGACCAGGGCGCGAAAGAAGCGTTCGCCGGTCTCCTTCGCCGTACCCTCGAAGATCGTGCGGAGAGCGGCGTCTTCATCGAGGTCCAGAAGTGGAGTGCGGTTGAGCAGTGTAATGCGACCGCCCCCCCATTGCAGGAATTTGAAGGTGTCCGATGTTCGACCGCAGAGAAAATGATGGGGGAATCGATGCATCGGTCAACCGGGGAACGAAGTTTTCGGCTGGAGTCATGGAGAGTCTGGACTCGCCGCCGCCCAGACACTGCCTTTTTCACATCGAATTCCGGGCCGTGCTGTCGTCCACCCGCTCGCCTGCGCGTCTGGACACGTTTGCGACCCCTCCGGCTGCCATGAGACGCTGCCCGCCGGCAAACGCGGCAGTACGTCCATCCGTACCACCCGGTCGTCGGAGCGGAGGGTGTGGCAGCCGGGCTGCCGGCATTTCCTTTTCCCACGGTCGCCTAACCGCGCGGCTGCGTTGCCAGCGAAGGGGTCTTTTCTCGCTTGCCCGTTCCTGGAATCAACATGGGGACCTTTTGGCGATAGTCCGCGTAGCTCTTTCCGTGATATCGGATGAGGTCTCGTTCCTCGAAGGGTATGGCGATAAGAATGTAGGCGGTCATTCCCAGCGCGAAGACCAGATGGGTCATCGTCATCGTCGGCGTAGCCCAGAACGCCGTGATCCAGCCGACGTAGAGAGGGTGCCGCACGTACTGGTAGGGCCCCGGCGTCCGAAAGCCGATGTGCGTATAGGGCTTGTTCCGGAAGTACAGCCAGACCTGACGCAATCCAAACAGGTCGAAATGATTGATCAGGAAGGTGGTAATGAGCACGGTGGCCCATCCCAAGGCCCAGAGCGACCACAGGGCGGCCTGGGCCGTCGGATTCCGGACCTCCCACACCGTCCCGCCGATCGGCTGCCAAAAGACGAACAACACGATCAGCGCCGCATTGGTGAACATCACGTAGGTGCTCCGTTCGATCGGCTCGGGCACGACGTTGGTCCACCATCGCTTGAAGCCGGGCCGTGCCATCACGCTGTGTTGCAGACCAAACACCGCGATCAGCAGCGTGTCGATCAGCAGTGCAAACCCCAGGGGCGCAACGGGAGTGGAGTCGATCGATCGCGGCACCCACAGGTTTCCGATGAACGCGGCGAGGTACAGAAAGACTCCGAGAAAAACGACGTAGTTGACCACACCGTAGGTCAGTACCAGGAAACGTTTCATTTCAGTTCTCCTCTTCATTTCGTTACTGAAGTCAACTTAGCCGCGGGCCGCCGCGGAGACTTCGTTGCCCCGATCCTGTCACGCCCGCCGGCTGCGGTACGATTGCATGCCATGTGCCAAGGCCGGCAGAAAGACGTAACCGTCTCGCCAGCAATGGGTTACGGCATGCGCCAGCAATCGGCGGAAATCGTGAAATCTCGCGAGTTGTGAAATCTCGCAGCGACGGTCGCCGTTCGCAGAGACTCTGGTTGTCTGCAGCGGCCGCCGGTGTATACTCGCGGAGGTTCGGCTTTCGGGAATGGCAGGAACAAGGATTCACGGGAGGGGGGGTGGCCTATGGACCGCTGTCTGTTCGTACTCTCGGCCAGGTCGCTAGCTGCCATGCTCGGCCTCGTGTCGGCCGCGGGGCTACCGTGCATGGCCGAACCTTCCACGCCTTGCCTGCCCGCAGGCGCCGCCGGCGTTGTTCAGGCATTCCTCGACGAATCGCTGCCTGCCGGGGGCATCGACCGCACCAAGAGCATGTGGCAGGCGCCAGGCCGTGGAGCGGCGGCTGGCGGCGACATGTTCCCCGGCAAGATCGACCCACGATACCTGCGTTACCTGATCGACATTCTGTATCGCGGCGGCCCCAACGAAGACCGGGCGGCTTGGGCGAAGGTCGCAGACGCCCACGTTGCCTATCTCGCATCCGCCGTCAGGCCGTCGCATCCGTCGTGGGTGTTGGGCAATGCGCTGGAAGCGATCGGACTCCACCATGCCCGCCACGGCGGCACGTCCCCCTATTCCGCAAGAACGAACGAAGTGGTCGCGTGGCTGCGAAAGCGACGTGTCGAGGTGCGGTTGCCCGACGGCACGACGTTCGGCCACTTCCCCTGCGGCTACGGAATCTTCAATGCAAAGGATGCCGGCTGGACGAACGACCTGAGCATGGTCGGCGCCGGCTTGGTATGGGCCTACGAAGTGACCGGTGATAAGACGATCCTCGCCGATGCCGCGGGCTTCGCGGAATACTTTGTCCGTCCTTGGCGTCCCGCGGCCGCCGGGTCGGACGGCTACTGGGAGTGCGGCACATGGCGGGAAAAGGAGGGCTGCTGGGTGATCGGCCCATCGCACTATTCGGGCTTCGAGAGCACCGATCGGTTCGCGGATGAATCGTCGTGGGTGTTCTCGAACCTGACCTGCGTGGACTTCCTGATGCGGCTGTATCGTCACAACCCCGATCCCCGCTATGTGGACCGGTGTGTCCGGGCGGCCCAATGGACGTTTCGCGAATGCCAGTTCCCGGACGGCGCCGTTGGGATGTGCGGGCGGGACGACAAGTGGCTCGGTTTCACTGGCGCCGCCGTGAGCATCGTCACGATGATTGCCCCGTGTCTGAAGACGGGCGATGATCGCGCGGCGATCCTTCGCGACGCCTGCCGAGCAAAGGCGTATCTCGACGCCGGCCTGGAGAAAACCGACGTGAAGTCCCACGGGGTGCAGTGGGTAACGCGAACGTCGTCGACGGATCCGCTGGTGAACGTCGGCATGGCGTGGACCTACGCCCTGCTGGGTTGGAGCAACGGACAGTCCCTGCCGTCGCGGTAAGTCGCGGAAGGGCGGCGCCGAGGGCGACGTCTACCTGAACGAGGCGACGGAGCGACCTGCATCGTGTATGCCACCTCTTGTGAGACCATGGCGAAGGGCAGCGCGGATTGCTCCCGACTCGGTCAGCCGTTTTCCCGAGGGAGTTCCGGCAGATCGACTTTGCCGCGATGGGATGCGGCATCGAGCACGATCTCGGCGCCCTCATCAATGCCGGAGACAATCACCGTATAGCGGCCGTTGTCCCGGCCGACTTCCACGGGAACGGCTTCCCACCGGCCGCCGTCCGTCGTCAATACGTAGCACTGGTCCCCGTGCTTGAGAACCGATTGGCTCGGGATCTGGAGGGCCTGGTTTTCCTCCGCGGCGAGGATCTTCAGGTCGGCAGTCATCCCGGTGCGGAGCCCGGGGAAGGGGTCCTCGATCGTGATGATTGTCTCGTATTGCTTCGACGCGGGCCCGAACCAATCCTCGGGTTTCGGGTACTCGTTCACCCACTTGACGCGCCCCTTCAACGGCCGGCCGGGAAATGCCTCCAATGCGATCGTGACGGGCATCCCGGCCACGACGAGAGCCACGTTCTCCTCGGCGATATCGGCCTTGACTTCCATAGAACGAGCATCGGGAAGCCGGACGAGCGCGCGGCCCTCTCGCGCCTGTTCGCCCGGTTCGACCATGTGGCTGTGGTCGTTGTGGTGCAGGTGCGCCAGCACGACCTGGCCCGCAACCGGCGCGCGAACGATGCACTTCTCGATCTGCTCCTTGATCTCGGACATCTGCTTCAGGTTGGCGGCGCTGATCTGTTCGCGCGAGGCCAGGCGGGCCTTGCCGACCGCCACGGCGCTGTCGAGATCATTCAGTCGCCGGACCTTGGTGAGGTTGTCCAGCACATCCAGGGCGACGCGGGCGGAACTCACCGTGTTTTCGGCGCTCTTCACGGCGAATACATCGGCCTCGAGCTGCTTGAACGTCAAGTAGCCTTTTGACGCCAACTTGCGACTGCTCTGGACGAGGTCGCGCGACTTGCGAAGTTCTTCCTCGGCCAGGAAGAGCTTCATTTGGAGCTTCTGCCGCTGGAGCCGGTATTCACCGTCCAGGTACTCCTGCCTGGCCGACAGCGCGGACTGGTAGGCGGATTGGGCCTGCACCAGGGCCGCCTGGCTCTGCTCGCACGCGATCTGCTGCTGCAAAAGGTCCGCTTCGAGAAAGGCTGAATCCAGCCGCACCAAGAAATCCCCGGGCTGGACGTTTGTGCCTTCCGGCACGACCTCGAGTATGCGGACCCAGGAACTGAGCCGCGAGCGGACCTCGCACTTGACGTCCACGTTGACCGCGCTTTGCAGCTCGCCCTTGGCGAGGATCGCGTGGATGAACTGCTTGCGCTGCGCCCGGCAGACCAGCGGCATCAGGGACGAGGAGGAACTCGGAGTGCCGGGCAGGAAGGAGGCGGCGCCGAAGCAGACCGCGGCCAATGCCAAGGCCACCGTCAGTATACGACGGGCATATCGGAATCGGCGGGTTGTTCCGGCAGGTTTCATCAGAGATGCCTTCTGAGGTCCTGACGGCAGGCGGGAGGTACGAGGAATGCGGCTTTAGTGTACCAGGAATACTGCAGCTTGCCTACTGGTTTTGTGAAAAAAGCCATGCGGTGCCGGTCGTCTGCGGGCCCCGAAACCACCCGCGCGCCGAGAGCCCTGGCAGGACTTGGGTGCAAGCAGGAAAAAAGAAAAGCCCGGCCTGCTGGGAAGGCCGGGCGACACACAAAAAAACGGACTGGAGGCGTCAGTTGCCGAATTCGGGACGGCGGCGAGCAAGCTGGTTTTGAAGTCGCTGCACGATCGAACTGTGCATCTGGCTGACGCGGCTTTCCGAGAGATCGAGCGTGGCGCCGATCTCTTTCATGGTGAGTTCTTCGTAGTAGTAGAGAATGATGATCAACCGTTCGTTGCGATTGAGCCCTTTCGTCACCAGCCGCATCAGGTCGTTCTTCTGGATCCGCTTCGTCGGATCCTCGCCCTTCTTGTCCTCGAGGATATCGATCTCGCGGACGTCCTTATAGCTGTCGGTTTCATACCACTTCTTGTTCAGGCTGATGAGATTCACCGCGTTGGCGTCGAGGATCATCTTCTCCAGCTCCGGCACGGAAATGCCGAGTTCGGCGGCGAGTTCGGTCTCGGTCGGCTGGCGACCCAGACGCGTCTCGAGCGTCTTGATCGCCTCGTTGAGCTTGCTGGCTTTGGACCGCACGAGACGCGGCACCCAGTCCATGGTCCGCAATTCATCGAGCATGGCGCCGCGGATGCGGGGAACGCAGTAGGTCTCGAACTTCACGCCTCGCGACAAATCAAAGGCGTCGATCGCGTCCATCAGGCCGAAAACACCCGCCGAGATCAGGTCGTCGAGCTCCACACCCTCCGGCAACCTCGCCCAGATCCGCTCGCCGTTGTATTTGACCAGGGGGAGGTAGAGCTCCACCAACCGGTTCCGGAGTTCCTGGTTGGATATGTCCTTCTTGAATTCGATCCAGAGTTGCTCCACATCTTCCGGAGCCACAGTGGTTGCCATGCATTCCTCCATGAAGGCGCCTCATTGCGCCACTTGCCAGAGATCCTTCTCGGTGCATCCATGCCGGCTACGGCGTCCGTCCCGGTCCGGATGCGTATGGGGACATCAAGCCGTTGAGGCTGCCCCGGGCTTTTCCACCGCTTCCTCGGATTGCAGTTCCGCGGAAATGCTGGCGTGGACCGACTCCTCGATCGTTCGCCCGGCAATCCACCCGATCACGCATCCAACCCCTGAAAACACCAACAGCCACACCCATGCGCGGAAGAGCATCGCATCGGTCTCTTCTGCGTGGACAACGCCCAGTGCCAGGGAGGCCAGAAACGCTAAGGGGCCAAGGATGCCGGCGTATGTTCGAGCCACGAGCCTACCCCAAGACCGCCGTTAGACTTCACGCAACCGCTACAAATTAACAGCCCAGCGGCTGTCCAGAGTGTTCCCTGGTATCGGCATTCTTCGGCCCTCGGTTGAACTTTTTGTCTGGTTTTTGTCGCCTCCGGAATCAAGAACCTGGAATCAGGCAGTGAGCCGCTCGGCAGCAGTCTGCCAGGACGGCCCCGCCTCCATCTTCACGGCACGTGCGGCCGTCATCAAAATTTCCCCAATCCCGCCGATTTCCCGGCCGATTTTCCCCGCGGTCAACGCCGGCGGGTCCATTCTCTTCGTCTGGCCGAACCATCCACCATGCTCCGAAACATGGCCCCCGTGGAGAAGGTCCATCCCCAGAAACCGCCGGCAGGAACGAGCGAGCCGTGCATGAACGTCTCCGGCGATGCGCGCGCTCGCGGCATGGTTGACGATCGTGTATACGGGCGGAACGGTGCGGCCGCGCGCCAGCAGCTTGATGGTGGCGTAGGTGTCCATCACGGAACTCAGTGCGGGTGTGGTCACCACGGCCACGACGTGGGCCGCGTGCCAGAATTGTCGCAGGCAACGACCGAAGCCCGACCCGCCGTCAAAAAAAACGTCGTCGGCCTCGGGTTCCAGCGAGCGAAGCTGGTCCAACAGCCGCGCGTGGGCGGCGCCCGGAACGTTGTCGAGGTTCTCCTGGGCCCAGGCTCCCGGCAGCACACGCATCCCGCCGGCGCCCGGTTGGATTGCCTCGGCGACGGTCGCCCGCGATGACAACACGTCTGCAATGGTCCACCGTTCGTCGCTCTTTGCCATCAGGGCGATGTCGCCGCCGTGCGAATTCGCATCGACCAGCACGACCTGGCGGCCTTGCCCGGCGGCGGCCGCCGCCAGCCCGAAGGCAATCGTCGTCGTCCCTGTCCCGCCCTTGCCGCCGGTGACCAGAATCAGCCGCGCGCCGCTGCGGGGCGGAGCTTCCCGGGGGAGTTGCTCCTGCCGAACAAGCCGTCGCAGTCCATTCGCCTGGTCTTCGATCATCGTGTTTTCTCTGCGGCAGTCCGAATCGGGAACCTTTCTCGGACCCTGTGTACTGGGGATGGATTGCAGAGGATGCGGGTTTGTGCACTCCTTTCCCGACGGCGTCTCAGTCGCGCAACCCTTGGTCCAGGGCCAGGATGAGCCGAGCCAGCCGGCAGGGGGTGGCCGTTTCCATGTCGTCGGGCACGTTCTGGCCGTTGGTCAGGTAGCTCAGCGGGAGGCGGCTGCTGCGGAGCAGTGGAACCACGCTGCCCAGACCCGTCGCCTCGTCGAGCTTGGTGAGGATCAGGGCGGTTGTCCCGACGGCGGCGAACCGCTCGGCCGTCTGCTCCAGGGTCCGCGCGCCGGCCACGCTGCTGAGCACGAGGTGCACTTCCTCGGCCCCTGCCTCGCTCAAGAACGCTTTGAGTTCTTGGATCTTGATCTCATCGCGAGGGCTGCGCCCGGCCGTGTCCATCAACACCAGGTCGAGCCCCTCGAATCGCGCGGCAGCTTCGCGCATTTCGCGCGGCGTGGAGACAACCTGCATGGGCAAGTCGATGATGTCGGCGTAGGTCCGCAATTGCTCGACCGCCGCAATGCGATATGTGTCGACGGTGATCAGGCCGACCCTGCGCTTCTCCTTCAGCCGGTAGTTGGCGGCAAGCTTGGCGATGGTCGTCGTCTTGCCGACGCCCGTCGGACCCACCAGGGCAACGATTCTCCTTCGGCCCGGCTGGACTGCGATCGGGCCGGTAACCGGGACCTCGGCCTCGATCATCCGCTCAATCCTCGCCTGCAGCAGAATCGGGTCGTTCAACTCCGCCCCGGAAGCTTCGGCTCTTACTCGCTCGACGAGTTCGCGAGCAAGGTTTTCGTTCAAGTCCGCGTCGATCAGTTGCGTGAACAGGCGGAAGAGGCTTTCGGGCAGATCGTGCTCAGCGCCGCGCTTCGAGCGGCGGCAAAGCTCCTGAAGCATCGACTGCAGGTCGGTGAGCTGGCCCCGCACGTCGTCGGGGTAGCCGGTCGTCGGCGCCGGAGACTGCGGCGCCGGGCGGGCTGGAGCGGGCTGCCGCATCATTCCACCCTGCCCGGCCGGAGTCGCCGGTTTCGGCGCCCGTCCCGGCATCCGGCTGGGAACGTTGACGCTCGCCGAAGCCGTTACTTCGATGTGCGGCGCCCCGCGGACCAATCCGAACCAACGGCTGTTCTGCACCTCGCGAGTGTGCAGGACAGCCGCCTCCGGCCCCAACTCCCGCCGGACCATCACCAATGCCTCGTGCATCGTCGCCGCACGGAAAGTTTTGACGTCCATGGATTCTCCTACCTTGCGTCGGCCACCATGGCCACGGACTGGATGCGACTATCTCGCGTGATTTCGTTGAAGCTAAGCACGATAAGTTTGCGAAGGTGCGGTTCGGTGATCTTCTTGAGGGCCGCGCGGATCTGCGGGCTGACCAGCACCACCGGCGGATGGCCGGCCCGACTGAGCTTCTCGACTTCGCCGGAGATCGTCCGGCACGTCTTCTCGATCGCCTGGGGCGACATGCGGATGAACAAGCCCCGCTCGTTGTGGTCGAAGCCGGCGCGGATCCGGTCTTCCAAGGCGGGATCGAGGGTCACAACGTGGAGCGTCCCCTCGCGGTCGCGATAACGCGTCGAGAGCACGCGGGCAAGCCGGCCCCGAACATATTCGGTCAGAGTGATCGGGTCTTTCGTCCGCGGCGCGTAGTCGCCCAGAGTCTCCAGAATCGTGGCCAACTGGCGAATCGGTACGTGCTCGTGCAGCAACATCTGCAGGATCTGCTGCACCTCGGCCAGTTTCATCACGCCGGGAATCAGCTCGTCGACCACCGCGGGCGAGTTCTGCTTGAGCTCATCGACGAGATGTTTGGCGGCGTCGCGCGTGAGGATCTCGTCCGCGTGATCGCGGACGGTCTCGGTCAAGTGCGTAGCGATCACGGCGCCGGGCTCGACCACGGTGTAGCCGAGCATCTCCGCCTGGTCCCGCATGCCGGGCTCGATCCAGGCCGCCGGGGTCCCAAACGCGGGTTCCTTCGTGGCAATTCCGGCGATCTTGCCCGTCGTCATTCCCGAGTCGATGGCGAGGAGCATGTTCGGATACACCGCGCCGGATGCAACCGGCATGCCCGCAATGCTGATGCGGTACTGGTGTTGCTCGAGCTGGAAGTTGTCGCGGATCCGGACCTTGGGGAGGATGATGCCGATGTCGGCGGCAACGTTTTGCCGGATGCGGTGGATCCGCTCCAACAAGTCGCCGCCCCGCTTGGGATCGGCCAGGCGGATCAAGCCGACGCCGATCCCAACCTCCATCGGGTCGATCAGCAGGTAGTCTTCCACGCGCTCTTCGGGTTTCTTGATCTCTTCGGCCTTCTTCTGGGCCTCGGCCGAGGCGGTCGCGCGCGCGGAACGGCGGGTCAACATCATGGCCAGACCGGCGCAGCCGCTTGCCACGAGCATCAGCGGCAGCGCGGGCAGATTCGTGAAGATGAGAATCCCGAGGAATCCGCCCGCCACGGCCAGCACGTGCGGCCGGGAGAAGAGTTGCTTGATGAATTCGGCGGGAAGGTCGCTTTCGTTGCTGCTGCGAGTAACCAGCAGGCCGGCGGCCAGCGAAATCAGAAACGCCGGCACCTGGCTGACCAGGCCGTCGCCGATGGTCAGAATCGTGAACACCTCGGCCGCTTCGCTCAACTCCATTCCTGCCTCGATCACGCCGATAAACAGCCCTCCGGCAATGTTAATCAGCGTGATAACGATTCCGGCGATGGCATCACCGCGGACGAACTTGCTGGCACCGTCCATGGCCCCGAAAAAGTCGGCCTGTTCCGAGATTTCTCTGCGGCGGCGCTGCGCCTCGCGTTCATCGATGATCCCCGCGTTGAGATCGGCGTCGATGGCCATTTGCCGCCCGGGCATTCCATCCAAGGCAAAACGAGCGGCAACCTCACTGATACGCGTGGCCCCTTTCGTAATCACCACAAACTGGATCACCACGATGATCACGAAAATGATCAGGCCGACGACGATCCGCCCGCCGGTCACGAATTCCCCAAAACTTTTCACCACGCCGCCCGCGGCCATAAGGCCGTCGGTCTCCGCGTGCGTGAGGACCAGACGGGTGGTGGCGACGTTGAGAACCAGGCGGAAGAGCGTGGTCGCCAGCAGCAAGGAGGGGAAGATGCTGAACTCCAGCGGCGTTCGCACGTAGATCGTCGTGAGCAGCATGATCACGGCGATCGTGATGTTGGCCGCCAGGAGCACGTCCATCAGATGGGTGGGCAGCGGGATCAGAATCACCAGCACGCTGGCGATAAGTCCCACCGGCAGAATCAGGTCTTGTGCCCGCGCCAGCGGCAGTGCCGCACCCGCACGCGACAAGGCGCCAGAAGCCATCCAAATCTCCGGAACGGGCGGACCAGTTGGAAGAACGATAAGCCTGGAAAGGAGGGCGGGAGGGTAATCAAAAGGCCGGCAACTGTCCAGGTCGGTTTGCCTTTCCGGCCGATTGCCGTTCTCTGCGCAGACTCCTGTACCTGCAGGAGGAATGCGCAAAAGGCGAGGACTTGGAAAGACCGATCGCCCAGCAGCACCTGCTGCTTGCCACAGTTCTCCGACGCGGTTAGGATTGCTCGCAGTCCTTTCTGCTGGTCCACGAGGAGATCGGAATGTCCAAGTACCAGGTATCGATCATCGAACGCTCCCGCGAGTGGCAGCCGGAATCGCTGGATGACGCGCCCGCCCAGCCCGGGAAGCCGTTGGAAGTGCTCTGCGAACACGACGGGCTGTTCGCGGCAGTTCGCCGGGCGATCGAGTACAACCAGGCCGACCAGCGTAAGGCCGACCAACGTTGGGCCGTGGTCGTCGAGCCGGGAGCGTTGGGAAGCATATGGCGCAACGCCCGGCTCTGCACCCCCCTTTCCTACAAAGTAACCGGCATCTGGTGGCCGGACGGTTGGGAACCCGCTTCGCCGCTCGACGTGCCGAATTGCGTTTGGCGGGCGCAGGGCGAACTGAACGAGCAAAGGACAAGCTATCCCCAGGCGGTCGCCACGGTCCGTGGATTGAATCAGCAGAGTATGGACCGGCTCTCGCCCCTGTGGTACGTGGTTGTGGCCGTGGAAAACGAGCCGATTTCACAGACCCTCTCGTATGACCCGGCTGGCACGGAGACGACCGTCCAAGTCCGCCGTCTCCACGTGGTTCGCCCAGAAGAGGGAGGACGCGGCGATTGCTCTCACTGCCCAGCCTCCAGTCTTCAGTGCGCGAGGGAAGACTGGATCAGCCTCGAGCAGACCGCACAACTGACCCAGACGCGTTGCCGCTGACTGCTTGCCTGGGTTGAGACTCTGAGGTGTTGCCAAAAAGTAAAGGAGCGACCGTGTGGGCCGCTCCTTCTTGCGGGTCTCCGTTGCGGAGCACCCAATTATTGGGTACCCGCTCAACTCGCCTGTTCAGGGCAGGAAACTACTCCTTCTTCTCCTCAGCGGGGGGGGCTGCGGCAGGCTCGGCCGGCGCAGCAGCGGGAGCAGCGGCCGGTTCAGCCGGCGCGGCAGCAGGAGCAGGCTCGGCCGGAGCAGCAG
>JABWBD010000128.1 GCA_013360685.1 Pirellulales bacterium
CATCCCCGCCGCTCCCCGGGCATCAACACGGTGAAACTCCGCATCGTCTGCACGCACCGGCGGTCGCCGTCGAGGAGCTGGAAAAACAACGAATAGCCCGCCGGGGCGACGAAGTGCACCGATCCGTCCGTCTCCACCGGCACCTCCGAGAGGATCCGTTTCACGCCTTCCTCCTGCACGATCGAAACGGCCGGGCCCGAATGCCGATAGGTCTTCTTCCAGGTCGTGTAGGTCTTGTAATCCAACTGGAAGACACGCAGGTACTTGACCGTGCCGCGCGGCAGCTCCGGCACGCCCTGGCAGACATCCGAGCTGAAGAACACGCCCGGCTCGACCGGCTTGCGCTGTTTCCCCGTGCCCGGCCAGACCACGCGGTCGGGCGGCTGCGGCGGCGCCCGGCGGGGCTTGACGGGAATGGCGTGCCAGATGTTGTGCACGCCCTCGTAGATCACCTCGCGGTTGCCGTAAACGTCCATCAGGTAAAGACGGAACTTTCCCGCTTCACCACGGGCTGAGACCAAGAAATCCTCCTCGGAAAGCGGCAGGGCTGTTTTGTAGCCGGTGAATTGGCCGGCGCTGTGGTAGTCGGCCGCTTCGATCGGATCGAGCGGCGGAAGGCTGCACTCCGGCCAGCGCAAGTCGGCGGTCGCCTTAGTCAGGCCGTGCGGGAAATCGCGGCCCTTGTCCGGATCGATGATCCCGATCGATCCGCTCCACCAGTCGTGATGGCCGACGCCCGAGAACATCACCCTTCGGCTTCCGGGGATCGGCTGCGGTTCGGAGAGATGGTCGGGCCAGACTGATTGATTGCCCCAAAAGTGCACCGTGCCCGTGCCGTCGGGGTTCGTCGTCCAAAGCTTTTGCAGCCGCCACAGCGGCTTGTCGGAGTATTCCCAGCGCGAGTAGATCACCCGGCCGTCGTTGAGCAGGGACGGCATGAAATCGGGCTCGCCGTTGTAACTGATCAGGTAGATATTCTTGCCGTCGGCGTCGCAGCGGGCCAGGATGTACGAGTAGATAAACGGGCCGCAGCGGACGTGTGAGTTGCCGCGCGTGGTCGTGAAGAGAATGTGCCCGTCCGGCAGATAGATCGGATCGATGTCGTCGTAGTCGCTGTCGGTCAATTGCCGCAGGCCGGAGCCGTCGAGGCCCATCTCGTAGAGGTGGAATGCCTTCTCGTCGTGCGCCTTGTAGCAGAAGAGCACCCGCGCGGCATCAAAGGAAAGGGCCGGGCGCCAGAAGCTGCCGGGCCTATCCCGCGGCGCCAACAGCCGCAAGTCGCCGCCCGGATGGAGACCGTCGAGCAGCAACAGCCGCCCGCCGGGCGTCGCCGTGATTCCCATGCGGTGGATCGACTCGTGCGTGTCGTTGACCCGGCCGCGGGGATAGGGTTGGTCGATGAACAGCAACTTCGAGAAATCCACGACGGGGTTCGCCATCGCGATCCGCCGCTTCACCCGCCGCACGGCAAAGTAAGCCTCCTTCACCGCCGGCGCGACCCCTGCATAAGCGAGAATCGGATCGGGCGGGCCCAGGCCCACGAGGCGGTGTCCCCACGGCCCCTGGCCGCCGTCCGCGGCCAGCGCCGCCGCCTTCCACGACGAATCATCCAATTCGGGCTGCTGCCACCGAGGAGTCTCACCATTGGCCGCACGCCATGAGGCGTCGGAGACGACGTGCATTCGTCTGCCGTCCGCCACAAGCAGCGTCAGGCAAGCGATCAATCCGGCAGGGTTCTTGCCCGCGTACGGACTGTTCTCCGCGCGCACGGCCAACACATTCCTGCCGGGCTTCATGTGTTCCTGCACGGTGTAGACCGCCGCCTGGTTCCAGCCCGCGTGGTTGCCGAGGTGGACGCCGTTGAGGTAGACTGAGCAAGAGTCGTCGGCGGTGATCCGCAACTCGGCCCGTTCGCTCCCCTCGGCCGGCACGTCAAATGCACGGCGGAAGTATCTTGGCTCGGCCGGCGCGTCTTCGGCCGCGCGCCCCTCCGGAAACCAGATCCATTGGGGCATCGCGTCCACCACGGCAGCCGGCGGCAACGATGCGTCGGCCGCCGGGCCGCCCAGGCGTTTCTCGATCGCGTCAAGTTCGGCCAGGTCGCTTTTCAGATCGGCGGCGCGGGAGTTCCTGGCCAGGCGCTCGGCCAATCGCCGGGCCCAGCCGATCTCCTCCGCCGCGCGACGTTCCAGCGGCTTGCCTTCGGCCTGAAACAGCCAGTCGCGCCGGAGCACCGCCTCCGCCTCCTCGGCGCTAATCGCGCGCGTCGGTGGCGTAGTGGGATTCTCGACATGGTAAGGCAGATAGATGCCTTCCTCGGCCAGGGCATCATCGCGGGCCGCGTCAGCCGGTCCCGGTGAGACGGCAAGGACTGCGCTGGTGGAAAACCCCGCCAGTCCCAACGCCAGAGCACAAAAGACGCCGCATCGGATTGATTGGCACATTCTCGGGTCTCCTGTCTTGGGAGTTCGCTTTCTAGCCGCCAATCGAGGCTTCCACCGGGCAAAGCCCGGCGGCGGCTTCTTCCACGAATTGTGAAACGCGATTTAGCCCTTCTGCTTTGCCGTTTCCTCCGCGATCTGTTTGACCTCTTCCGGCTTCAGTTTGCGGATCCGGATATCGCGAACGGCGCCCTTGGTGCACCAACTCGCAATGCCCAGCGGCTTGCACAGGTCGACCTCCCAGCGGATCGAAAACTTGTGGCCCTCGGTCGGCAGGTCCACCAGCTTGTCGTCGCCGATCCATGCCTCGATCTTCGAATCACTGACCCGGATGCGAATGCGGTACCAGGTGTCCTTCTTCAGGTCGTGGAAGTTGGTCGTCACATTGTCGGCGGCGTCGTAGAAATCGACATTGGACAGGCCGACGACCGTGCCGCCCCAGCCGCCGACGACGAAGGTGCAGGGGGAATCGCCGACGGGGAAAGTCGTCGTGCAGAAGAAATCGTTGCCGTCCAGACGCTTGCCTTCGAGCGTCACCTCGTAATTGATCTTCGGCAATTCCCCCGTATAAGTGGCGCCGGTGATGCCGTCGCCGAGCCCGAGAATGATCATGCCGTCTTCCACCTTCACCTCGCCCTCGCCGCCGAACTTCGGCGCCTTCCAGCCGGTGAGCGTCTTGGCGTCGAACAAGGATTTCCAGGCGTAAGGGTCGTCGGTTTTCTTGTCGTCGGCCTTCGTTTCGGCGACGGGGGTCTTCGTCGATTCAGGAGGAGCGGCAGGGGAAGGGGGCGGAGCGGCACCAAGCATCACGCTCAACATGGCGAGCACGGCAACGGCAGTGGTCCTCGGGCAGCGTTTCATGTCAAGTCTCCTGGATCGATCGAGCAATGCGGCAAAGCCGGACTTTCCCACGAGGTTTTCGTCCGCTCCGCCGACAGTAGCGTGCAATACCACCACCGCGTCTTGGGCAGAGGCTGGTGGATCTCCTACCATCTTGACCAAACGGCAGGGCAGTGTCCAGCCTTGGACCGCTGTGGCGAGAATCCCCGGCATGAGGTCAGGAGCAGCACAGGCATTGATCGCGGAGTGTGGAACCTGGCAAAGCCAGGTCTCCGCCAAGAACAGCGGAGAGTCCAGAGTCGGAAGTCGAAGGGAAACGAGGGATCTCCCCATCTCCCTTTCTCCTCTTCTCCTTTTCTCCCCGTCTCCTCGTCTCCTTTCCTGTCTCTGCGCTACCGTCCGCGGAGCGCGGCCATTACGCGGTCGGTGACCGCCTGGACAATCGCTTCCAACTCGGCCGACGAGACCTTCGCCGAACCGTTGGAGGAAGGATTGGCGGCCGGCGCGGGGCTGGCGTCGTTCGGTTTCACCGTGCGGAAGCTGGGCGGCTGGAAGGCGACCTGCTCGACGCCGGTCTGCTTCCAACTATTTCGGAAGATGTCGTTGGCGCAGATGTCGCAGTTCTTGGCCTCCAACCGCGGGTCCTGGAAGCCCCATTTCTGCTTCAGTTCGAGCAGTTCGCGGGCCTCGGGCTCGGTGAAGTAGTTGATCCGGCCCAAGCCGCGCGCGAGCATGAGGATGCGGCAGTAGGCGTCGAGGATTTCCGTCCACCAGTAGGCCCGTTCCACGGTTTCGCCGAAGCTCACCGTGCCGTGGTTGGCGAGGATGATCACGTTCGACTTGTGGACGAACGGCAGGATCGTGTCGGCGAAGGCTTTGTCGCCGGGCGTGCAATACCTGGTGATCGGCACGTCGCCCAGGAAGACCTCGACTTCCGGCAGGATGCACTGCGGGATCGGCTCGCGGGCCACGGCGAAGGCGGTGGCGTGGGGCGGATGGCAGTGGACCACCGACTTCACCTCCGGCCGCTCCTTCATGATCGCCAGGTGCAGCATGATCTCGCTGGTCCGCTTGCGGTGGCCGGCGATCTGCTTGCCTTCCATGTCGACGACACAGAGATCGTCGGGCTTCATAAAGCCCTTGCTGATCATGGTGGGCGTGCAGACGACCTCCTTCTCGCTGACGCGATAGCTGATGTTTCCGTCGTTGGCGGCGGCGAAGCCCTTCTTGTAGAGGCGGTCGCCGATCTCGCAGATCTCTTGTTTGATTTTGTGGATGTTGAGCATGGCTACCTCCGGCCGCTTGCTGGGCCGCTAGATGGAGTCGATATTGGACAAACGGATGTGGACCGTGTCCAGGATGGCGGCGTTGTACGCGTCGACGGGTTTGGAATCGGGATAAAACGGCATGGCGGCTTCGCGGCCTTCGCTGATGGCGATGCGGCTGCCGACGCCTGCCCCAAGTTCGTCATACACCACCAGTTCCTCGGCCGACGAATCGCCCCGCCCGGCGAGATCGTCGAGCGAGAGCGGCACCGTCAGCTTGAACCGCGCACCCAAGAGGCTCGGGTGCGAGCGGTTGAGCGTTACCGTTCCGATCACTTCGCCGATCCGCATCGTGTGGGTCCTCTATTTCAACCGTTCTCTGAATGCGGCCGGGCACTCCTGCGGGCCTTGGCGATAGAACTGGCCGATGATCTGCCGGGCCCGGAAAAGGCCGCTGTGGACCGGGTTGACCACCAGCAGGTTGGCGCCAACTGAAGCCGCGTCGGCGGCAACCGTGGCGGGGTCCGTTGCCAGGACCGCCCGGACGCCGGGCAACCGGTTCGCCAGGCAGACGGCCGCCGCGGCGTACTTCGTTAGGAGCAGACCGAGGGCGTTGCCGCCGGCGAGCCGCTGGGCCAACAGGTCGCCGGCGGCGATGATGCAGTCGGACTGGTGCGGCTGCACCGGGATGCCGTCGCCGGCAAGGGCTTTGAGCAGCGGTTCCGGATCGGTCTTGCCGTGAACAACGACAGCCAACGGAATGCCGGCGCTGGGTAGTGCGGACTTGCTGTCGGAGCCGGCGACGACCAAATCGATGTTCTTGCGGCGAAGTTCGTCGCGGACCGACGGGGTGACGATCGCCCGCGGGGCAACGAGCACGCGGCGGACGCCGTTGCCAAGACGGCCGTCGAGTTCGGCCAACGTGACCACGCGGGCGGAGACGGTTAGTTCGTGGGAGGGCTGGGGGGACGAGGTTGGCGGCAGGGCGGAGAGCTGATTGGAGGCAGGGGCGACGGGTTGGCCGGCTGCCCTCACCCCCGGCCCCTCTCCCGCAAACGGGCGAGGGGAGGTCTGATCGGCGGCCGCGTTCTCGCGCGCAGGCGAGCGCCGAGGCTGGGCGAGGCCGAGTTCGGCCATCACCTCGCGCACCACCTGCTCGATGTCGATCGAAACGTTTGCCATCAGTCCACGATTCCAATCACCGACCAGCGGACGGGCGTGGTGTCGCTCCGGAGAAGCTCACGCGTGCCCAGTCCGTCGCTGGATACGATCACCGTCTCTCCTGTTCCGGCCCCGAGTGCGTCGACGGCGATGACCGGTTCGCCGTCGGGTGTGCGCCCGTCGGTCAACAGCGGCTGCACGATGAGCAGCTTCCAACCGGACATGGAAGCGTGCTTCACTGTGGCCGTGGCTGTTCCGATGACGCGCGCGGTGAGCATTTTCAGTTCCTTGCCGCTACTTGCCGAGGATCCGCAGGTTGTCGATCATCGAGCAGCGGCGTTCGCGCGTGAAGGTCAAGGGGGTGGTCACGCCTTCGCCCGTCGGCCCGGCAATGGAGAAGGAGAGATAGCCCTCGCCGCCCAGCCCAAGACCGGCCATGCTGGGGCCGTTCTTGACAAAGAGCGTGGTGTCCATCACCTTGCCCATCTTGGTCATGTTTTCCACGTCGTGCGAGTGGATCATCGCAGTATGTCGGAAGCCGTGCTCGCTGATGCGGGCCTTCTCGATCGCCTCGTCGACGTTGCGGCAGCGGATGAACGGGAGGAAGGGCATCATCTGCTCGACCGGCACGAAAGGATTCGACTCGTCGGTCTCGCCAAAGATCATCTCTACCTTCGGCGAGATCGTTCTGCCCGCCCCGCGCGCAAGGACCGCCGCGTCCTGGCCCAGGAAATCCCGGCTGGGCACGTCGTGCTTGTGTTCGCCCTCGCCGACCGTCTCGATGGCCACTCGCGTGAGGGCATCGACCTCCTTGGCGCTGAGCCGTACGGCCCCGGCCCGCTCCATGGCGGCCATCAACGGGTCGAAGATGGCGTCGACGGCGAAGACCTGCTTTTCGGCGATGCACAGCAGATTGTTGTCGTAGGCGCCGCCGCGGATGATCGAGCGAGCGGCGCGGTCGAGATCGGCCGTCTCATCCACGACGACCGGCGGATTGCCCGGGCCGGCTACGACCGCACGCTTCGCCTGCTGCATGGCCGCACGCGCGACGGCCGGACCGCCGGTGACGCAGATCAGGTTGATGTCGCGGTGCTTGAAGAGGTTGTTGGCCGATTCGATCGTGGGCTCGACCAGAAGCGAGATCAGGTTGTCGATGCCGAGGTCGCGGTAGATGGCCTCGTTGAAACGTCGGACCCCTTCTGCCGCCACGCGTTTTCCGCTGGGGTGCGGATTGACCACCACGGTGTTGCCGGCGGCGATCATGCTTACGGCATTGCCGGTGATCGTGGGGAGCGAGTGGGTGACCGGCGTGATCGCGGCGATGACGCCGAAGGGGGCGTGCTCGACCACCGCCAGGCCATGGTCGCCGCTGAAAACCTCGCTGCGGAGGAATTCCACGCCCGGGCTCCGCTCGCCCAGCGTCTTGAGCTTTTCGATCTTGTGCTCCAGCCGCCCGATCTTCGTCTCTTCCATCTCCATCGTGCCGAGTTCAACACACTGGTCGATCGAGATGCGGCGAATATGGCCGATGATTTTCCGGCGGTCTTCGACGGTGCGGCGAGAGAGCTGTTCGAATGCCTCCCTCGCTGCGGCCACGGCCTCGTCGACACAGGTGAATATGCCGAACCGGCCCTGGTAGCCGCGGACGGGAGTCGGCGGCGCGGCCGCCCCGTTCCCCAGCCGGCTGAGGACCTCTTGGACAACGCTTCGAATCAGGGTCTCGTTGACTTGCATGGCAGGGAAGCCTTCCGAGATGTCTTGGTTGGTTAGGGTGGGACGGACTGCCAATCCGTCCTACCGTGAATGGCATGGTAATCCGCTTGACGGTCTCTTACTCGGCCGCCTCGGTTTCGGCCCCTTTGCTCCTGGCCGCTTCCTTGCTGAAGACGCACTGCTGGTCGACGTGCACGGTGTCGACGATGCCGATGATGACCGTATCGATCGGCAGGTTCTTGGTCTCGGGCGTGAGGCGGGCGCTGGAGCCCTGGCAGATCAGGACGAATTCGCCTTCGCCCGCGCCGACGGTGTCGACGGCCACGAAGGTGCGGCCGGTGGTTTTCAGGCTCTTGCGCGTCTCGGGATCCAAGCGGTAGGGTTCGACCACGAGGAGCTTTCGGCCGGTCATGCTCTCGACCTTCTGCGTGGCGACCAGCGATCCGGTGACTTTCGCGACAAACATCGCTAGCCCTCCAATAACTGCTTGGCCAGCCGGGCGACGATCAACTCCTCGTTGGTCGGGATCACCCAGATCTGGGGACGGCTTTCGCCGACACTGATCTTGCTCTCGCCTCTTGCCTTCTCGTTCGCCTCGGCATCGAGCACGATGCCGAGTTCCGCCAGGTCGCGGCAGACCGCGGCCCGGAAGTGCGCCCGGTTCTCGCCGATCCCGCCGGTGAAAACGATCACGTCGGCGCCGCCTAATTCGACCAGGTAGGCGCCGAGATAGTGGCGCGTTGAGGAGGCGAAGACGTCCAGAGCGAGTCTTGCCCGCGGGTTTCCCTTCTCGGCAGCGTCGGCCACGTCGCGGAGGTCCCCGCTGGTGCCGCTGAGTCCCTTCAATCCACTCTCCGTGGCGAGCATCTTGAGCACCTCGGCAAGCGACTTGCCGGTATGCTTCATCAGCAAGGGCAAGGCGAACGGGTCGAAGTCGCCCACGCGATTGTTGTGCGGCAGCCCGGTCTGCGGGCTGAGGCCGAGGCTGTTGGCCACGCTTTGTCCGTTGCGAATGGCGCAGAGGGAACTCGATCCACCCAGGTGGCACGAGATGATCCGCAGGTCATTGCGCCCCATCAGCTCGGCGGTCCGCGTGGCGATCCAGCGGTGGCTGGCGCCGTGGTAGCCCCAGCGGCGAATCCTCGCCTTTTCCGCCCACTCGTACGGCACCGCATAGTAGCGGTTGCGGTCGGGGATGGTGCGGTGGAAATCGGTCTCGAAAGCGGCAACCAGCGGGATCTCCGGCAGCTTCTCGTTCAAGAGCCGCATGGCGGTGATGTAGGGCGGATTGTGCGCCGGGGCCACGTCGCTCATCTCTACCATGGAGTCGAGCAGTTCGCGGCTGACCCGCCGCACTCCGTCGTAGGCTCCGCCGTGCACGGCCTTGAAGCCGATGGCCGAGACCTCGCCGGGGTCCTTCAGACAGCCGTGCTCCGGGTCCGTCAACTGCGCGAGGCATTGGCGGACCGCCACGGCGTGGTCGGGCACCGAGAGGGCCATCTCGCGTCGCTTTCCGCCGACGTCAACAAAGCACCGGCTTTCGGGCGATCCGATCCGTTCGATGCCGCCCCGCGCCACCTGGCGCTCGCCGTCCATGTCCAAAAGCTGGTACTTGAAGCTTGTCGACCCGAGGTTCGCTACGAGGATCTTCATCGCGTCGGCCTCCTGATAGCCGTCAAGACGCGCCGCCCGATCAACAAACGGCACGTTTGGGGGATCCTTCCTTCGGTCAGGCTAGGAGAGGTACGCCTCGATCACTCCGTCGGCAGGCCGCGGAATGATGTGGCTGGCGACCAGCTCGCCGACCCGCGTGGCCGCATTGGCGCCGGCCTCGACGGCCGCGCGAACGCTGCCGACATCGCCGCGGACGACGGTGGCGACCAGGCCGCCGCCGATCTGGATCCGCTTGACCACTTGCACGTTGGCTGCCTTGGCCATGGCGTCGGTCGCTTCGACCAGCCCGACCAGGCCCTTTGTTTCCACGAGTCCAATGGCATCTTGCATTGCAGGAGTTCCTGTTCGTTGGTGTGTGAATTGGGTGTCAGTTCGAGGGCGGTGCATCAGGTAACCGGCTGCTGGCCCTTTTTCGCCTTGGCGGGCGGCGGCAGGACGATATCCAGGTCTTCGTGCGGGCGCGGAATGACCTGCACGCTGACAACCTCGCCGATGCGGCTGGCGGCGGCGGCTCCCGCGTCGGTGGCCGCCTTCACCGCGGCCACGTCACCGGTGACAAACGCGCTGACCAGGCCGCTGCCAACCTTGTCCCAGCCGAGGAACTGCACGTTGGCCGCCTTGAGCATCGCGTCGGTTGCTTCGACCAGGGTGACGAAACCTTTGGTCTCGATCATCCCCAGCGCTTCCATCACTTTTGCCATGTTTGCGACTCCAGAAAAAGGAAAACTCAGGTAACGGTTCTGTTTGCTAGAAACAATTCCACACTCTCCGCGTGGTCGATATCGCAGGCGTTGCCTTCGTCGGTGTCCAGATGCACTTCGAGCTTGCTGGTTTCGTCGGCTCGAACGAGAAGCCCCTCGAAGACCGCCGGACACGTCGACGCAACGCGAAGGCTCATCCGATCGCCGGTCTTCACGCCGTAATGGGCGGCATCGCGGAGGTTCATATGGACGTGGCGCTCCGCGCGGATCACGCCCTCTATGAGTTCAACGACGCCTGCGGGGCCGACGAGCACACAGCCGGGCGTGCCGTCGATCTTGCCGCTGGCCCGGACGGGCACATCGAGCCCCAGGGAGATCGCGTCGGTAAAGGCAAGTTCCACCTGGCTCTTCGGGCGCGTGGGCCCGAGCACACGCAGGTTGGGCAGCATCCGCCGGCGCGGCCCGACGAGCATCAAGGTCTCCTCGGCCGCGTAGAAGCCGTCCTGGTACAGATCCTTGAAGGGGGTCAGGGTGCGGCCTGGACCGAAGAGGGTCTCGACGTCGGCATCGCTCAAATGGCAATGCCGCGCAGAGACGCTCACCACCAGCTCCGGTTTCCAAGCCGGTCCGCCGATCTGTTTGAGGACGATTTCGCGGACGATCTGTTCGATCACACTGCGGTCGATCGAAGGGGCAATGCTCATGGAATCGGCCCTATGGCTTCTCAGTCGGTTCCGCGACCAGCAGTTTGACGCCGGCCGCCAGGACTTTGTTGCGCCAGTTCTCGGGGATCCCGCTGTCGACCACGAGATACTCGACGGCGCTCAGTTCGCACAAATGGGTGAGACTCTGGTGGCCAAACTTCGAGCTGTCGGCCACGACGATCACCGTGTCGGCGGCCTTCATCATGGCTCGTTCAGTTTGGGCCAGGAGCAGGTTGTTGTTGAAAAATCCCTCTTCACTGATACTGGCCACGCTCAGGATGGTCTTTCGCACCCGTAGCGAGGCGATCATGGTGTCGGCCACCGGCCCCTGGGCGACTCCCGTCCGGGGACAGACGTTGCCTCCGACCACGACCAGGTCGCTGCTGGGATCGGCGGCGAACAGGTTCGCCACCGGCAGCGAATTGGTTACCACGTGCAACGGCCGGCCGACCAGCAGCCGGGCGATTTCATAGGTTGTACTGCCGCCGTCGAGCAGGATCGTATCGCCGTTTTCGATCAGTTCGACCGCCTTCTCGGCAATCGCCCGCTTCTCGTTGCGGTGTTCGGGCTGCTGGAGGTCAAAGTGCGGCAGCTTCGGAGAGGCACCACAGTAGAGCACCCCCCCGTGGATCCGCTGGGCCGCCCCTTGTTCCTCCAATTGCTCGATATCGCGCCGGACGGTGGATTCGGAAACCTGGAGAGCTTCAGCCAAATCAGGGAGCGACGCAAACCTGCGGCTCCGCACCATATCCAAAAGGCGATTGCGACGCTCTTCGGCCAGCATGTCAGGGTAATATCCGAACCACTACGGAATACTTAGCATACGATTATGCCTCCCGTCTTGAAAGAATACAATCATCCTCATGCAAGAAAATGAAAAAACTCTTCCATTTCATCGCCAGGATGCTCCGGAATATAACCATTATGAGGGTAGTTTCATAGCATGCGTAATCTTGGATAACGAGCGGTTTTCAGCCGTTTAGGCATCACGGGACGAGTTTAACGGCAATAGTCTCGCGGATCGCGCGGGCTTATGCAACCACCTACGATGGTGGTTTAGTCTACCAGCGCTTTCCTCCATGAGGGCGCAAGAAAGGCCGGGCATGACCGTTGGGAGCATCGAACGACGCGAACGGGGGTGACTGGCCGTTGGGGGAGCCGGATTGCGTTTCGGCTTTCGAGATACTTAGTACACGCAATTCAGAAGAGCGGGTGGCCTTGGGGTGATGAAGAAGTACGGACTGGCTCCGCAAGGCTTTGTATCTTCATTCCCGTTGACCCGCTATTACTTGGGGCGCCTGCTTCGTTCTTGAATCACGCCCAAGAAACGACACGACCCTGCCGCGCATGCAACAGGATCTCGCTTGAGCGGGGTATCGTGCCTAAGGGAGCCGATTACCTCACTGGCACTACCGCTCGCGGAACGTAATCCGGCCGCGAGTGAGGTCGTAGGGACTCATTTCGATGCGGACGCGGTCGCCGGGCACGACACGGATGCGGAATTTTCGCATCTTGCCGGCCAACCGGCAGAGAACCATATGCTCGGCGTTATCGAGCTTGACGCGAAACGCACCACGAACTTCTTCGACAACGGTCCCCGTCGCTTCGATGGCTTGTTCTTTTTCTTGTGCGGGCACAGGAACTCCTTTTGGGCAGGTCCAGGGGAAGGGCGATTCCGGCAGGCTATTCCGCTATTGTAGCCATTCGGCTGCTTGACGCGAACCCCACTGCGAATTTTGCGGGCTTACGTTTTCCCACGCTTGGGCGATCCATTTTCAGGGGGGATGGCAACGCCGTGTCCACACCCAATGAATTGACAAGGCAGTTGGACACCCTATATTATTACGTTCTGACGTCCCGCAAGGGGCTCGGACAGGTAGCTCAGTTGGTAGAGCACAGGACTGAAAATCCTGGTGTCGCCGGTTCGATCCCGGCCCTGTCCATTCCACACGGACCCGCACCAGAGCGCAAGTCGTTATACGGTGCGGGTTTTTGTTTGCGCCAGAATGCGGGGTCCCATCAGTGCGGGTCCGGTGAAACGAGGGCGCGGGGGCGTCTGCCACCATCGGGCGGATGAGGAAAGAGAGAGGTTCTGGATGGAACAGCGAGGTGGAGTGACGTGCTCGCCGGGCGCCGCGAGTCTTGAGGCCGGGAATGAAACAGCCGGCGGTCGGACTTGGTGGGGCGCGATCCTGCTGTTGGCCTGCGGCCACCTGATCGGCGACTTCTACGCGGTGCTGCTGACCCCACTGCTCCAGGACTTCCGCGAGGCGTTCGCGATGTCGGTCACCGCCGCAACGGTTCTCGTCAACGTGGGCAGCCTGTCGAATTCCACACTTCAGCCGGTCGTGGGCCATTTCCTGGAGCGGTTCGACCAGAAACGCGTGTTTGCCATCGGACTCTTGATTGCCACCGTGCCGCTAAGCTGCATCGGACTTGCGCCGGGCCCCGTCTGGCTCGGAGCACTGCTGGCACTGGGCGGAACGGGCGTGGCCCTGTTTCACCCGAGCGGCGCCGTGTTGACCAGCCGCTTTGCCGGGACGAGGCGGGGACTGGCCATGTCGGTCTATGCGAATGGAGGAGCGATCGGGATCGCTTTGGCCCCATTGGCCGTCACGCTGCTGCTCGTGCAGGGGACTCGGCAAATGAGTTGGGTCTTCATGCCATTGGGCCTCGTGGCGACCGCCACCCTAGTTTGGCTCCTTCCCGCGACGCGCTCGCCGACGACACGTGCGAAGCTGCCCACCTGGCGATCGCTCATCCACCCCGATTCCCGCTCGGTTTGGCTGGTCTTCGCCTCCGTGGTCTTGCGATCGCTCGTGGTCGCGGTGGTGACCAGCTTCATCGTTATCTACGCCGCGGAAAACGGCTGGTCGAAGGCCCAGGGGCGGTTTCTCTTGACGGCATTCTTGCTCGCGTGCGCCGCGGGAGGATTGGCGGGCGGTTATGTCTCCGATTACCTCGAGCGGCGGCGCTTGATGCTGGCCGCGTGCTTTCTGGGCTTCCTGCCGTTGGCCGCCGCATGGCAGGTCCCTTTCGGAGGCTCGCTCGTGCTGCTTGTCGTCAGCGGCGCGATTCTATCGCTCTCGACGCCCGTCAACATCGTGGTAGCCCAGGAGCTTCGCCCCGAGCAGGCCAGCGCGATGTCGGGCTTGATGATGGGACTGGCTTGGTCGGTGTCCGTGCTCCTGTTGATCCCGTTCGGGACACTGGCGGATCTCACCAGCACGGGTACGGCATTGCGCGTGAGCTCGTTCCTGCTTCCGATCGCCGGACTATGTGTGCTTCGGCTTCCCGAGTTCCCGCCGCTGGTGCGGCGCACGGGTGTGGCCGACCTCAAAGGCTCCAGCCCTCGCGGTAGTGCTCCCGGATAAACCGTTCCGCCTCGGGGCAATTCGTGGCCTTCAGGTTCACCGGGTCCCATTCGATCTTCGTTCCGGTGCGAAACGCCACGTTTCCCAGTAAGACCGTCTCGGTCAGCGCGCCGGAGTAGTCGAAATTGCAGGTGGTCGGTCCGCCGGTCTTGCAGGCCTCGGTCCATTCCTTGTGGTGGCCGATTGAATCGAGGATCGTCGGTTCGGGGGCCTTGAAGTCGGCGAACTGCGGTTCGGGCAGCAGTTGCCGCCGCGAGTAATCGGCCACCAGCATCCCCTTGTCGCCCATGAAAAGAACACCGGACTGCCAGCCGGCGGGCACGCCTTTTTCCTTCACGGTCGCCGGGCAGCCCTGGTCCTGGTGCCAGGTCATCTTCACCGGCGGCTGCTCGCCGCGCGCCGGGAACTCCCATCGTACTACGAGCGGCTTGGGTGTGTTCTCCGGATGGACCGGCGGCCCTTCGGCTTCCACGGTGAGCGGATACCGCAGGTCGAGCGCCCAGAACGGCAGGTCGATGTAGTGGCAGCCGAAATTGCCCGCTTCGCCGGTGCCGAAGTCCCACCAGAACCGCCACTTGTACGGCACGTAGTCCGCGCTGTAGGGCCGCTCTCGGGCCGGGCCGAGCCAGAGGTCCCATTTCAAATGGTCCGGCACCGGCAGATTGCCCGGCGTCCGCTCGCCGGCCGTCCTTGCCCCGCCGATCCACACATGGCACTCACGGACCGGCCCGATCGCGCCGGATCGCACCAACTCGACGCACCGCCGATAGTTCTTGCCCGCGTGAATCTGCGTACCCATCTGGGTGACCGCCTTGTGCTTTGCCGCCGTCTGGGCGACGATCCGAGCCTCGGAAACGTTGTGGGTCAGCGGCTTCTCGCAATAGACGTGCTTGCCCATCGCGAGGGCGCGGATGGTGATCACGGCGTGCGTGTGGTCGGGCGTGCTGACGAGTACGGCGTCGATCTGGCGGTCCATCTCGTCGAGCATCTTGCGATAGTCGTGGAACTTGCGTGCCTTGGGAAACTGCTCATAGGCCTTGCCGGCGCGCTGGTCGTCGACATCGCAAATCGCCACGATGTTTTCATGCGAGATCGCCGCCAGGTTTTCGGCTCCTCGCCCGCCGGGCCCAATCATGGCAATGTTCAATCTCTCGTGAGGCGACGCAGACGCACCGGCGTTGCCGGCCAGCCAGAGACCGATCCCGGCGAAGGTGGAATTTCTCAGAAGCTGGCGACGATTCAGGCGCTGGGCCATGATGATTCTCCAAGTCGGCGGGACGGTTGCAGATTGAATTGGCGTGGACCTATCGCCGAACTTACTTTACCGGACCATCCGGGGCAAGGTTCGAGGCCCCGTATCCAGTCCATCGCGAGCTGCGCCACACCACGGCCGTCCGCGTCGCGGTTGCCGAGACTGGCCGGCTTCGCGATGTTGTCGGCCCAGCGAATCCCGCCGGCTCTCGTCCCCAATCCCGTGGAGCACTGGTGAGCCCGAAGGGCTCCCGGTCACCTCTCGACAACTCGACTGACGGGCGTAAGAATCCCCGCGTTCCGGGGAGGTGGTTGTCTGGCGCCCAGCAACCTCGTCGACCAAGGCCGCTGCGCTGAAGGCAACTCCTTTTTTTCCACCGGCTCTTCCTGTTGACCGCGAGATTGCCATATGGCTCCTCACCAGAAACGATTCCGTCGATGGGCATCCCGCGTGGTGCTTCGATCCCATACGACCCAATCTCGGCGGTCTTTGCCGCGGCGGCAGGGACGTGGTTTCGAGAGACTGGAACCGCGGTTGCTGCTGGCCGGCGACATCAGCCAAGTGAATTACTTCGACACCTGGAACGGCAACATCATCAAGAGTACGGATCCTGCCAGTGTCGTTTACCACCCCTCCGGCCACCTCTTCATTGCCGATTCGGAGATCAACGAGCTTTCCGTGTTCACCGGAAAGAATGTCTTCGAGGTGTCTCTGACGGGCGACCACGTGTTTGCCGAATACGCAACCGGCAATGACGAACCGACGGGAATCACCTATAACGAGCGGGACGGCTTCTTCTATATCACGAACGACGATACGAGGACCATCTCGCGTTACGACGCTTCGCTCCGATCTGCCTTGGCCGCGGTCAGCACCCAGGCTGCCGACGCCGTTCTCAAGGACCCCGAAGGCATCACCTCGGACCCGTCCGGCAATCTCTATGTCGTCAATGGCGTCTCCGGGCAGACGGGGCGATGGGTAGCCGCCTTCAACTCGAACATGCAATTCCTCTACAAATTCTCCCTCACCGACCGAATGGCCGATGCCGAAGGAATTGCCTACAACCGAGCGAACCAGCATCTGTACATTGTCTCTCAGGCCGAGATGGCGATCCTCGAATACACGCTCGACGGCACGTACCTGGAAACGTACGATATCGGCCAATTCTCCCCCCGACCCAAGTCCCCCCAGGGGCTCACGTTCGGTGCCACGTCCTATCCGTACGACGATCCCGCGGCGATGTCGATCTATATCGCGGATGGAGGCGTCGACAACCAGGCCGACGGAGGCATTTTTGAGGCGAGCATCGGCTCCGCGCTGGTTGCCGCTCCTCATGTCAGCGGCTTTGCCCCGACCAGCGGTCCGGCGGGCACGGTCGTCACGATCACCGGCAGCGGCTTCGCGGGAACAACCGGCGTCTTTTTCAACGGCACCGCTGCGAGCAGCTTCACCGTGGATTCCGCCACGACCCTCCACGCTACCGTCCCTCCCACAGCCACTTCGGGTCCCGTCCGTGTGACCAACCCGGCGGGCAGTCATACGAGCACGGCCGTTTTTACACTGAATCCCGCACCCCTGATCAGCAGCTTTTCGCCGCTTAGCGGCCCAGTGGGGACGGAAGTCACGCTGCTGGGCGGTAATTTCGTCGACGTCAGCCAGGTTCGCTTCAACGGCGTGGCCGCCGGCTTCACCGTCGATTCATCCGTGCAATTGCGCGCGGTGGTTCCTCCCGGCGCGGCCAGCGGACCGATCTCGGTTACGAATGCCCATGGAGCGGCTGCCAGTGCGGCCGATTTCACCGTGCTGGCGGCGCCTGAGATCACCGTATTCACCCCCGCAAGCGGCCCGGCAGGCACCGAAGTGACGCTTCAGGGAAAGGACTTCACTGGAGTCAACCAGGTCCGCTTCAACGGAATTGCCGCGGCAAGCCTCACGGTGGACTCGGCCACGCAACTCCGCGCACGTGTGCCGGCCGGAGCAACCACCGGCCCCGTCGAGGTGAGCAATGCGGCCGGCGGCGACACCAGTGAAGTGAGTTTCATGGTGACCTCCCTGGCCCCTACCTTCACTTTCCCCGCCGAGTCGGATGCATTCGTGAGATCTTCGGACCCGACGGGGAACAACGGTTCCAACACCGTTCTTCGGGTTCGCAACTCAAGCACCATGGTTTCTAGTTATCTGAAGTTCCAGGTCAGCGGCGTCAGCAGCCCCATTGAGCGAGCCACGCTGCGACTCTATGTGGCCGATCCCAGCGATTCCGGCGGCGCGGTCTACCGCGTTTCCGACAACTACCGCGATAGCGGCACCCTCTGGAATGAAGGCGGTTTGAACTGGAGCAATGCCCCGGTGATTGCCGGAAGTCCTCTGAGTTCCTTAGGAGCGGTGGCCAAGGGCGCCTGGGCCCAGTTCGATGTGACGGCGGCTGTCGGGGGCAGCGGTACGTACAGCTTTGCATTGGTCAACGCCACTTCCGACGTCGTCGATTACAGTTCCTCGGAAGCCGCCAACCCGCCGGAGTTGGTCATCGAAACCGTGGCTCCGCGGAATCCGCACATCGCGTCGTTCGCACCGCTCAGCGGTCCGCCGGGCACCGAGGTCACGGTTCAAGGTTTGAATTTCAGCGGCGCAACGGCGGTCCGCCTCAACGGGATCGATATGGTCGGCTTCGTGGTCGATTCGGCCTCCCAATTCCGCGCGGTTGTGCCTGCGGGAGCGACCAGCGGTCCCATCTCGGTCGTCAATCCCGATGGCACCGCCACTAGTGCGGCGAGCTTCGCCGTGCTCTTGCCGCCGGAAATCACGGCTTTCACGCCGGCCAGCGGCCAGGCGGGCACCGAGGTGACGATCTCCGGGCGGAATCTCACCGGGACTACCCAGGTGCTCTTCAACGGCACTGCCGCCGTCTACACCGTCGATTCCGACTCCCAGCTTCGCGCCACCGTGCCCGACGGCGCTACGACCGGCCCGATCCAATTGACCAATGGCGGCGGCACCCAAACCAGCGCCACCCCGTTCACGGTCCTCGCGCCGCCTCGGATTACCTCCTTTTCCCCTGTCGCCGGTCCGGTAGGCAGGGACGTAACGCTCCTTGGTGTTCACTTCAACACCGTCAGCCAGGTGCTCTTCAACGGCACTGCCGCGAGCTTCACGGTGGATTCCGCTTCGCAACTCCGCGCGGTCGTGCCTGCGGGAGCGGCCAGCGGCCCCATCTCGGTCGTCAATCCCGATGGCACCGCCGCCAGCGCATCGGACTTTACCGTGCTGGTAGCGCCGGAGATCTCGTCGCTCACGCCAGCCAGCGGTCCTGTGGGAACCGAAGTAACGCTTTCGGGAGCCAACTTCCGGGCCGTCGCCGAAGTGCGCTTCAACGGCATCGCAGCCGCATTCACCGTGGACTCCCCCACGCAACTACGGGCAATCGTGCCCCCTGGGGCAACCACCGGGCGAATCGTGGTGAGCAATGCGGCCGGCAGCGGTGCCAGCGCCGCCAATTTCAAAGTAACCATTCCGCCCCGCGTCGTGAGCATTCCAGCCAACTCCGACGCGTACGTGAGATCATCGGATCCAACCCGGGGTTACGGTTCCTATAGCGTCCTCCGAGTACGCAACTCGAGCACCACGATTTATGGTTATCTGAAGTTCGACGCCAGTTCGATTGACGGCCCGGTCGAGCGAGCCACCGTGCGGCTGTACGTCGCCGATCCCAGCAACTCCGGCGGCTCCATGTACCTGGTTTCCAATAACTAGTGTCTGTCTGGAAAAGGCTGATTTTCCCGGATTTCCCGGCGCGAAGGGGGACGCGATGCCTGCGAAGATTATATCGCGACGGCTGTCGGACATG
>JABWBD010000129.1 GCA_013360685.1 Pirellulales bacterium
GCCGCTGGCGCGCGCGGATTGGACGGCCGAGCCCGGCTGGCTCGCCAATCCCGCGGCCACGGAGCAGGCTTCCGTCGCGCGGGGCGACCCAACCACCGTGTTTCGCGTTTCGCAGGCCGGCCGCGGAATGAAATGGTTGTGGACTCTCCCCGAGCCCGTTGCCTTGGATACGCGCCGCTACGTTAGTCTCCGCTATCGCGCCAACGGCCTCAGCGCTCGCGGCGAGTACGCGCTGGCGGCAATCGGCAAGCCTGGCGGCGATGCGCCGGGCTATACCGCGTTGATCGACTCGCCGGAGCTGATCTCGGATGGCCGGTGGCATGTCGTCAACGTGGATCTCCGCGAAGCGTCGGCGGTGGTGCCGGCGGCCAGCGGCCTTGCCCTCCAGGTGCAGGCCGACCAGCCCGACGCGTCGCTGGAACTGGCCGAGATTCGCATTGCCGACACCATGCAGTTCTCGTTGCTTGCCGACGCGTTCGACCTCGAGACGGGAGCGTCGTGGCAGGGTTTTCACTCCGTCGGGCTGGACGGCCTGGCGGACCGCCGCAGCGCGGCGTGGCTTCGCCACCTGCGGATTTCCGGATGGTTCGACGGCCCGGAGGCCACCGTCCAAGGAGTGCCGCTGGCGGTCCTTCGCAACGAACAGGACCTGGCAGCCACGGGAATTCGGGAAAAAGGCGAGCTTCGCGTGCCCGTCGGCGGCAAGGCATGCGAAATCTACCTCGTGCTCTTGGCGGCCCTCGTCGGCGACGAGGAACCGGCCTATGGCCCCGGCAGGTTTACCGCGATCCGCGACGTCGACCGCTTCCGCCTGCGCGTCGAGTATTCCGACGGGAGCGTCGACGAATGTCTGCCGATGAACGCGGCCACGGGCCGTTTTGGCGTCGCGTCCGGCGCGCAGATCCTGGTGGCCGCCGCGGATCCGGCCAGACCGATCGCGTCGCTCGTATTGTGCGATCTCGCCAAACAGGCCGGTTTCGCCCTGGCGGCCGTCACCTTGCGGACGGATGGCCCGCGACGGTTTCCTGAGATCCTCGAAGAGCAATCGTTCGTCGAGCTCAAACCGCCGCGCCGCGCCGGCGACGTGGTCCTGGAAATGGAAATGGCCGCGGAAGGTCCGCCGCTGCTGAAAGGGTTGCTCGATCGCGTCACCGGTTGGAACCTGCTTCCGCAGCCGTGCGCGATCGTGCAAGTGACGGTCGACGGCGAACCGGTCCCGATCGGAGACTGGCAGCGGGCGAATGCCGACGCCGACTGGCGATGGTACCAGGCGCGATCGGCCGAGGGGATCCGGTTGGGCCTTCGGACGGCTGCCGACGGCCCCGACAGCGTTCGGATTTCCGCGTGCGTTCGGAACTCCGGAGACCGCGATCGCCGGATCCGGCTGGTTGCGCCCTCGATCGGGCCCTATCGGCTCGGCGAGGAGCCGGGCAACGGCTTCTATCTCTATCCGAAACGGGGCGCCGCGCTCGACGTTCGCCCCTGCTCGTACCGGGAACTCTACAGCGGGCTGTTCCCCGTGCAGTTCCTCGACACGTTCAGCCCCGCGGATGGCCGGGGGCTGGCGCTGCGGACCGAAGACACCTCGTGCATCCGGCGCTATTATCTGCTCGAAAAAAGCGGCGACGGCTTCACCGCCGGCGTCGAGTATCCGGAGCAGGAACTCAAGCCGGGCGAAACGCTGATCTCGGCCCCGAGCGTCGTCACGCTCACCGACGGCGATTGGCGCCGGGGGCTCGACGCCTACCGAGCCTGGGTGAAGACCTGGCACCAGCCGATCTCCCCGCGAAATCCCTGGTTCCGCGAGGTCTTCAATTTCCGGCAGCGGTTCTTGTGGTGGCTCGATCCCCTTTACGACCAGGAGAAGGGCCGGATCGACCTGAATCGCGCGATCGACGAGGCCCGCCGCGAGTTCGGCGGCATCGACTACCTCCACCTCTTCGACTGGGGCAACTGCGGCCAGTACGGCCGCATCTACGGCCGCACAGGCGACTACTCGCCGTACGATTATCTGGAAGGCGGCTGCCAGGCCCTGCGCGAGGCGATCGCGCGCGTGCAGGCGGAAGGAATTCCGGTCGGGCTCTATATCGAGGGCTACTTGCTCCAGCAACGGGGCAGGCTCGGTCAAGATTCGGGAGCGAAATGGCAGCTCATCGGCCGCGACGGAAAAGGCCTTTGGTGGCCGGAGAGCACCGAGATGTTTGTCTGCGCCGCGGTGGAGGCGTGGCGCGAGATCCAGGCTTCGACCTACGAAAGCAAGGTTCCGGAACTCGGCGTGGACGGCATGTACATCGACCAGTTCGGCTTCAGCCACAACAAGGACTGCTGGTCGGATAGGCACGGCCACGAGGCGCCCAGCTACGGCGTCACCGCGGAACGCGACACGACCACGCGGATCCGGGAGCGGATCGAAGGGGTCAAGAAAAACGTGGCGCTGTACACGGAGGAGATGCCCGTCGACGTAACCACCCAATACCAGGACGGCAGCTTCACGTATGCCCTGTCAACATCGCAGAGGACACTCACGCAGGCCCCGCTCAATCTTGCTCGCTTCGCGGTTCCCGATTTCAAAACCATCGAGATCCTCTATTGCGACAAGCCCACCGGAAGCTGGGCAACCGGAGTGAAGTGGGTCTTTTTCAACGGGGAAGCGATCTGGTTGGAAGGGCCGGCCGACGAGTGGTTTGAACCCGAGACTCGCCAGGCGGTCCGCCGCTGCTACGGCATTCTTCGCAAGCACCGCGATGCGTTCACCACGCTTCGCCCCATGCCGCTGGCGCCGACCTTGGCCGCCGGGGTGTTCGCCAACGCTTTCCCGATCGACGGCAAGACGGTCTACACCCTCTACAACGCCCGCCACCGCACGGTCCGCGGCGAGGTGCTCCGCATTCCCGCCGCCGAGTCGAGTGCGATCCACGACGAGTGGCACGCTAAGCCGGCCCAGGTTCGCCGCGACGGGACCGAGGCCGTGGTGACTCTCGAGATCGGTCCGCACGATGTCGGCTGCATCGCGGTGGAGCAACGGTGAGCGGTTCCGCCGGGGCATCGCCGGCGGCGGTCCGGCGAGCGGCGGCCATTCACTTCTTGGCCGGTTCCGAGTTACGGTTCCACAGTTCCGATGCCTGGATGAGCACATTGTGCCCGAAGTCAAACCCTGCCTCGTTCAGGGCCGCCTCCATGTCCTTCCTGCTCGGCGTTTTGCCATCGAGGTAGACGAGCCCCCAGAAGACCGTCGGTCCGCCGTGGACATGCCTCCCGGTTGCCACCTGCACGACCCTCAGGTCCGGGTTCATCCTCGCCAGCAGATGTTGGATCGGATAAAACTCGTGGTCATCCCGCACGGAGAACGCCTTCGGCAATTCCACCGGAGTCTGCATAACAGGTTTCTCCATCAAGGGCACCGTTTGCGCACAAAACACGTCTTTCGAGCGTCGTTCAGGAAACAGGGACCGGCTCCGAGCCAAACGTCGGAAGGCACCCGGAAAGAGGCGTTTCGGCGAGGCGTCTGTCCCCGTTTCTTGCACCCTGTCTTTCGGACTTTGCGGAAGGGCAAGGGCGCCGGAACCATACCAGATTTGCCGGCCGATCTCAAGCGGCCCCAATCCAATCCCGTCCGCAGGGCTTCACCACTTCCACTCTTGCTCCCCGCCGTCTCGTCACCTAGTATCGTTCGGTGGGCCTTGCCCGTCAAACTGGTGAACGCCGATAGCCCCATCCAGAGCGGGGTTCGACAGGACGTCTGACGGTAGTTCGGGTTCCGTGCAGCGATCCTCGTACCCTCGACGGCCGGTACGTGGAAACCGTTTTTTCCGGAGGCTGCGGTGCAGCGGTTCTCCAGCGCTCGTTCACAACGGGATCGAAGCTCCAAGGCTTCTTCGCAATACCGCTTCCTACGACTTGAGCGGTTGGAGGATCGCCGCTTGCTCTCGGCAATCGCGCGCGGAGGGGACGGACCGGGGTTCCTCTGGTTGGACGAATCGGCGTTTCACCCTTCGCGCATTCTCGTCCGGGTGCGGCCTGAGACCTTCGCAGACCGCGCGCCGGCGCAAATCGCCGGTCTCGATTTCGGAGACCCTGTCGCCGGAATGCCCGGATTGCGGCGGGTCCGCATTTCTCAACCGGCGGATGTCGAAACGGCCCTCCGCGCGTATCGCGCGGACCCGGCGGTCGTTTCGGCGTTCCCCGACTATCGCATCCAGGCGACCTCGCTGCCGAACGATCCGCGGTTCTTTCGGCAATGGGCGCTGGACAACCGCGATCCGTCCGTCGGCACGAACGACGCCGACATCGATGCCGTCGAGGCATGGAACACCACGACCGGAAGCGACAGCGTCGTCATTGCCGTGATCGACACCGGAGTGGACTACCGGCACCGCGACCTGGCGGGCAATATCTGGACCAATCCGGGCGAAATCGCCGGCAACGGACTGGACGACGATGGCAACGGCTACGTCGACGACGTGCACGGCTACGACTTCCTCAACGGCGACGGCGACCCGATGGACGACGACGGCCATGGTACGCACGTCGCCGGCACGATCGCCGCGGTGGGGAACAACGGCCGCGGCGTTGCCGGCATCAACTGGAACGCCTCGATCATGGCCCTGAAATTCCTCGGAGCCGACGGCTCCGGCTACGCCTCCGACGCGATCGAAGCCATTCGATATGCAACCGAGAACGGCGCGCACGTGATCAACGCGAGCTGGGGCAGCCGTACGCACGACCCGGCCATGAAGAGCGCGATCGATGCCTTTCCGGGCCCGTTCGTGGCCGCCGCGGGAAACTACGGCTGGAACGTCAACGAGAAGGGCTATGCCGGCTCGTTCTACCAGTTCTACCCGGCCGAATACCGCTCAGCGAACATTATCGCGGTGGCGGCCACGGATTCGAAGGACCGGCTCGCCTCCTGGTCAAACTTCGGCGTGGCGAGCGTCGATCTGGCGGCGCCCGGCGTCGACATCTTCAATACGAACGTCGGCGGCGGCTATGCCATGAAAAGCGGGACTTCGATGGCGGCCCCTCATGTCGCCGGCGTGGCCGGATTGCTCTACAGCCTCGATCCGACCATGCCGGCCGCCGAGGTCAGGGATCTCATCCTCTCGACGGTCGATCCACTGGACGACCTGGCGGGCAAGACCGTGACGGGAGGCCGTCTCAACGCGGCCCGGGCGGTCAGCGCCCAGTCGAACCATGCCCCATCCGCCGCGGACGATGCCAGCGCTGCGACCGACGAGAGCAGCCCCATTCTCATCGACGTCCTGGGCAACGACCGGGACGAAGACGGCGATTTGCTCGGCCTGCAGGCGGTCGATCCCGCCAGCCGCCTCGGCGCCGCCGTGACGGTCTACTCGCAAGGTTCGATCGCCTACGATCCCACCGCCTCGGCGACTCTCCAAGGGCTCCGAAACGGCGAGACGCTCGTCGACACGTTCCGCTACACGGTCACCGACGGCCGGGGCGGAGTCGATTCTGCCGCCGTGAGCGTGACGGTCCGCGGGCTGGACGATCTCCAGGCGGTGGTCGAGTTTTCCGACAGTTTCGAGCTCTCCGAATGGAACGGTCTCTGGGTGGAGGACAGCCAGAACGATTGGTTCCGCTCGAACCAGCGTGCCGCGGACGGGAGCAGATCCGCGGAGATCGACGGGGCGGCGCGGGGCGCAACCCTTACGATGGCGAGGCCTCTCGACCTGGGCGGGGCAGTGGCCGCAACGCTCACCTATTCCTGGTTCGTGGAAGGTAATTGGGACTCCGAAGACTCCATTGCGCTGGACATCTACGCCGGCGCGAAGTGGCGCCTGGACGTGCGAACCCTCCGCGGAGACACGGCCGCGGAGAACGTCTGGATCGAAGAGAGCGTGGACCTCACCTCGTACCTGGCCGGCGACTTCCGTCTTCGCTTTCGCGCGGCCGTCAACGACGCTCGCGAAGACGGCAACGTCGACAACGTGAAGATCGTCTCGATGTCTCGAAACGGCGTCGGGCAGACTTCGCTTCCTCCGCCGGCGGACCGGCAAGACTCCGGCCGGCGTGCCGTCCCGTTCGACGAGGACCGTCTTGCCGCGGTGTGGCAGGCGCTGGCGGCGGGCGAGGCACCGGCAAAGAAGACCGCGCCGGACCGCACCCGGGAGAAACCCTCGACCGCCTTGGAGGCGCTGGACCTCGTCTATCGCTTGCTGTAAGCGGCAGTCCGCGAGCAAGTTCGTAGGGCGGAGTTCATTCCGTCGGAGCGGACTGAAGTCCGCTCTGCGTCAACTCACGGAGTTGTTCTTGGACACGTCCTAAGCGGCTGGGAGCCAGCCCCCGTCTTATCGCCTTTCAAGTGCTTCCATCGCTCGGCGCGGGTCTCTGACCCCGCCGAAATCGCCGACCGAAGGTCTCCAGGGCCGGTGTTGTTAGGGCCGTTTATCGCCTTTCAAGAGCCTCCTGGAGCCTGCGGATGAGCGTGTCGAGCGGTTCGGACTTGTGGGAGAACGCCCAGACAGCCTGTCCGGCAAACTGCTCCGCCAATTCCCCCTCGTCGCAACCGCTGGCTAAAATCACACGGACCTTGCTGTTGATGCGCAAGAGTTCGCAGAGCGTCTCCTTCCCGCCCATTCCCGGCATCGTCAGGTCAAGGTACACGCAGACAATCCGATCCTGATGTTCGCGGTACTTGCGGATCGCCTCCTCTCCGTCGGCGGCCGTCACCGCCGAGAAGCCGGCCAGCATAAACGTCGCTTGCGTCGATTGGCGAACCAGCTCATCGTCGTCGACGATCAACACGGTCCGGCTTTCACACGCCGGCTGCGGCGTTGCCGTCGCGTCCTTTGTCGGAGCCGAGACCGTTTCCCCGCCGGAAATGCCGGATCCCCCGGCGCGCTCCCACGCGACTGGAGCAGCCTCCTCGGACACGGCCTGTTGAAGCGTTGCGATCATCGTGTCGAGCTGGTAGGGTTTCTGAATGAAGCCGGCTAGTCCGAGTTCGGCAAACTGCGCAATCGCGCTTTCTTCGGTGTATCCGCTTGAGAGGATCACTCGGACCTTCGAGTCAATCCTGCGCAGCTCACGGAACGTCCCCGCTCCATCCAATCGCGGCATGGTCAGATCCAGCAGCACGCACGATATCTCGTTCCGGTGTTGGCGGAACAGCTCGACCGCCTCCTCTCCGTCATTGGCCGTCAGCACCGAGAATCCGACTTGCTCGATCATTCTCTTTGCCAGGTTGCGGACGATCTCCTCGTCGTCCACGACCAAGACCGTGCCGTTGCCTCGCCATGACTTCGACGGGACCGACGGACCACTGGAGAGGGGGGCGGTCTGGTCGCTGGCCGGAAAGAGGACTTGGAAAGTGGTCCCCTTGCCGGGAGCGCTGGAGACGCGAATTGCCCCCTTGTGGCCGCGCACAATGCCATCGACCGCCGACAGGCCCAGACCTCGGCCGCGAGGTTTTGTCGTGAAGAACGGGTCGAATATCTTCTTCAGGGTCTGCTCGTCCATGCCGCACCCCGTATCAGCGACCTCCAGGCGGACGTAGAGTCCCTCCCGCAACCCGCGATGACCGTTGATGGCGGCACACTCGGCGTCGCTCAACCGGACGGTGCCGGTGGAAACCGCAATGGTGCCGCTGTTCTCGCCAAGGGCCTCCGAGGCATTGATGGCCAGGTTGAGTACGACTTGATGGATTTGGGAAGCGTCGCCTTGGACGGCCGGAAGATCCGAGGCAAGGCTGAAGTCGAAGACGGCCTTCTTGGAAATGGATATCTCCAGCATCTTCCGGGCGTCTTCGATGATCCGCGATACACTCACCGGTTCGACGATGAACTTGCCTTTGCCCGAGTATGCCAGTATTTGCCGAGTCAGGTCCGCCGCCCGGCGCGCGGCTTTCTTGATCACTTCCAGGTCTTCGCGCGCCGGTTCGGAGGACGGCAGACGGGCCCTGGCCAGGTCGGCGTAGCCCAAAATGCCGGCCAGGATATTGTTGAAGTCGTGGGCGATCCCGCCGGCAAGAACGCCGATGCATTCGAGCTTCTGGGCGTGGAGCATACGGCGTTCCATTTCCAGCTTCTCTTGCTCGGCTCGCTTGCGATCGGTGATGTCGTGCATCAACGCGAGCGCGTGCCCCGTGCCGTCGCTGTCGTGGATGACGGAAGTTGAAATCTGCAACTGCCGCTTTGCGCCGTCGGCCCTGGTAATCTCCCATTCCTCGGCCAGGAGATCGTCGCCCTGCCGCATGCGCGTCATGCGTTCGACGGCCTTTGCCCGAAGGTCCGGGTCGGGATACATCGACTGATACCATCCGCGCCGGTTGATTTCGTCCATGGTGTAGCCCGTGATCCGGGTCATGGATTCATTCCAGACCGTGAACCGGACGTACGGATCCTCGGGCACCTCGTGGCAGACGCAGAGGCCGTCGGCCGCACGTTCCACGATGGCGCGGCGGAATTCGGCCTCCGCGCGCAGCGTTTCTTCCGCTCTCCGGCGCTCGGTCACGTCGCGGAAACTCCATACTCGGCCCACAGGCCGACCGGAAACCCGTTGCGGCAGCGAATGGCGTTCGAAGATCCGGCCGTCCTTGAATTCCAGCACGTCAAAACTGGATGCTTCCGGCTGGGTGTACAATTCCGCCACTTTCGCCAGGAACTTGCCCGGGTCTTTCAGTGGCCCCAAGACCGACTTCATGATCTCTTGGTCGCGGCTCGAAGTCAGGAGGTCGTGATCTCTGCCGACGACCAGCAGAGCCGGAGGCAATTGCCACATGTCCGCAAATCGCTGGTTGCATTCCACGATCCGTCCCTCCAGGTCGACGACCAGAATCCCATCCGCCGTGGATTCCAGCGTGGCGCGAAGCATCGAGAGCGACTGCGTCAGCGCGTCCTCCATGCGCCTGCGCTCGCTGATGTCGCGGGCGATGCCCGCGGTTCCCACCGCCTCCCCGCTGTCGCTGAACAGAGGGCTGTTGATGGCGTCGAACCAGATAGGGCGACCATCCTTGTCGCTCAGCAAGTCCTCGCATCGCGATGGACGGCGAGACTGCATCACGGCTCGGTCCTTTTCCTCGAACTCCGCCGCCATATCCGCCGGGAGGAGCTCGAAGGCCGTTTTCCCAACCGCCTCGCCGGCAGTGGCGCCGGTAAAACGGCACCAGGCAGCGTTGACCGCGACGAACCTCCCTGCTTTGTCCTTGAGCCAGGCGGGGTCCGGAATGGTGTCCAGAAGGGCCCTCTGCCTCTGCTCGCTTTCCCGCAGCGCGTCTTCCATTCGCATCCGGTGGGTGATGTCGGTAACCGTGAGGCGGAGAGAAATGCTCGTCCCGCCGTCGTGTGCGGAGACGGCCCCCACGACGGCATAGATCAATTCCCCGCCTCTCTGCAATTCGATCTCGCACGCCTGCTTGCTGTTGCCCCGCAGTGCGTCGTCCAGCAACTCGGCAAACCGGGCGCGAGACTTTTCTGCCACGAACTGCCCGAACGGCTGCTCGACCGCCGTGCTCCGGTCCAGTCCCAGCAGCGCCGCCCCAGCCACGTTGACCTCCAGAATCCGGCCCTGCGCGTCCAAGCGGAAGTAGCCGATCGGGGCAAAGTCGAAGAGGTCGCGGTACCTGTCGGACACCTCCTGCATTGCCTGGGGCAGTTCCGAATCCATCGCGTCCTTCTCGTTCATGCCGTCACCCTGACTTGCCTTCCTTCGCTGAGGCGGAAAAATCATCATGCCAAGTTTTTCGAACCATGCCGCGAAAACCGCTTGGCGCTATTTGGATCTCAATACAGTCCCCTCCAGCCCATTCTTCTCGGCCAATTCGAGGAGGCGGCGCCGGAGTTTCCGGTTAAGTTTCAGCAGATGCCGGACTCGCCGGCCGTCGCGGCTGTCGATCAGTTGCCGCACGAGTTCCCGTTGTTCCCGGATCCGGCCGGCGAGCTCCGAGGCGTCGGCCTGGGAGAGTCCCTCGCCGTCAAATCGCCGGCACTTGTTCCGGATCTCGCGGCCGACGATCTGGAAAGCCGTCAACACATCCGCCTGGCTGCACCAGCGGAGCCGCACGGGCTTCCAGAGGGTCATGGTTTTTCCCCGATTTCTCCAAAGGCGGTTCTGGTTTCCCCGTCTCTCACGCCCTCCACGGCCGCTCGCGGCCGGCTTCGCGCCGGACCAGCCGGGCGACCAGTTCGCTGTTCTCGCGAACCTGGAAATCGAACATTCCCACCGCGATGAAATCGGCCCCGCTCTTGAAGGCGTGGGCGAAGCCCTGGCGTGGGTGAAACGCTCCGGCCGCAAGCACCTTGAAGGCCAGCCACGGCTTGGCGACCGTTTTCATGAACTCGACCGTCTCCTCCGGATTGATGCACCACATGTTGTCGTACCAGCCCTCGCCGCCGCCGATCCAGATAAACTCTTTGCGAAGCGGTTTGGGCGTGGCGGAAGGGTACTGGTCGCTGTGGAGCGTCTTCACGTAGAAGTCGCAAGGAATTCCGTGCTTCTCGCAAGCCATCGGGACCAGGAGCGAGTGGCCGCCGACGCCGACCGGCACGTTCAGCGTCTTGGCGAACTCGACCGCTTTGGCGAGCCGGTCCACGGCGCCAGCCTGGACGAGTTTGTCGCCCGCCACGCCCCAGACATAGACGGCCACGGCGCCGGTGTCGACCTTGTGCTTGACATCGTCCTCGAACTTGCCCCAGTCGCCGTCGAGTTCCGGCTGGATGTGGGGAATGAACTGCATGTGGCCGCCGTATTCGCGGTTGTAACGCTCCACAAAGGGCGCTCCCGTCTCGAACACGGTGTTGATTCCGTGCTCCTCGGCAATCTTGAGCGTCTGGAGGATCTTCTCCTCCGTGACGTAGGCCCGGAAGAGCGGCTCGACATACTTGAGGTCGCGCGCGTGCATGAAACCGGAGATGAGATTGCCGCCCAGAAGGAGCCGGCTGATGCTGACGTTGCCGATCTTGCCGCAAGGCATAGGGCCGGCGTCGGATTCCGCCGGTTGCGGGCCGGCCGGCTTTCCGCTCTCCGGGGCCACGTGCAAATCGTCGGCCGCGGCGCCGATCACCGCGCCCGCTCCGGCCGCGGCCAAAGAGGTGCTCAAGAAGTTCCGACGATGGACACGCTTCGGTTCGGACATGACGGATCTCCCTTCGAGGCTGCTGAAAACGGGCAGAGACGGCGCAACAGAGGGGCGAACCGCCCTCTTCACGCCCTCCGCAGAATGACCAGTGATCGCCTTTCCAGCCTCCACTGCTTCGCCGGCTGCGGCTCCGGTTTCCCCAGGTCAACGTATCCCTCCGCCGTCGCCAGTTCCACGGCCGTTTCCCCGTAGTTGGCCAGCACCAGGTACAACTCCCGGTTGGCAAACGCCGAGGCAACCACGCCTTTGGGAAGGGGCTGCGCGAAGAGATCCGATTCGCCGATTTCCAGCCACGCCCAAGTACCCTCTTCCACCATGGGCAGATACTGCTTCAACCATCGCGCGTGGGTCAATCGCGTTTCCGGGCGGCCCGGCACGTGGTCCCAGATGCCGTAGGTGTGCGGTCCGTTGGGATGCTCCCGGTAGTGCTTCTGGACTGCCCGACAACGCTGGACCCACCAATCCCGCTCTCCTCTCGGATAGTTCACCCCGGGGACGTTGCCACGCTCGCCGGTAAACGGTTTGCCTGCCTGCAAAAGGGGGAATTGCAGGTAAGGGATGGCGTGCAAATACTGCTCGTCGTCGCCGGCCACGGTGGCGAACGTCATGTCGATGCACGGGACGACGTAGGGCGGGTGGTGCTTGACGGCGTCGCGCATCCGCTCGGCGCTCTGCACGCCCTCGCCGACCCAGAGATAGTCGTAGACCTTGAGCTCCCCGCTCTGCGGCCGCTGGTCTCCGCTGACGTGCAGTTTGAGCAGTCCTCCGCGGCGCTTCACTTCGCTATACATCAAGGCAAGCAGATCGCAAAAAGCCCCATCGTACTGCGGCGTTTCGTCGAAGGCGACCACTTCGTCCTTGGCCGGCGCCGTCAGCCGTTTGGCGGCGTTCCAGACGTATCCACCGTCGATGTAGATGCCGTCGGCCCCGAACTCGTCGAGGATTTTCGCGAAATTGGGGAGTAGATACGCGCGCCAGCCGGGGCTCGCCGGCGAGCATCGGGCCATGTTCCAGAAGCCGACTTCCAGATCGTCGCCCTCGCGCGACCATGCCTGCTGGAAATCCGGATCCGTCCGCTGCAGGAAGCAGGTGGAGGCGTAGGGCAGCACCTTCATCCCCCGCTGGTGCGCCATGTCGATGAACCGCCGCACTGCCGCCGGATCGACCGGGGTGAACTTGTCGCCGCCGAACAGCCGCAGCGGGTCGGCCCACTCGTCGAAAATCTGGATCAATTGGATCCCGTGGTCGCGAAGCCGGTCGAGTTCCTGCTCGTCGTAAGGCCCGAGGGTCCAGGGTTTCAGCGCGGGATACTCGCCCAGGTTGTAGCAGCACTGCGCGGGCAGGTAGTTGGTAACCAGGTGTTTGCGGAGGCAGGAGCGAATTGCGCGGCGGCACCGCCCGATGTTCTCCAAACGTCGCCGATGGTCGTCGGCCGTGTAGCTCTTGAGCACGGCCGACGCAGCAGACTGCGGCGGGCGAGTCGGCGCAGCCTGCGACGGCACGGCAGCTCCGCCGGTTGTCCCGGCAACGGCTGCCACAGTGGATGTCTTGAGAAAGGTACGTCGGTCCATGTCAGCGCCTCACTTCCTTTCCGTTACCGGCACCATCTGCCGCGTGCCTGTGTCGTAGACGATCATCGCGCGGCACGCTTCTTCCTTGGTGCGGGCCTGGTGGACGACCCCCTTGGGAATCCGCAGCGTGTCGCCGACCTTCAGCGCGACCCAGCGATCGCCCACGCGGTGCTCGCAAGAGCCCGAGAGCACGTGCAGGTATTCGGCGCTGTTGGGATGGATGTGCGCCGGGTTGGTCTGGTCCGGCTCGATGTGCACGATCCCCATAGTCATTTCGGCCGCCGGATCGAGTTGGGAATTCATCAGCCAGCGGATCCAGCCCCAGGGGAATTTCTGCGGATCGACCTTGTCAAAAGCCTGAAGGCTCACGCCGGCGCTTTCTTCGGAAAAGGCCATTTGCCCGGTAACGAGCGCAGTGCCGGCCGCCAAGGTGCCGCCGGCGAGGAACTGGCGACGTGGGAGGATCGACATGGGAGGTCCCTCCTATTCGGTTCGCATTGCCCCGAAGACGCCTCATTGTTAATAGAGGGAACCGAGGGACGCAAGCCCCTCGCGAGACAAGGGGAACCGGCCGCTTGGCGGCCGTCAAGAAACAAAGAAGCCCGCACCCAAGAGGCGGGCTTCTTCAACCATGTTTTTCTGAGGGAGAGGCGGTACGCCGACCTCGGTTACCTGCTGCCCATGTTTTATTCGGAGCCAGCGGTTGAACCCGGTGTATCGGCCCTCCCTCGCGACTGGCCAGCCACATGTAGTCTATCTCAAATTCCGGCCTTGACAATGCCCCTCCCGGCGGGATCGGCTCTAACGACTTTGCGATAGCCGGACCGCCTCGTTCACGTCGACCCATAGCGGATGGCCGGTCCCGCGGATCGGAAACCCGAGCCGCTTGTCGGTCAAGAAGTTGATCAGCGGCTCCCCGGACTTCCAGCGGCGGAGGTTTTCGCAGAACAGGGCCGTCATGTCGTCGATCCGCGTGGCGCACTGGCCGCCGACATGCGGGGTGACGATCACGTTGGGCATGTCCCAGAGGTCGCTTTCGATCGGGAGCGGCTCGGGATCGGTGACGTCCATCACGGCTCCCGCCAGCCGCCCCCCCCGCAGAGCATCGACCAGCGCAGCGGTCACCACCAGCGGGCCACGGGCCATATTGGCCAGCAGCGCGGTCGGCTTCATGCTTGCCAGTTCCCGGGCGCCGATGATCCCGCGGGTGTCGTCGTTCAGCGGCAGGCAGAGGACGACGATGTCGCACTCGGCCAAGAGGTCGTTCAACCGGTCCGCGGGCCAGAGCGATTCGACGTAGTCCGGCTTGTCGATCGGGTACAGGTCGACAGCCAGAATCCGCGTCTTGAAAGGGGCGAGCACCTGGGCCAACCGTCGCCCCACGCCCCCGAAGCCGGCGATGCCCACCGTGGTGTGATGCAGATCCCGGGTCGGCCGCCGGATAAACTCCTTCTTCTGCTGGGCGCGGAAGAAAACCGGCAGGCCGCGGAGCCAGGCGGTCACCAAGGCGATCGTATGCTCGGCCACCTGGTCGGCCAACACGCCCGAGGCACTGGTCACCGCCACCTCCGAGGCAATGACCGAGGGCACCAGGCAGTGGTCCATGCCGGCAGCCGAGGATTGGATCCACTGGAGCCGCCCCCTGCGCATCACTCCGTCCCAATCGACCGAAACCTTGGCGTGGCCGCAGAAGATGTCGGCGCCAAGAAGCTCCTCGGCGATCCGCTCTTGGCCCGCATCGACAATCTCGGCCCACGGTGCGGCAGCGGCAATTCGTTCACGGTGACGTGCTTCCACGGGATAGCAGAGGACGATTCTCATCGGACGTGGGGGCTCCCGGGTGCATGGGGGGGCAGGCAGGGTACAAGCATCCATCACGCCATGATGATCGATGCCGCGGGAGGATTCAAGAGGACTCTCGGACGCTCATCGCGGCGGTGCTGCGCGATCCTGCACGGCGGTCACAACCGGGTTCTGCATCGCCTGGGGGCTTGTGGCCGCGGTCTGCTGCGGAGGAAACGGCACGCAGTGCAGCCAGAACCGCAGCCGTTTTGGAGCCGCAGCGGACTCCACGCGCGCAGGAAACGGACGATGCAACTCGGTGAGACCGTCGGCGGAGATTGCGATGCGGTCCTCGGCCGCGTCGGCGAACCGGTGGACCGCTACCGCGAGGCATCGCCGTCGGTCCATGACGTGTGCCCATCCTTCCGGGCGCACGGGGTTGTCGGGGCGCTCCGGCCCGAAGACAAACGGCTCCATGCGCTCGGGCACGCCCCGCAGCACTTGCCACGCGCCGGCATGTCCGGTGAGCAGCGACCGCTGTCCCGGCCCCAGCGACAGGTACACCAGGCCCGTCGCCCCGTAATCGATCAAGGTCGCGGCCTGTGGCGTGGGCGCGTCCAGGTTCACCTGGACTCTTGCCCCCGCGCCGCGAACCTTCCCTTGCGGATCCTGGATCCGCCAGTCGACTTCGACCCAACTCTTGAAGACGGGGAACACCAGGTCCACGGTCGAGCGGACCTGCGCCAGCGCCGGCCCGGCCTCGGGGATCTCGAACCGCAAGCCTATGGCAAGCGGGCCTTCGCGCGTGACGCTCACGTTCGTCGCGACTCCATTCTTACCGCCGCCGATCGGATGGTCTTTGCCGTCGGCGTCACGCAGCAACAGGCCGCCGGGGCCTGGCCGAAAGTATTCGATTTCTCCGGCGAGGACGGATTGCAGGAGTCCGCCGAGATCCCGCGGCACCGTCCAGGCAATGTGAGGCTCGTTGGCAACTCGGAACCTGTCTGCCGACGGAATGAGCTTGAGGCCCTGTTTGCGGCCCGGCCCTTCGGGCGCGTCGCCGTACTCGAGTTCGTAGCCCAGCGATTTGTAGGGGAGCAGATCGACGGGGAAGTCGATCCACCACCGTGCGACTGCCCCGCCCGGTTCCGCCGCGCGGACCTGGGCAAGGACCGGCTCGCCTCCCCGCAGCAGCCGGAAGCAGGTGTCCCTCGCGACGGCTTGCGGCAACTCGACTTCCGCGGCGACCGGATACTGGAACCGCCGAATCCCCGCGGTTTCCTCGACACGGATCAGGATGCCTTGGCGTGCTTCCGCCACAAGTGCCGCCGAGGCCATCGCCGTCCAGCAAAGGAGTGCAGTGTGGAATCGGGACGCTGTCGGGTGAAAATGTTGCATGGTCGGAATCCGTATGCGAGGGGCCGTAAGGGAAGGTTGCAGCCGTGATCTTAATCCTAGTCATAGTCCTGATTCCACATGCGATTACCCGGCGATCCTCCTCACTCCGCCACCTCCTCCATTCGTGCGGGGCAGCAACGGCGGTCTCTCGCATTGCCGCCAATGGCGGCGCTGTTGCACTTTTCCGAACGGCCGATCTGTCCGGCTGGCGTGCTTGCGCCATTTCTTGAAGCGTCGTCTCTGCGGGCCGCAAAGTCTCAGTTTTCAGCGTATGTTCCCACAAAGCCCATTGCTCAAAGACTGAAACCAAACGCGACGGAGCATGGCTCAATGTCCGGTGATACGTCGATCCCCTGGTGCGATAGCCCAGCCACGGGGCAAGAGATCCGACTTGTCGGCGATGTCAACGTCCTGGTGGCGGAGCAGTTCCATCGCGAGGCCGTGGATCTGGTCCGCACGCGCAAGGACGTAGGGATCGAGTGCCGTGAGGTCGGTTCCGTCGACGTTTCCGCGTTGCAGGTCCTCGTCGCCCTCAGCGATGCCCTGGCATCGCAGGGGGGGCGCATCACGCTGCGAAATCCTCCGCGCGAACTGGAGGACGTCCTCGGCCTGACGGGGCTGGAAGGCAGGTTCCTTCGCTGCCGTGACCCGGTAGGACCGCCTCCCAACGAAAGCGAAGTCACCTGATTCCGAATGCGGAGTGCCAAACACAAGTTGCCGGCCATCCGTCGAACAGACTTCCCACCACCGTGTCACCCCAGTATCCGCGCTAACCCGTTATGCTTGAGAAATTCCGGTTGACGGTCGATTCGCCGCTCGGCCCGCTCCCGAATCCACACGGGGCAAACCCGAGCGGTCCTTGGGGGGAAGACGCCGCCTCGGGTGCAGCCGTTCTTTCGGGATTGACATCTTGTCTTGCCGTCGTTCCCGTGCTGGCGACCCAACTGCAAGAGGTCATGGGGGAGATCGAGACCGGCATACTTGGCATTTCCGGCAGCTTCGAGGACATGGCCCGCCGCGCCAGGGAGGCAGTCAGCGGCGTCTTTCAAGACGACAGCACGACCGCAGCAAAGGATAGCCGCACCGGGATCACTCACCTGGTCCGAGAAACCCGCGAGACCTTGGGTAGGTTGCTGCAACGGGTCGAACAGACGAGCCGGATTTCGGCCGCCACCGTCCGGCGGATGAAAGAGATCGAACGGCGTATGAACAGTCTGAATCGCACACTCTGCGATATCGACGAGATTGCAAAGAATGCCAGACTGTTGGCCATCAACGGCCAGATCGAAGCGGCCCGCGCGGGCGCCCACGGCGCCGCCTTTTCCGTGGTCGCGACAGAAACGGCAAACATGGCCAAGCACGCGATGGCGGCCAGTCAGAACATGCGAGAGATCATCGGCACGCTCTCGGCGGAAATCGCGGCTGGATCCGTCGAGCTGCGCGATCGGGCGGCGGCGGACACCGAAGACGCCGCCCGGAGCCGCGCCGAGGTGAACGGGACACTCGACACCATGGCTCTGATCCACGACGAGATGCAAACCGCCATGGAGCAGGCCCGGGAGAACAGCCGATCGCTCGCGCGCGACATCGGCCAGGCCGTTGTCGCGCTGCAGTTTCAGGACGCCGTCAGCCAGCGGATCGGCCATGTCGTCCAGACATTGCAAGACGTCCACGGCGCAGTGCAGTCCATACTGGGCGGCGGCCCTCCGGCTGGCTCGCCGCCGGCGGACAACGGTGCTCCGGCGCGCGACTGGACCGTGCAAATGGCCGATCGCTACACGATGGCGTCGGAACGGCAGACGCTTGCCGCGAGCACTTCCCGGCAGGCCCGCAACGCACGCGATCCGAGAGACAACGTCGAACTTTTCTGACGCTAGGAGAAACCCGTGTCCAAGACTGCGCTCATCGTCGATGATTCGACGTCCATCCGGCAGATGGTCTCCTTCACGCTCAAGGAGGCGGGATTCGACGTGATCGAGGGGACGAACGGCCAAGAGGCCCTGTCCAAGGCGCAGGGCCGGCCGGTAAACCTCGTCATCACCGACCTCAACATGCCGGTAATGGACGGAATGACGCTCATCCGTCAACTCCGCGCGAAACCGGAATTCAAGTTCACTCCGATCCTCATGCTGACGACGGAATCGCAGGAAGCGAAAAAGCAGGAGGGGAGGGCGGCGGGCGCGACGGGCTGGATCGTCAAGCCGTTCAACCCCGAGCAACTGCTCCAGGTGGTAGGAAAGGTGGTCCGCTGAACCCGTTGGCCGCGGATTGACCGTGTTACGAGGCGAGAGCCATGAAAATCGACCTGCAGCGATTCCACGCGGCGTTTTTCGACGAGGCGGCCGAGCACCTTGCCGTCATGGAGTCGGCGCTATTGGATCTGGAACGAGCGCCCGGCGACCACGAACTGCTCCACTCCATTTTCCGCGCCGCCCATTCCATCAAAGGCGCCAGCGGAACCTTCGGTTTCGGCGACATCGCCGGATTCACGCACCACCTGGAGAGCCTGCTCGACCGGATGCGGGACGGCCGGATCGCTCCGACGTCCGAACTGGTCGAACTGCTGCTCCGCTCCCAGGATGTGCTCGCGGCGCTCGTTTCGGCCGCCAAAGACGGCTCGCCTTTGCCGCCGGAACTCGAGTCGATCGTCGGGGCGATTGAAAATGCCCAGGCAAGCGGCCCTGCGGCCGGGCTCCGTGTGCTCGGGCATGGTCTGCGGACCGTGCCCGCGATGCCGAGGGAAGGTCTTGTGGAAGGCGAGGGAGACCTGCGGTCGGATGGGAGGGCGGGGTCGGGAGACCCGCGCCCAGCGCGGGGCCAGGGAGACGAGCGCCCAGCGCGGGACCAGGGAGACCTGCGCCCAGCGCAGGAGCCGTGCCCGACGCGGGAGTACCTCATCTCGTTCCAGCCGGGGCCGGACCTCTTGCGCTTCGGCATGGACCCCGTGCTGGTGCTGCGCGACCTGGCCGGATTGGGCGAATTCGTCGAGGTCTCGGCCGATACTTCGCGGCTTCCGGAGTTGGAGCAAATCGTGCCTGACCAGTG
>JABWBD010000130.1 GCA_013360685.1 Pirellulales bacterium
CCGTGCCTCGATCTTCGCGTCTTGCATGCGAGAATCATCGCACCTCTCCGCGAATTCACCAATATCAATTTGTCAAAGTTATTTCTTCGCTCTGCCTTACCGTTCGCGACTACTCCAACGTGGAGTTGCCGCAGCCCAACGGACTGGACGAGGCTTTCGAGATTGTCGTCAACGGAAAACCCCACCGCGTTGCGACCGGATCGGGCCTGCCCATCTACGATGAGGCGAGGCCGGGAGAAAGGGCGTTCCGATGGCACGACTTTCCCATGCCCAAGGAAGAATTCGTCCGCGGTCCCAACGAGGTCGTCTTCCGGATGGTCGCCGGCGAGAAAAAGAAGCCCGACGACTACCTGTATCTCGGCATCGACCATACCGTGCCGATGGCCAACAGTTGGATGAGCGCCGGCAAGACGCCCAACTGGCAGCAGCAGGCGCTCAACATGACCGGCGGCAAAGGAGAGTACATGGTGCGGCTCTACCTGCTCACCGGCCCGCGCACGATCGAGACCGCGTGGTCCGTGAAAGACAATCGGCTCGACGACCCGGCGCGCGTGATCGAGTATGCCGGTACCGAGACGGGCGTCCCGCGCGTGGAATGGGACGTCAGTCGCATCGACCCGCTCTCGCCCGTGAACCTCAGCTTCCAGATCGACGGTGACCAGCCTTTCGAGTTCCGCTGGCTGAACGACGAGCGCGAGCCGGTCTCGCCTCCGGCAAGAGCGAAAGGCCCTCGGTTCAACGCCACGCTCGGCGCGGACCGCAAATCGACGCCCACGGGCATCCAGGTGGACCAATCCGTGCCGCTCGTCCGGATCGAACTCAAAGGGACCAGGAGCGTCCATCCCGGGCCGGAAAAGATCGACATGGCTCCAAGAATGGCGGCGCCTCAAGGCGCGGCCGTCGGGCGGCAGCCGTCCTGCCGGATCAACGGCGATGCCGTCTCGCTGGAGAACGACAACCTGCGTTGCCGCTTCCAGCGGACGGACGGGAAGTTGCGGCTGGCGTCGTTCTACAACGAGATCACACGGTCCGAGATGGTCCGCAGTCCGGCGGACAGCGCGATCCTGGTGGTCGAGGTCGCCGGCAAGCGCTACGCGGGCTCGCGGGATTTCGACTGCCGCTCCCTCGCGGCCTCCGCCGGCCGCCAGGGCTTCACCGCCCTCCTGGTCTGCGGGCCGGCAGGGCTGGAGGCCGAGCTTTCGGTGTGGATCGATGACGCACTCCGAATGGGCATGAAGTTGACGAACCGTTCCCCTTCGCCGCTCGACTTCAAGACCGCCTTCCCGCACCTCTCCGGACTGGCCGTTTCGGAGGATCCGGCCGACGACTATTACTATTTTCCCTGGGGTGGCGGGATTATCGCCGACGTACCGGCCTTGATCCGCCGCGGCTACGGCGACCACGAAGCGCTGTTCCAGTTGATGGATGTCTTCAGTCCCGCGCGCGGGGGCGGCCTGGCCGTCTGGTGTACCGACGACGACGGCCGCCACAAGGTCCTGGCCCTTCGCAAGCACCTCCCCGGCAAGCAGGAAATGAACGGCGACATGAGTTTCCCGCCGACCGCAGAGGAGTTCAAGTGGACGAACTCCCTGGAACAAATCCCGGGGACCGGCCTGACCTACGAGTATCTCCGCCGAACGCGCGAGCCCGGCAAAGACTTCGCCGCGAAGGAGGTGGCTCTCAAGGCTCACGCCGGCGATTGGCGCGGGCCGATGCAAGCCTACGCCGACTGGTGCCACCGCGTCTGGAAGTTCCGCCCCTACCCGTCGAAGCTGAAGCCGATCCACAACATGATCGCCGCGGGCTGGGGCCAAAGTCCCTTGGTCGTCGACGGCAAGTACCGCACGGACCTCGTCGGCCCGCGGTGCGACTGTATCGAGCTGATGTCCTGGTGGGACTGGTCGGCGTTGGGGCCGTTCGCCACGCCACTGGATGAGCTGGAGAAAAAGATCGGCGAGACGAAATACAAGATGTGGCAGCCGTACTTCGTCCGGGAATCGACCACCGGAAAACTGTGGTTCACGAACAACCCGGGCGACTACGACGGTTACAACGAGCAGTTCGGCGGGCTTGCCGCCTTCCGCAAGGCGATCGAGTTCTATCGCAGCCGGGGCGCGATGGTCACCCTCTATACCGACCCCTTCCGCGCCGACTACAACACGAAGTTCGGACGGCAGTGGGGCGAGGCGTGGGGAGTTGTCCAGGCCGACGGCAAACACCAGACCCACTACGAGGCATGGAACCCGTGTCTCGACGTAGCCGACTGCCGCCGCTGGATCGCCGAAGCGATGGGGCGGGTGATGCGCGAAACGGGGGTCGATGGCATCCGGCTCGACGAGTACGGCCACCGCGGCTCGGCCTGCTTCAGCACGCTCCATCAGCACACCTACGCCGAGCGCGGCACCACCGAGTGGCAGCGCGCGGTGGCCGAGTCGACGAAACTCGTCCACGAAGCCATGGACCAGGTTAAGCCCGACTCGGTCCTGACCACCGAACATCCCGGCTACGACTACCTCATGCAGTACCTCGACGGCTGCATCACCTACGACGTGACCGTCCAGGGCACTCCCTTGCGTCCGCTGGAGTGCAACCTGCAGCGGTTCTATTTTCCCGAGTGCAAAGCCTACGAGTTGGACCACCGCGGGTCCGACGTCAAGCACCGCAAGCGGTTCTGGAACGCCGTCGAGTCGTTCGGCAGTTTCTACCCGTTGAATTACGACCGGATCCTGCGGGAGAACGAAGACGTCTTTGCGAGCCGCCAATGGGAACCGCTGATTCCGACGGCCACGCCGCACCTCTACGCCAACCGCTTCCACGACGGCGAAAAGACGATCTTCACGCTCTACAACGCCACCGGCCACACGTTCTCTGGGCCGGCGCTGCCGATCAAGCTCGCCGCGGGCGAGCACGCCTTCGACCTGCTCCGCAACGTCGAGGCCGACTGCCGGCAGACAGCCGAGGGGATGGTCGTCCATACGCTGTTTGCACAGGCCGACGTCGGCTGCCTGGTCCGCCTGCCGAAGCGGTTGTCGGTCGAACGCGCGGGCGACCGCCTGAAGATCACGGCGGAAGATGCCCGCGACGGCTGGCAAATCAGCCTCTGCGATGCCGACGGCCAGGCTTTCGTGAGCAAACCTTCCGGCAGCGTCGCCGAATTCAACCTCAGCGAACTGCCGCAAGGGAAGAAGGCGGCATGTGTGAAGCTGCTTGCCGGGATACAGTTGATCGATGCCGCGGCCCTGCCGTAGAAAGAGACTCCCGACGCCGTGCCAAACGCGACGTTGATTCATTCGCCGGTCCCAAGTCGGGCTTTGCCCTCGTCCGTCGCGAGGTTTTGGGATAGACTCTCAAGCAAACCCAATAGTGCAGTTACAGCCGAGGATCGATCATGTCGGATCTCATCAAACGAGCACAAAAGGCAAGAGCATTCGCCGCCGACCTGTCGCTGCCGCAATGGCAGCGGCTGTCGGAGGCCTTGCAGGCCCTTTCGGGACTCGAACTCTCGGATCTTGCGGACGACGTGCGCGAATCGTTGGAGGCGGACTTCGCTGGCGTGAACCGGGTATTGGCAGAGTATTCCCTGACGACATACGAAGACTATCGGACGATGTCGGATGCCGACGTGCAGGAAGCGCTGGACATCGTCGACGCAGCGGCATCGCATGCCATCGCCGCCGAATTGGACCGGATCGTCGAAGAACTCGGCGCGGGCGTTGGGAAGCTCCCGGTCGATGCCATCGGCGAGACCCGCGAGCATCGCGACCTCATGGTCCCCAGGCTCATCCGGGTCCTCCGAGAAGCGGCCTCCGAGGCGCGCGCGAACGAGACCCCGGAAGGTAACGCCCACTTCTTCGCCGTCTTCTTGCTGACGGAGTTTCAAGCCGCAGAAGCATTTCCCGTCATTCTTGAGGTATTTTCGCTCCCCGGCGAGTTGCCTCATGACCTGTTCGGCGACGCCGTTACTGAGATGCTCGCCAGGATCCTCGCGCGGTTTGCGGGCGACCGTCCGGAACTACTCGACGCCATGATCGCCGACTCGTCCTTGAACGAATATGTCCGCTGGGAGGCGGCTCAGACGTATCTCTACCTTGTGCGCGACGGCCGCCTGCGGCGCGAGGAAGTGGTCCAGCATCTGCAGCGGAACCTGCGGCAGGCCATCGATCGCGAAGACATGGAGATGATCACGGAGCTCATTGGCGAGTTGGCGGACTTTGCCCCCAAGGAAGCGATTCAGGAAATCACGGAAGCCTACCAGCGCGGCCTGGTTTACACCGGCATGATAGACTTCGGGACCGTCGAGGAAGGAATTGCCGAGGGGGACGATTGCCTGCGCCGGCAACTCGAGCGGTGCCCCCCGACGGGAATCAAAGATACGATCGAAGAGCTCCGCCATTGGGCGGCTTTTTCGGAGAAGCCCGCCAGGCAACGGCCCCCGCTGCCGCCCCCGGCCCCGCTGCCACGTTCGCCGCTGGCTGCGGAACTGGGTGAGCCGATTCGCAAACCCGTAGTATCGCATGGTTCGCGCTTCGGACGCAACGACCCATGTCCCTGCGGCAGCGGAAAGAAGTACAAGAAATGCTGCGGAGCCCGGAAGTGAGCCAAAACGTCTGGCGAAATAACCTGCCGGATGGCTTGGGAGACCGGCAGCCGGGCTGCTACTGTGTTGTCCGAGGGCCGTAACGGGATGGGGATGTTGGGCAAACGTGAGCGGGGTGGTACCAGGTAGAGGTCGGCGCGATTCTCAATACGAGCGGATGCTCAGTCTTCCGGCGGCACGGTCAACTCGGTGGTTACACCGACGCCGCTGGAAACCTCCGGCAAGATGCCCTGCCGGATATAGACCGGCCGGACCAGTTCGCGGAAGTGGGGCAGCCGATAGGCGAAGACGGCCGCGCCCGCCAGGCTCACCAGACCGCAAGCGGCAACGGCGATCGGCGCGCCGTACCGCGAGGCCAGCGCGCCGGAAAGGAGGCTTCCCAGCGGAGCGGTCCCCATGAAAGCCATGATGTAGAAACTCATCACCCGCCCCCGCTTGTCCTCGTCGACGATCGTCTGCAGGACCGTGTTGCTCGCCGCCATCTGGACGATCATTGCCAGCCCGGTGACCGCCACGACCGAGAGCGAGAGCCAAAGGCTGCGCGATAGCGCGAATCCGATCATTCCCACGCCGATGGCCGCGCTGGCAATACAGATCACTCGCCCCAACCCGAGCACGCTGCGGCGCGAGGCGAGCATCAGCCCTCCGCTGAGTGCGCCGGCCCCCATCGCCGCGGTCAGCAGCCCCAGAGTCTGCGGGCCGCCGCGGAGGATCTCGACGGCGAAGACCGGCATGAGCACCGTCAAGGGCATGGCCGTGAAACTGGTCAGGCCCAGAAGGAGCAACAGCGTCAGGATCGGGCGGAAACGGACGGCATACGCCAGGCCCTCCCGAAACTCCGACCAGACCGGCCGGGCCGGCCCTGCCGGCCCTGCCGGCCCGCGCGGCTCGATCCGCATCGCGGCCAGTGCCGCCAGCACGGCAAGATAGCTCAGGCCGTTGATCAACATGCACATCCACTCGCCAATCAGCCCGATCAGGAAGCCGGCCGCCGCGGGTCCCAGGAGGCGCGCGGCGTTGAACAGCACGGAGTTCAAGGCAATGGCATTGCTGAGGTCTTCACGCCCTCCCACCATGTCGACGACGAAGGCCTGTCGCGTGGGCATGTCGAGCGCATTGATCATGCCCAGGGCGACCGCCAGCACGATCAAGTGCCAGACGGCCAACACGCCCGTGCCGATCAGGGCGACGAAAAGGATGGCGTGCAGCATGGCCAGGGTCTGGGTAACCACGAGTGTGCGGTGCCGGTTCCAGCGGTCTGTGAGCACCCCGGCCAGCGGAGCCAGCAGAAACGCGGGGATCTGCCCGGAGAATCCGACCAGGCCCAGCATCCAAGGCGAGTCGCTCAGCCGATAGACGAGCCAGATCATGGCCGTCTGCTGCATCCAAGTCCCGATGAGCGAGACACTCTGTCCGAAAAAGAAAAGGCGATAGTTGCGGTGGCCCAGCGCGCGGACCACCGAGCGCAGCCGCCCGGCGACGCCGGCTTCCTGTTTACGGTCGGCCTGCCACGAGCTCCCATCCACGTTCGTCCGTATCTCGCCTTGCATCCGAGAGCATGAAAGTTGGGCGACGAGAACACTCCTTTCCGCATACTGTAGCACGTCGAGGCAGCGCCGGACAATGCCGCCTGCCCGGCCCCGCAACCGCTCCGCTTTAGATTGGCGGGTGAATGAGTGCCGCAATTACGGCGGTGGACGTCTCTGGAGCAATTCGGGACCCCTTTCGGGTAACGCTGTGAAGCATTTTGGTCGCCGAATTCGTGAAAATTCGGGTGTTTTGCATGGCGTCTTCCTCGGTTGCGGAGATCGGATTGGCCCCCCAACGGCATCGCGCTGACTCAACCGTGTTCCCGTCGGTTATGCCCTCCCTTGCCTCAGGTTGCCAGCGTCGTTCAGAATAGGTGTTCGGCAAGTCCTGTGGTTCAACGGCGGATTGCAGCGCGGAGGGGGTCGGGAGTCGTTTTCCGTGTCGTTTCAGTCACCGAATCCCCACACACCAAGGCCCGAGAAAGGAGCCCCGCTCGTGAGAATCCTCGTCGGCGCGTTCGAGTCGCGCAAGGGCGGTTTGCTCGCGGTCTTCGACGCCGCCACCGGCACGAAACTTGCCGAGCATGAACTCCCCTTCCCGCCCGTGTTCAACGGCATCGCCCTGGCCGGCGGGAAGCTGTATCTGGCGGAGGAGGATGGAAGCGTGAGCTGTTTTGGAAGCCGCTAGACAGACGAAGTCGGAAGCGGCCACGGTGGGCGCAGGAGATTGGGTACTTGGTCACTCATCATAGCAGCGCCGTGATCCGGGTATTCAACGCGAACACGAAGGACCAATTCGACGCATGAACCGACATCGCTTCATTCTCCTGTCCATCCTGTCCTTGTACGCCGCAATGCCCGCCGGCGAGCAAGTCGCCGAGGGTCAGGGGACGGCTACGACTTCCAGCGGAACAAGGCCGCGATCCGGCACGAGCGGTTCCTCGAACCATTCACGCGCACGCTCACGCCAGAACATCCACGACGCATTTCGCAAGTTGTTCCTCTGCCTGCCGCTGGCCTGCTGCGCGGCATCGCGCGCGGCCGAGCCGAGCATCGCCTCCGGCGCGGCCGCCGATATCCAGGCTTTGCGCGCCGGCTTCCACACGCCGCCCTGCCAGGCCGGTCCCTGGGTGTATTGGATGTTCTTCGAGAACGTGATGTCGAAGACAGAAATCACCCGGGAACTGAAGGAGATGGCCGCCGCGGGGATCGCCGGGGCCGAGATGCGATTCCTTTCGATGCACGGTTTCTCCGGGCGACCCGGCCCTTGGTTCGACTCGGAAGGTTGGAAACGCCTGGACCAGAAGCCGCTGGAGTTTCTCTCTGCGGAGTTCGTCGAGATGCTGGCGCATGCCTGCGCCGAAGCGCAGCGTCTGGATCTTCGTCTGGCGATCAACCTGGGCATGGGCTGGCCGCCCGGCGGACCGTGGATCACCGACGAGCACCGTTCCAAGCACCTTGTGGCGCGCGCGGAAGTGGTCCAAGGAGAGAGGGCGTTGCGCGGCGATGCCGCGATGGCGGTTCCAGCGCGGGCGATGGTCTTCGCCTGGCGGCTCCGCGACGCAGCGCCGGACGGAGGGGAGGTGGTGGGCGATTCGTTCCGCGATCTGGGCGGCAGCGTCGGCCCGCGAAACCGCCTGGAATGGGACGTTCCCGAGGGGCGCTGGCTCATCGGGATTTTCCAGGAGGTACCCGGCGGAGTCTGCGACAAGGGCAACGGCCCCGAGGTCGATCCGGGCTCGCGCGCCGCGGTGCTGTTTCACCTTGACCATCTCTTCGGCCGGCTTCAGCCGCGGCTGCAGGACTACTTCGGCACGACGCTGGTGGAGGTGGCTTCCGACAGTTGGGAGTACGAGCGTCGCGGCGGCGCCCGCTACTGGTCGCCGGACCTCTTGGCGAGGTTTCCCGCGGTGGCCGGCTACGACCTTCGGCAACGCCTGCACGTCCTGCTGGGCTACGGGCCGGACTGTGAGCGGACGCTGGCCGACTTGGAGCGAGTCGAACGGGAGACGATCCGCGACAACTTCTTCGCCACGACCACCGCCTATCTCCACGCACGGAAGCTCCGCCACCGGCCCCAGGTCCGCGGCCGAGGCATGTCGCGAGATCTTTTTGAGGCGTGTGCCGAATCCGACGTCCCCGAAGTCGAAGAGGAGGTCTCTCTGCCCGAGGCCGTCTGGACGGCCCGCACGCTGGGCAAGCGGATCACCAGCGCTGAAGCGTTCACGTTCCTCAGCGGTCACGGCCGAAACCTCGATCGCGACGGCCAGCAGAAGCCGCACCATGGCCCGCTGGCCGACCCACAGCGGCAGTGGGAAACGAACCTGGCCATGCTCCGTTGGCATGCGGGCGCCCATTTCGCGCGGGGCATCAACCGCATTCAAATGCACAGCTTCGGTTACTCGCCGCTGGGCCTGCCGCCGCCCGGCTGGCGGATCTACGCCGAAGTCCACTTGAACCGCCACGTGCCCTGGTGGCCGTACATGAAGTCGTTCACCACCTGGCTCGCGCGAACTCAATGGGTGCTCCAGTCCGGCGAACCGGTGGCCGACGCGCTGGTCTACCCGGTCCGTTCCAATCCGCCCGAGGGCCCCTACCATCAGTCCCCGGATCAGCCCGTGTCGGCCTTGAACGCCATCGACGCCGCCAGTCCGTATACGTTGGAGCGGCTGCGGCGTGCAGGCGAGTCGCGGTACGATTGCTCGCGGCTGGTGCTCATCGGCGACGTGTCCCGGCCGGACGAAGCCCGCCGCATCCTGGAACTGGTGGAAGGGGGCACGCTCCTGGTCTGCTGCCGGACAATGCCCGACGACTGGCCCGCGCTGCGAGGCTCCAGCGACGCTGCCCCGCTGCAAGAAGCTTTCCGCACGGCGATCCGGCGCGGAAAAGTGATCGATGCCCGAACCCAGGGCTGGCAAACGGCCCTGGACGATGGCCAATCCGTTCGCTGGATTCCCGCGTCCGCCAATCTCAGCTTCCAGCACCGCCGGGTCCAGGGTGGAGAGGTCTACTTCGTCACCAACTGGGGCGGGAAGTTTTTGGGCGACGTCTCCTTCCCGCACGCCGACCTCGTGCCGGAGATCTGGGACGCCGACGCCGGCACGTCCCTGCGCGCGGGTCAGTATCGCACCGATCAAGGACGCACGGCGGTCCGGTTGTCGCTTGATTCCCACGAGTCGGCGCTGGTGGTTTTCACGCGGTCCGCGCCCGCGCTCCATGCCGTCGGTTGCGACCGCGGGCATGTCGCGTACGGGCCCGATGGCAGACTTTGCGTGCGCCCTGACGGACCCGGCCTCTGCCGCGTGGAACTTTCCGACGGCCGCACGCGAGAGATCCACCTGGAATTGCCCGAGCTGACTGCTTTGGACGGCCCGTGGACGCTTTCCGCCACCCCGAGTCAAGGGGTGGGACTCCCGTCGGCCGTGGACATTGAACTGCCCAAGCTTGTCTCCTGGCGAGAAATCCCTTCGCTGCGAACCTACGCGGGAATTGCCGCCTACGGGACCGAGTTCGACCTGCCGCCCGACCGCCTTCGCGAAGGCATCGGCCTGGTGCTGGAATTGGGCGAGGTTTACGAGTTGGCCGACGTCTGGTTGAACGGCCGCCGAATCGGCACGAGTTGGTTCCCGCCGCATCACATCGAATTGACCGGCCATGTCCGGCCCGGCAAGAACACGCTCCGCATCGACGTGCCCAACATCCTCAAGAATCACCTGGAGCAGGGCAACTACGCCCGTCCCTCGGGCCTGTTGGGGCCGGTGCGAATCCGTCCGGCCGGGCAAGTCATTTTGAAGGACAACGCACCATGACTACTCCGCATTCCTCGCGTCCATCTGGCCGTGCTGCTGGCAGAAGAGGTTTTCGAGGGCTTGGTCATTTGCGGCAAGTTTTCTGACAGAGATCGGATCGAAGCATAGGCGGTTACCGATCGTATCAGGTTGATGCTGGCAGATTGACTTGCCGGCGAATCTTGCCGCATACGAGCCCGCCGCGCAACTTGCCGGACTGCTTCCGCGCCGGTAGACTGAAGAGAGACGGCGGATTTCCAAGGTTCCCCGACCTTCAACGCTCCAAGGTTTGGAGGCAACATGAATGCAGTCAAGATCATCGGCAACGTTGACGAAAACCACCAGCTTCTGGCACAGGTCCCCGCGACCATACCTCCCGGGCCTGTCACGGTCTTGATCGTCCCCATGTGGCAGGAAGATGAAGCGGGCGATGCCTGGACGGAAGGAATTGCGCACGAGTGGGCAGACGAACTGAGTGATCCGCGCCAGGACATCTATACCTTGGCGGATGGGGAACCTGTCCATGAATCCTGACGAAATCCATCTGGCCAGTTTTCCCTTCGGGGGCAGCGCCGGTATGAAATTGCGTCCGGTTTTGTTGCTCACCGGTGCGGTGGGTAGTGTGCCTGAAGTGCTGGTTGCCTACATCTCGTCGGTCATCCCGCCGACTGTTCTGCTGTCCGACATCTTGCTCGATCCGTCGTCGCCGGAACATGCTTCGACCAATCTGAAGACCGTATCCGTGCTTCGCCTGCACAAGTTGGCCACCATTCACGCGCGCAGCGTGGTTCGCCGTCTGGACGTTCTCTCGCCCGCCACCGCAGCGGAAGTCGATGAGAAACTTCGGAGACTGTTGAATTTGTAGCCAATGGGCCCCATGCTCAGCCGCTACCGCGGGGCTGCTCTATCGGAGAGCCAAAGTCAAACCGGAGGTCATTCATGGTTGAGTCCCAGGGCCCGGATAATGCTCCGAACAGCCAGACGGAGTTCTCTGGCCAGCCTTGGGGAGTAATCCATGTGGATATCGAGACATTCCTGGCTGCCTTGTGGAGATCGCCGACGCCTTGGCTCGCGTACGGTAAGTGCGAGTTGCGTGCTCGGACCTTGTATTTTCGGCCCGGTTGGCACGTGAGTTCCTTCCACAAGTTCCCAAGCTCTGTCCAATCGCGCGCGGGGGCCCTCTTGATTCGCGGATTGTCCTTCGTCAGACTAACTGGTGTTTGCCCAAACCGCGCTTATCATTGTCTTGCTGTTACCGGACACGTTACTGTTTTTTGGGTGCGATCATGACCGTCTTCAAGCTCCAGCCGATAAACCTCAAGAACTCCGGAGCTCAGACAGAAAAGTGGGTCCAAGACCAAATCGTGGAAGATCCATCCATCCTGGGCCTCGGCGAAGACCTGGAGCTAAAGGACAAAGAAGACTGGACCTACTTCTTCAGGAACCTGTAACACTCAATCGCTATGAGGTCGAAATACAACTCGGTGCAACGGATGAAAGCCACATCGTCCGCACGATTGAGTATTGGGACATTGAACGAAAAAGGTACCCTCAGTACGAGCATACGGCGGTGTTCGTCGCTGAGGAGATCACGTCCCGTTTCCGCATCAGGGTTGACCATGCCATAGACGAAAAGCAGCGGGATGTTCTAGCCCGTTTGGTCCGTCTAGCGTGGGAGAACTTCCGAAACTAGCGCGGTGCGCGAGAGATAAGGACGTGCAAAAAAGCTCATTGGCAGTTCGTCGTGATGCCGCAGGGATTTTGATTAGGCGACCAAGAATGCAACAGAGACTTTCCCTGACACCTATATCAGTCCTCGCGGGTTGGTTCCTGCCGTATCACGTCGAGCTGACCGGCCATGTCCAGCTCGGCAAGAACACGCTCCGCGTCGACGTGCCCAACATCCTCAAGAACCACCTGGAGCAGGGCAATTACGCCCGCCGGTCGGGCCTGCTGGGGCCGGTGCGAATCCGTCCGCTCGGCCGAGTCATCCTGAAGGACGCCGCATCTTGACCACTCCGCTCTCCTCCCGTGCCCGTGTGGCCGTGCTGCTGGCAGCGATTTGTGGTCTGCTCTTCGACGGCGTCGAACTGGGTCTGATGCCGGTAGCCTCGCTGTCCGTCTCGCAGGACTTGCTGGGCGCGGAATACACGCCGACGCTGGGCGGCGATTGGTTCGCGCGGTTCACGGCGGCATTGATGCTGGGCGCGGCGGCCGGCGGCATCCTCCTGGGCCAACTGGGCGACGTTGTCGGCCGCTCGCGCGCCCTGGGAATCAGCATCCCGTCCTGTTCACCGCCTTCGAAGGCTCCTACCCCGCCGTCGGCACCACCTGCGGACTCATCTACGCCCTCGGCCTGATCGCCATTTGGTGGGCCCCGGACACCACGGGCAAACCGCTTGATGACTGACTGTCGGATAGGGTACGAGGATCTCGCCAAAGTGGAACGCTGTAGGCCGCAGGCCGTAGGCTGTAGGCTGTAGGCGTCGGATAGGGTACGAGGATCTCGCCAAAGTGGAACGGGTGTTGCGTTTAATGAAGACGATCGACTGGAAGGTGCGTCCTATTCTTCACTGAATTGACCACCGCGACCGACGTGCAGCGTCGCGCCCTGATCTCCTCGGCACCCCTCCCTGATTCGCCCCACTCCCGGAGGTGTAGTCAGAAACGCGAATCGGTAGTCGGCCGTAATCCCTTGGAGCCCCTCCACTTACGTGGCGTGCGACGCGAGAGGTTCGGATGAGGCGATGTCCCGGATCACGGCAGACCGGTTCCCGCGCCCTCTCGACTCGCTGCCCTCTAGCTGCTCTTCTCCCCAACAGCAGATTCTGCTACGATCCGGCCCCCCGGGTGGTGTTCGGGGACTGCACTGCCCGGTCATGGAGGACGGCAATGAAGGCATTGGCTCTGGTCGGCGGTCCGGATCACGTCTGCTACCGGTACCGGATCGAAGCGTTCGCTTGGGCGCTGGCCGAACGGGAGTTGATGCTCCAAGCCGCCACGATCTCGCCGAACGTCTGGCGGCGAGTCGGCCAATTCCGCAGGGCGAGACACTTCGATCTCGTCGTTCTCCAGCGAAAGCTTTTACCCTTTTGGCAGCTCCGTATGCTGCGGCGCGCCTCGCGGTGTCTGATTTACGACGTCGACGACGCCGTCTATCAGCGCGACAGCACCAGCCGAAAACCTGCGGCGAGCTGGCAACGGATGATTCACTACTGGGCGACGGTCTATTCCGCCGACGCCGTTATCGCCGGCAACGAGTTCCTCCGACGACGGACCATGGCCTACATCGCCCCCGACCGGCTATTTACGATCCCCACCTGCGTCGAGCCCAAGCAATACACCCTGGTGACCCATCGCCGCACCGGCGGTGCCTCACGGTTGGTCTGGATTGGACAGCGAAGCACGCTCCCCTCCCTGAACCTTTGCTCGAGCCATCTCGCGGCGGCCGAGAAGGCATTGCCGGGGCTCGAATTGCGAGTGATATGCGACGCATGGCCCCAATTGCCCGCCGTGCGAATTGTCCCCTGCCGCTGGTCCGCACCGACCGAGGCCGCTGATCTGTCCGAAGGAGATATCGGGATCAATTGGCTTCCCGACGACGAATGGAGCCGCGGCAAATGCGGTTTGAAGGTGCTCCAGTACATGGCCGCAGGGCTGCCGGTTGTGGCCAACCCCGTCGGGATGAATTGCGAGATGGTCCTTCACGGCCGAACCGGTTTTCTGGCGTCCACTCCGAGCCAGTGGGCCGAAGCCATCGCCCGGCTGGCATCCGATCCCGGTCTGCGGCAACGCATGGGGGTGTGCGGCCGGCGTCTGGTGGAACAGCGGTTCAGTGTCGATCGTTGGGGTTCGGAGTTTGCGAGGGTCGTCCGCAGCGTTGTCGATCGCACCGCAGGGCGGTGCGAGGAGACATCGCCGGCGTCTCGGCCATCGTCGGGCGAAGTCCTGCCCCACCCGCTCGCAACGGACTGGTTGCCGGTGGAAAGCGGCCTGTCGCCGGGAGTGGTTGCCAGCCAAGGATGATCCGGTCCCGCCGCTACCTGCTCGCCGTTCTTGTCAGTTGCGTCGCCTCGGCCGGTTGCGCCAAACTGGTGAGCCGGCGACTGACGCTGCCCGCCGAATACACCGTTGTCCGCGAGCAGCTTGTCATCCACAGTGATTTCCGGATCCCGTCCCACCATCGCCTCCTCGAGGAGCTTTCGGCCCGACGCGGCGACATTGTCAGCCGGCTGGGCCTGCCGCCCTCGGATGAGCCGATCGACGTCTACCTCTTTGAGAATGCCGACCAGTTCGGCGCATTCGTCCGGCTCCATCATCCCGAGTTCCCGCTTCGCCGCGCGTTTTTCCTGGAAACCGATACGCGACTTCAGGTCTACGCCCAATGGGGCGATCGGATTGCCGAGGATCTGCGACACGAAGTCACCCACGGCTATCTGCATTCCGTGGTTCCGAACCTGCCTTTGTGGTTGGACGAAGGGCTGGCCGAATACTTCGAGGCCCCCCGCGGGAACGGGGGGCTGAACCGCTCCCAACTGGAGATTCTAGCCGGAAAGGTCGAGCAGGGACGCTGGCAACCCGACTTGGCACGACTCGACACCCTGCAGCCGTCGCGTGACCTGAGTCGGGACGACTACGCGGAATCGTGGGCTTGGGTCCACTTCCTTCTGGAGAATCCGCGCGTGCCCCGGGAGCTGATCCGCGAATATCTCCACGATCTTCGCAGGCAGGGCACAACCGAGCCCTTGTCGGCCCGCGTGGGGCGGACGCTGGCAACTCCGGACCAGCAATTGATCGCTCACGTGTGGCAGTTGGCCGCCAGCTAGTGCCCGCTGCTGCCGGCGTCTATAATCACCTGGATTGCCAACTACCGCGTAGGGCCTGCAAGGATCTGATGCTGCGTTTCCATACTTTCCGCAACACGGACCCGCCGGCGATCACTTCGATCTGGCGGAGTCGCAACGGACAACCCGGTTTCCAGCAGCCGGTCTCGGTCGACTTGTTCGAGCAACTTGTTTTCGGGAAACTCTATTTCGACTATCCCGGCCTGGTGCTGGCTCTTGACGACGAACAGCCCGTGGGGTTCGCCCATGCCGGGTTCGGTCCGAACGAAGCTCGCAGCGGCATCTCCACGGAGCACGGCGTCGTCTGCGTTCTTTTCACGCGTCCCGAACACTCGCGCCCCGAGGTGACCGCGGGCTTACTGGAGCAGTGCGAGGCGTATCTTCGCGGCCGAGGGGCCAAGGTGATTTTCGGCGGCGGACTGAGCCCGGTGAGCCCTTTCTACCTGGGCCTGTACGGTGGCAGCGAAGTGCCGGGGGTGCTCGATACGGATGTCGTCGCGCAACAGCTCTATGCGGCGCAAGGCTATCAGCCGGATGCGCGGACGGTCTTGATGCGGCGCGACCTGACGGGGTTCCGGCCGGCGGTGGACCGGCAGCAGCGGGAGTTTCGCCGGCAGTTGATCGTCGAGGTTCGCATGGACCCGCCGGCACGCAACTTCTGGGAGGCCAGCCGTTGGGGCGATTTCGACCTGACGCGTTTCGAGTTGGTCCCGCGTGGCGGCGGGGCTGCGCTGGCCACGGCTACGGTCCGCAGCATGGAACCCACCGGCGCCTACGGAATGCTCCGCGCGGCCGGACTGGTCGAACTGCTCGTCTCGCCCAGCCAGCGCCGCCACGGCCTGGCCACGTTCCTTTTGGGCGAGGCTTTCCGTTCCCTGGCGGCGCAGGGTGTGTCGATCATGGAAACGATGACTACGGAAAGCAACCCCGCGGCTTTGGGCCTGCTGCGGAAGTTCGGATTCGAGGTTGTCGGGGCCGGCACCGTTTATCGGAAGAACGCAAATGGACCGTAGAGCCCGCCGGCGGCGATGTCGGCCGGTGGGATGACCGGCAGCCCGGCGGCCGCCCGTCCCGTTGCCGGCGGTTCCCGAACGAGTATCACGAGACAACACATGGCGACTGCTTTGCTCCAAGAGTCCTTCATGAGCAATCACTGCTCCAGGGTGACGGCGGCGAGAACCGGAGCGGAGACGGTTCCCAGGTCGCGGAAGACGATTTTCTCGACGGGAACCGGCCGCAGGTCGACGCCCAGCACGCTGAGATGCCAGGGATCGCCGCGGAGGCCCAGCAGGGTGTCGGCGGCTCTGGGCGGCGCGGCCCATTCGTCGATCGTGCGGCCGGGCACGAGGGGGACGAGCTGCTTCTGTCCGTCCGCATAGTGGATCACGTACTCGGCGACGGCACTGAACTGGCCGGTTCCCTCGTCGCCGCCGGACCATCCGCAGACGTTGCCGAGAAAGTAGACTCGCTTGCCTTGCCGGCCGACGGGAATCTCGACCTCAGTCGGCCACGGACGATTCGGGGGCGCTTTGTCCGAATGGAGGACGACCAGACCACGGCCTTCGTTCTTGGCTGGATCGAGCACGCGAAATGGCACGCCGCCGATGGTCTGTTCGCCGGGTTTCAACCCGGTGAAGAGGAATTTTCCAGGTTTCGGCACGCCAAACGGGGCCGTGAACGGGTCGGTGTTGGCCAGCCCAGCGAGGTCTAGGAGCCGGCATCGGTCCTGGGTGAGCGGCGGTATCACTGGCAAGGCGCTCAGGCCGGCAATTTCCTGGCAGACCGGCGGGGCGACGTTCCGGTACGCCTCGACGACGGTCTGGAAGTCCCACCGTTTCTTCTGGTTGCTTCGCGACGCCGTCTCGACACGCGCGATCGTGCCGACCAGAGGCCGAGCCTCGGGCAGGTGGAGGACGATTCGTTTCGGCGGCTGCCGCTTGGGCGGGTCGATCCGGAGCTCGACCCCGGAGGCAGTCCCACGGACGCGCAGATTCATCGGGCCGAAGTGGGTCGGCGCTTGCTCGACGACGATTTCCTGTCCTTCTTCCAGCCACCAATCCGGCACGGCCGAGAGGAGGTGCAGTTCGTCGCCCCGCTCGTGAATCAGCATGTGGCGGAGCATCACGGCGAAGTTCGATGCGCCAGTGACGTGCGGGATGGTGTCGGACCAGGCAGTCCGCTGCTTGTAGAAGATCCCTTCGGGGAAGGCATGGGCGGCCGTGGAGTGCAGGAGATACCAATAGTAGTCCTCGACGACCTGTTCGTGGTCGCCGCATGCGAGCGTCGACATCGTGGTATAGGCGGACATATAAGGATGGATCGCGTCGGGTGCACCCAGCCACCGGATGGTCCCTTCGAGAAACCCGCCGCCGTGGATCTTGCGAGCATGCTCGATCGTGGCTGCCATGCGAGGATCGTCCGAGGGGAAAAGCTCAGTGGGCCAGAGGGTTTCCGTGTTGCCCCAGTGCGTGCCGACCTTTTCCCAGCTTGGTGGGAAGTAAGACAGGCCGGTCCGCCGGACGGCTTCGTCGATGGCCGCGCGGTATGTGTCTGCCTCGTCGCGCAGCATCTTGGCTTCTTCGGTCTTTCCGAGCGTCGCGGCGGCATCCGCGGTACACCACAGGCCGCGGAGGTTCCACAGGTCGTAGCCGACGATGTGATGCTTGCCGTCCCACAGGTATTCGCCGTCGGCCACGGCGTTGGGCAGCACACCGGCATAGGGCGAATCGGCGGGCGCCTCGCGGCGGGCCTTCATCATCCAATCGACCGCGCGGCGCATCTGCGGGTAGGTAGCGGCGAGCCAATCGCGGTCGCCGGTGATCTTGGCAAACTGCCAGAGGACCCAGATCGCCTGGCCGTTGGCGTCGAACTGCATCTTCTGGGTTTCGAATCGGCCGTCGGGCCGCTGGCTGGCGAGATAACGCTCGATTGCCTTGCGCGACGCCTCCCACAGACCGGCCTCTTCGAGCTCCATGATCTGGTAGCCGCCGTCTCGGATGTAGAACTCGTCATAAAAGCCTTCGCCGCCTTGAAGGACGCCGTGGTCGTTGGCGATCAACTGGCAGACGTGGGCAGCCAAGAGGGCTTCGTTCGATTTCCGGCAGGGGACCTGGATTTTCGCCGCTTGCGCGATGAGTTTTTTCCAGAAGGCGACCGCCCGGTCGAGCCATAGTTGCGGGTCCTCTTTGGCGAAGAGCGAGGCATCGGCAACCGCTTCGAACGGGATTCGCACCACGGTCTCGGCCGACTGGCCCGGGCCGAGCGGCCATGCCGTTTCGCCGGCGGTTGCCGTTGCGGGGCTGAACTGCTCGGTTTTGACTCTTGCTTCGGCCGGCGCATTGCCCGTGTTCGTCGCCTTGATCTTGATCCAGTTGAGGAAGTTTTCGCCCTCGGTGGGCCAGTCGAACGCTTTCTGCCAATCCTTGGCGGTCGGCAACGGGGTGGCCCAGAATGTGAAGTCGTAACGGACCGGTCCCTCTTGAGCCGACAGGAGGATGACCGGCAGCCAGCCTTCCATCGCGGTTTTCGTCTGCTGCCGGCTGAGCGTTTTCAGGTTTGGGCCGATGCGAAAGCGGACCTGGGTATCGCCGGCGAGGAGAAGGCGGTTGTCGGGCGTGATGCGAGTGCCGTTTTCGTAGTCCTTCAATCCGACCACATTCCAGGAATTCCGAAAGTAATCGAACGGCTCGTCGGCCCTCGCCGCGTCTCCCAGGACCGCGACGATTGACGCGAAGACGAATCCCAGCACAAAATCATGGATCCTACTCACGGTTGTCCCTCCCAAAATCGACGTTTGGCCAAAATTGTCCCTCGTTCATTGTCCTTCATCCTTCCCAAGATAGTATCATGGCCACAAGGGCAAGCAAACCGGTACGCGGACTATTTCTCACGGGGACGGATACCGACGTCGGCAAGACGTATGTCGGGGCGCAGGTGGCACGGGCGATTCGCGCGTCGGGCCACCGGGTCGGGGTATACAAGCCGGCGGCCAGCGGCTGCCGGCGGGAGCAGGGCGGCCTGGTCTCCGA
>JABWBD010000131.1 GCA_013360685.1 Pirellulales bacterium
CCCGTATCCAGCCTCGCTCAATCAAGACCGCAGGGCCCGCCAAGCACGAGGCTCGCAGACTTTTTTCAGAATTCCGCCTCCCACCGCAAGAATTCAGTTGAAATTGGGCCACTCCCTATTCTATACAAACGTATACTTCAAACTCGGCAACCACGACACCCCTCCCAATAGCGATGCGACCATCCTGGCCAAACATCCGCGCTCGGCGCAGGTCTCCCGACCTCGCCCTTCGCGCTCCGCGCAGGTCTCCCGATCTTGCTCGCGCTCGGCGCAGGTCTCCTGACCTCGCCGATCCGGCCACTCGCCAATCCGCTCCCGCCGCTTCCCATCCCTCATCCCTCCTCCTTCATCCGTCCGACGCAACACTCCACCCAAACGTGCGGTTTCACTTGCGTCACGCGATCCGAACACAACCTGTTCGCAGCCAACCACTTGCGCCGTCGCGCCTTGACGTAACTCATGCAACGCCACCTCAAGGCCGTTGCGTGGACCAGAACCAACACGCCAGGAGCCCGCTCCACGCCCACTGCCCCGCGCCCAACGCGCTCGGCGCAGGTCTCCCGACTTCGCCGCCCTCCACGCTCCACGCCGCGCTCGGCGCTCGCCGAATCCGAATCCTCCAGCTCGCCCCACGCTCCACGCCCCCACGCTCCACGCCCACAACTCGACGGTTGCCCGATCAGAGGCTATCGTGGAAAGGGCGATCGAAACCAGTGCATCCTGCCCCGTTTCCCGCCGCCGCCTACCACCCTGCTGAAACCGTTGCCCACCATGCAGTTCGACGACGTAGTGATCCTCCTGCCCTGTTATAGCATCGAGGACCTGCCGCTGGAGTGGAGTCCCGAGGAGGCCAACGAACTCTTGTCGGCATGGTCCGCCGCCTACCACCCGGCCGTGCTGGCCAGCGCCGGCCGGATTGTTCGCTGGGTCCGCGCGGGAGAGCCGCCGGCCGACACGGCCGCGAAGCTGATTATGCTGCCGCGCTGCTCCGAGTCGCGACTGCCGTCCGACTGGCTGGATCGGGCGAACGACACCGGCGCCTCCGTGATCCGCAATCGGGCCGACCGCACGGAGATGATTGCAGCCATCCTCGACTACCTGGGGCCCGATCTGGCGAAACTTGATCCTGGACTGACGGGCGACTTCCTTGCACTGGGCTTCTGCCACCTCGAAATCGAGCTGCTCACGCGCCAGCTCCGCTACATGAGCAACCTCGACACCGACCGGTTCCAGCGCGAGGCGGTCGCCGGCGCGAAGAAAGCGATGGAAGGCGACCACCAGGCAGCTCGGGAGCACGTTCAGCGAGCCTTTGACCTCCTGACCGAATCCCGCGAATACTACTATCCCGTCGAAGCCCATCTGCTGGATTGGACGCTCGTGGCGGCAACCACTCTCGGCGACTCGCTCCGCGCCGAGATGGCCGGTAAAGCCCCTGTCAATCTGCTCCTTTCGGGTGAGACCGTCGAACGCATGGCTCGCGACGAGCCCGACACGCTCGCCGCGCTGAAGGCTGCGCTGGAACAAGGCACGGCGAGCATCGCGGGCGGCGAGTTCCGCGAGCAGGAATTGCCCCTGTTGACCGTCGAAGGGATTCTGCGCCAGCTCAAGCGCGGCCAGGAAGCCTACGAGCGACACCTCGGCCGCCGGCTCACCATCTTCGCCCGACGCCGCTTCGGCCTCACCCCCTCGCTGCCCCTGATCCTCCGCGCGCTCGGCTTCGCGGGCGCGGCCCATTTCACGCTGGACGATGGCCGCTTTCCCTCGGGCAACCAGAGCAAAATTCGCTGGGAAGGCGCCGATGGAACGACGATCGAGGCCCTCGCCCGCCTCCCGGTCGACGCCTCGCGCCCTGGCAGCTTCTTCAAACTCCCCGAGACCCTCGGCGGCACCATGGACCTCGACCACGCGGCCACCGCCGTCTTCGCCCACTGGCCCGGCCATGCCTGCGCGTGGTACGGCGATCTCCGCCGGATGGCCGCCTACAGCCCAGTTCTCGGGCGTTTCGCATCGCTCACGGGGTATTTCGAAAAGACCCAGAATTCAGGCCAGAGCAAGCGCTACACGGCCGACGATTACCGCTCGCCCTATCTCCGGCAGGCCGTGGCCAATGGTGAAGCCGACCCGATTTCCCGCTGGGCCCGGTATTACCGGCGGACGGTTGCAGCCGAGACGTTAAGAACGCTGGAAGCCCTGAACGCCATCCTCCGCGGCCAGGTCCCTCGGAAAACCAACGCAGACGAGTTCCTCCGCGAGACCGACGACGCCCTGGCCGTGCCCGCGGATGACCGCGCCCAACTCGAATCCCGGATCGCCGACTGCCTCCAGCAGACCGCAGAGCAGTTTGCGGCCGGCCTGGCCTCGCCGGACGGGGCGGCGGCGTGCTATTTGGCCGTCAATCCCCACAGCTTCACTCGGCGGATGCACATCGACCTGCCATCCCTCGACCGGCCGCCGGCGGTCGAAGGCGCGGTCTGGCGATCGGCCGAACACGACGGCCGGGCGCAGGCGGTCGTCGACCTGCCTCCCATGGGCTTCGTCCGCATCGCCGCCGGATCGGGTACGGTCGCCGCTCCGAAGCCCGCGGCCAGGAAATTCCGCAAGGCTGACAAACCGGAACCGCCGCTGGCCGAACCCTACGTCCTGCGAAACGAATACTTCGAAGCGGTCCTCGATCCAACGACCGGCGCGATCCGGTCGCTCAGTGATTACTCGTTCCGCGGTAAGCGCATCGCCCAGCAACTCGCGCTTCGCCTGCCGGGCAGGTATGGGACCGGCGAGATCTGGGAAGAGGAAGGGCACGAGCGTGATTACTCCGTGATGGCGGCCGACGACATTTCGGTCAGTGCAGGGCCGCTCGCCGGTCGGATCACCAGCCGCGGCCGGCTTCTGGACCGCGACGGCCGCCGTCTTGCCGGGTTTCAGCAGACCATGACGGTCTGCCGCGGCAGCCGGGTCCTGGAACTCGAGGTCGAACTAGATCCTCTGGAGCAGCCCGACGCTGATCCGTGGAACTCCTACTACGCGATGCGATTCGCCTGGGGAGACGCAACGGCCGAGATCTACCGAAGCGTGGGAATGATGAGCCGGCAGACGGAAGCTACCCTGGTGGAATCCCCCCTGTTCGTCGAAATCCGTTCAGGAAAAAAGCAGACCACGCTCTTGACCGGCGGGCTGCCGTACCACCGTCGTTTCGGCCTCCGCAAGCTCGACACCCTCCTTGTGGTTCGCGGCGAGACGGCCCGCACGTTCCGGCTCGGCATTGGTATCGACCTCGGCTATCCCGTGCCGGCAGCCATGGATTTCCTGGCCCCTCAATGCGTCGTCGAGGCCGGGCTCCCGCCGGAGATCTCGTCCGGATGGCTGTTCCACATCGAGAACAGGAATATCGTGGCGACCAGTTGGCAGACGCTTGAGGCCGAGGGCAAGCTCGCCGGTTTTCGTGCCAGGCTGTTGGAGACCGAGGGCCGGGAAGGCCGCGTCGGTTTGCGATCGTTTCGCCCCGTCGAGTCCGCCAGGAGTGTCGACTTCACAGGCGGCAATCCTCGCGAGTTGTCGGCCGAGGCGGACCGCGTCACAATGGATGTGAAGGCCCATGAGTGGACCGAGGTCGAAGTGCGACTGCGGAGCTGAGTCGGATCCATGATCATCACCATCGACGGCCCGGCAGGAGCCGGCAAGAGCACGATCGCCCGTCTTCTGGCGGGCCGCCTGGGGTTTCGGTTTCTCGACACCGGCGCCATGTATCGGGCCATGGCCCTGGCCGGCGTGCGACACGGCGTTGCCTGGGACCGGCCGGAGCAGTTGGCGGAACTCGCCCCGAGAACAAGCCTCGCGCTGGCACACGACCGCGTCTATCTCGATGGCGAGGACGTGACGGAGGCGATCCGCTCGTCGGCGGTGACGGCCGTCACGCGCTACGCGGCCGACAATCCTCAGGTCCGCGAATACCTCGTGCGATTGCAGCGCGCGATGGCTGCCGGCGGCGACGTGGTCACCGAAGGCCGCGACCAGGGAACCGTGGCTTTTCCGGACGCCCAGTGCAAAATCTATCTCACCGCCGGCGCCGAAGAACGCTCGCGGCGGCGCTTGGCCGACCTTCAGAGCCAGGGTGAGACCAGGCTTATTGAGGAGGTCCTGGCCGACATCAATCGCCGCGACCAACAGGACGCAAGCCGACCGGTCGGCCCGCTTCGCCGTGCCCCCGACGCAACCGAGGTCTCGACCGACGGCCTCAGCGTGGACGAAGTCGTCCAGCGCGTCCAGGAAATCGTCGAGCAACGGCGCGGGGCTCGCCATCCCTCAGACCGACTGTAACCTGCGACCACAAAATCCTTCCTTCCCACCCGGAAACCTGATTGTGAACCATGCCTCGTGACGTCTCGGTTGAGGAATCGCCGCTTGCCGAAAGACGGCCTCGTCCATCCGACGCCGTGGGCCCGGACTCCACGTTCGCGCGCCGCCTCTGGTACGACTCGGCCAAGGCGGTCGTTGGGCTGGCGTTCACGGTGGCATTTCGCATTCGATACACGGGCGTGACCAACGTTCCGACCGATGGAGGAGCGCTGGTCGTCTCCAACCACCAGAGCCATCTCGACCCGCCGCTGATCGGGGCCGGCTACCCGCGCCGAATGAACTTCCTTGCTCGCGATACCCTCTTCCGAAACCCTCACTTTGCCCGCCTTATCCGCTCGTTGAATGCGATTCCACTCGATCGAGAGGGGGGTGGCATGGCAGGAATGAAACAGACGCTTCGCCGTCTCAAACGAGGTGAGTTCATTGTCGTTTTCCCCGAGGGCACCCGAACAAAGGATGGTGAAATCGCCCCCTTCCGGCGAGGATTCGCTACCCTGGCTATCCGCAGCCACGCGGCGATTGTCCCGGCAACCATCGAGGGTGCGTTTGACTGCTGGCCGCGGACACAGAGCTATCCCCTGCCCCGGCCGATTCACGTCCACTACAATTTACCCATTTTCCCAGAGCAACTGGCGGAATATCGCGAGGACGAGCTGGTTCGGGAGGTGGAATCGCGGGTCCGGGCCGGTCTGGCCATGATTCGCAAGCGTCCGATATTCGGCGGTAGACGCGGCCCCGTGCAATTGTGACCGCCGGAAAGGTTTGCTATATTTAGGGTTTCTCGCGGTCCCTCGGGAGCCTTCCGTAGCGAGAAGGCGGGGATCCGCGATGGGTCACTCTAACCGTTCCGGGGGCCGTGCCCAGCACGTACGGCTGCCGCTCGTTCGCGGCGTTCAACGCCTGCACCGCCCCCACGACACGCTTCGAGAAACACTCTGTTATGGTCAATCGCAACCTGATTCGAGGGCTGGACGTCAACGAGGACGATTTCGAACACGAACTCAACGCCGCGCTGGAGGGCACCTCGCCGGAAGAGATCGACTGGGGCGGCGAGGAGATCTCCGTCAACCAGATCGTCGAGGGCCGAGTGCTGAGGACCGAGGGCGACTACGTTCTGGTCGACGTCGGTTACAAGAGCGAAGGAATGATCTTTCGCAACGAGTGGGAAGACCACGAGCCCCCGCCGCAGCCCGGCCAGAAGATCAAAGTCCTGATCGAGGACGTCGAGGACGTTTTCGGCCAGCTCGACGACAGCCGGGGCATGATCGCGCTGAGCAAGCGCAAGGCCGAGAAGATCGAGGCCTGGATGAAGGTGATGGAGACCGTCCACGAGAACGACGTCGTCACCGGCGTGGTCACTCGCAAGATCAAGGGCGGGCTCCTGGTGGACATCGGCGTCAACGTCTTCCTGCCGGCCAGCCAGGTCGATATCCGGCGTCCCTCGGACATCGGCGACTACATCGGCCGGACGATCCAGTGCATCGTGCTGAAGATCGACGAGGCGAGGCGCAACATCGTGGTCAGCCGCCGCGCCCTGATCGAGGCCGAGCGCGCCGAGAAGAAGGCCCAACTGCTCAGCCAGCTCGAGATCGGCCAGCGGCGAAAGGGCGTCGTCAAGAACATTGCCGAGTTCGGCGCGTTCGTCGACCTGGGAGGCATCGACGGGCTCCTGCACATTACGGACATGAGTTGGGGCCGCATCAGCCATCCGACCGAAATGGTCGCGATCGACCAGGAGATCGAGGTCCAAATTCTCCATATCGATTACGAAAAGGAGAAGATCGCCCTGGGACTGAAGCAGAAGAGCGCCAGCCCCTGGGAAAACGTGGAGGAGAAATACCCGGTCGGCTGCCGCATCCGCGGGACCGTGGTCAACGTGATGAGCTACGGCGCCTTCGTGAAGCTCGAGGAAGGGATCGAGGGCCTGGTGCACATCAGCGAGATGTCGTGGACGAAGCGGATCAGCCATCCGAGCGAACTGGTCCAGATCGACGACGAAATCGAGGTCGTCGTGTTGGGCATCAACAAGGAGAAGCAGGAAATCTCGCTCGGCATGAAGCAGACCCAGGAAAACCCCTGGGACCAGGTGGCCGCGAAGTATCCGCCGGGATCGGTCGTGGAGGGAACGGTCCGCAACCTTACCAACTACGGCGCTTTCATCGAGATCGAGGAGGGCATCGACGGGTTGTTGCACGTCAGCGACATGTCCTGGACCCGCAAGATCAGCCATCCCAACGAAATGGTCGAGAAAGGCCACCGTATCCAGTGCCGCGTGCTTTCCGTCGACCAGGACCGCCGCCGCATCGCGCTGGGGCTGAAACAGCTCGCGGAGGACCCCTGGGCGCACGACATCCCCGGCAAGTACGAGCCCGGCCAGATCGTCCGGGGCAAGGTGACGAAAATCACCAATTTCGGCGTGTTCGTCGGCCTGGAAAACGGCCTGGAAGGTCTCCTGCACATCTCCGAACTGGCGGACCACAAGGTCGATAATCCCGAGGACATCGTCAAGGTCGGCGAAGAGATCGAGGTGAAGATCCTGCGGGTCGACTCCGACGAGCGGAAGATCGGACTGTCGCGAAAGCGGGTGGAATGGGCGGAAGAGGCGGAAGCCGTGGCGGCCGAGAAAGAAGCCGCTCCGGCCGCGCACGTGCCGCCCGCCGAACTCCGCGGCGGCGTCGGACGCGCCAGCGGCCCCCTCATTCAGCCGATGCGGCCCTCGGGCGAGGAATCGGGCGAATAATCGTCGTAACCGCTACGAGGCCCAAGTAGCCTCCGGGCGGCACGGTTTCCAGCCATTCTCAGAGCACTCCCCACGGCCCCGCCGGGAATTCCGGCGGGGCCGCCCTTTTCGGCACAGCCCGGAGCTTGCCGATATTCGGTCCACCTTGTCGCCGGGACAGGAGGTTGCAGAAATCGGCGGAACTCCGTCGATAGTGGTGTTGGACTGTCTGCCTGACTCCCCGCCCACCGGATCCCTATGAAGCCTCGACGGAAACTTTCAGCCGCCGCCGTTCAATCTCCGCTGGAGACCTACCTCCGCGAGATCAACGAAACTCCGCTCCTGTCGTCCGGCGATGAGCAGGATCTCGCTGTTGCCATCGGCGAAGGCGACATCCAAGCCCGCGACCGCATGGTCCGCGCCAACCTCCGCCTGGTCGTGAACATCGCGCGCGGCTACACCGGCAAAGGCCTCGGTCTGCAGGACTTGATCGAAGAGGGGAACCTGGGGTTGTTGCGCGCGGTCGAGGGCTTCGACCCGGCGATGGGCACCCGCTTCTCCACCTACGCCAGCTACTGGATCAAGCAGTCGATCAAGCGTGCCCTGATCAACTCGGCGAAGACGATCCGGATCCCTGCCTACATGGTCGAGTTGCTCTCCAAGTGGCGACGCGCCAGCAGCCGGCTCACCGAAGAACTCGGACGCACGCCGACGCCCGAGGAGGTCGCTCGCGTCCTCGGGCTGCCTCGCAAGAAACTGCCGATTATCAAGAAGGCGATCAAGATCTACAATCTCACCCCGCAGACCGATCAAGCCGACAGCGGCTGGTCGCTTGGTGAGATGGTGATGGACGAGCGAGCGAAGAACCCCGAGGAAGAACTCGTCGATCACGACAACCTCCGACACGTCCTCGAGCAGCTCCAATGCATGGACCAGCGCGAAGCCACGGTCCTCAAGATGCGATTCGGCCTGGAGGACAACGAGCCTCGCACCCTCAAGGAAATCGGCGAAAGCCTTGGGCTTACGCGCGAGCGCGTCCGGCAAATCGAGACGGAAGCTCTCAACAAGCTCGGCGACAGCCTCAACGGATTGCCGTGACTTCCTCTTCCCGCTGGTTCCCTTCCGCTCTATACTCGATGCCTGACAGAACTACAGCCTTCCTGCGATCAAGAGGAGCGGGTTGCGATGTCCCAGTTCGCAGAACTGAACCTGATGGACTATATCCGCGAGATCCCCGACTTCCCGAAACCGGGCATCCTGTTTCGCGACATTACCCCCCTTTTGGCGTGCCCTGAAGCGTTCCGGTTGGCCGTGCGGCAGATGGCCGAGCGGATTGGGGACCGCAAGGTGGACGTAGTCGCGGCTGCGGAAGCGCGAGGATTTCTCTTCGCCTCGCCTTTGGCCCTTGAACTTCGAGCGGCGCTGGTGCCGATTCGTAAGGCCGGCAAACTGCCTTACAAAACCCTTTCGCACACCTACCAGCTCGAATACGGCACCGATACCCTTCAGATCCATGTCGACGCCATTCCTCCAGGCTCCAACGTCTTGGTCGTCGACGATCTCCTGGCCACCGGGGGTACCGTCGAGGCATGTTGCCGCCTGGTCGAGAAGGCCGGCGGCGCCGTGGTCGGCTGCGCGTTTCTGATCGAGCTGGCGGTGTTGGAAGGGGCCAAGCGGATCGACGGCCATGAAGTTGTCAGTCTGATCCGATACGAGTGAGCCTGCGAAGCACTCAGCACTTCTCTCCAAATTGCGCCACCGGTAGAACCGGCACAATCGTTTCGCCGTTCCTGCGCGGCATCCGGTGTTTTCATCCGCCAGGCAATTCTGACGCACGATAAGACTGTTAGCCGCTGCGCGCGTGCGGCGGCCACCTATGCGTCCAGCCCGATGGAATCCGCCATGCCCCGATTTGCCTCATCGATCGTGCGTGTAACCGTTCTTCTCTTGGTTGCAGTGGCCGCGACCGCCACCTTGGCAGGGGGCAACGCGAGTCTGAGATTCCAGAGCGAGATGGCCTGGTCGGCTGCAAACTCAGCCACCCCCCAGATCTCGCTCGGACCGCCCGGTCCTCACCGCTATCCGGCCTATCGCGGCGGCAACTACCCCTGGTATGGCTACGGCTTTGGTGTACCAACATACAATTGGGGGTACTTCGGGACTCACTACTGGCCGAGTTGCCATGCGCATCGGGGCTACTACGGCGACTACATCCAGTGGAGTTACCGCCGGGGGTACTGAGTACAGCCGGCTGGAATGTAGAAATACCGAAGGCTACCCGCTAGACTGGGAATAGAGTCTTTCACCGGGTTGACGCCTTCGGGGCATGTCGGATGGCTGTGCAGTGGTTCTATCAGATCGCAGGCGAGACGCTCGGGCCAGTTTCGCCGGAGCAACTCAAGTCCCTTGTACGGACCGGCAAGCTATCGATCGACGATTTCGTACGGGAGGGTGACGCCGCGTGGATTCCGGCCAGTCGCGTGCCAGGACTCTTTTCAAGCCCGAGCAAGCTGCGCCGGCAGCCGGAAGCCGGACTTCAGCCCAGCGCCGGACCCGAAGCCCCGCCGATCGTGGCCCCGCCCGTCGCGCATTCGACGCTCATCCAGTCTGGCCCTCGCGCGCCCGCCCCGCCTGTTGCAAGCGTCGCCACATTGCCGCCGCCTGTCGCAGCCGCCCCCCCGGCCATCGGCAGCGGGCCTCCGCCACTTCCCTCGGCCAACGCACCTCTGGCCACAAGTGGGCGAGGTGCCGGCGGCAATGCGCGGTTGGTGTTCTTGCTCATTGCCTTGGTAATGGTACTGGCCGCCGGCGCGATTGCCGTCGTCGTCCGGCCGGCGCCTCCCAGCGGCGCCGGTCCGTCCGCTTCGGCAAAGCCGATTCCAGATCCGAGGCCTGAGGAACCCGCGCCTTTGAAGAGTCTCGACGAACTGGCCGAGGCCCTTGCCCCATCGGCGACGGAATCTGCCGGGAACGCCGAATGGGTGGACGCAATGGCAGAACCGGCACGTCGGGGCGATATCATCGTGCGGATCTTGTCTGCCGAGGTGGGACGGCCCACGTTGACCATGTTCAACGGCAGTGCCGCGCGTCCCAGAGGCGAGTACTTAGTTCTCAAGGTCCAAATTCAGAACGAGAACGGGACGAGCGCTCGCCAGTACACCGGCTTTGCAAACAGTCCGGCGCGGGAAGCCGTCAAGCTTTTCGATGACTCCGGCACGTCGTACTCCCAGAAAACCTGGAAAGCTGCAACCATCGAAGGGCAGCTTGCCAAAGAGCCGCTCCGAGCCGGCAAACCGATTGCCGACGTGCTGGTCTTTCAGAAACCTAGTAAAGAGGTCACGATGCTGCGGCTGAGCCTTCCGGCGGCGGCCTTCGGAGAGAAAGGCACGCTCGGCTTCGCGATTCCGACGACCATGCTCGTGGCGGGCGCCGTCGACCAATCCCCGCAAGGTCCCCAGGTTCGCGCAAGCGACGATTCCGCATCACCGTCGCCCGGCCGCGGAGTGCCGGAGATCGAGCAAGGCATCGCTGAAATGGGCCCGGAGAGGCAGAAAGAAGAAGATCCCGAGAACATCGTCGAGATGGTGGACAGGGCGACCGAGGCACTAGGGGCCGGCGACAAGCAACACGAGGCCACCGACAAGGACTTCGAGGAGATCCTGCGAAACCGGAAAGACTTGGAGCCCAGACGCCGAGACGGTGGGGCGCGGGAGCACCGTCCTCCTTCGCAACGGGAACCGGAAAGGACCAGACAACCAGACCAACAGGCGGACTCCCCGTGAAAGCTCTGGTGACCGGCGCGAACGGATTCTTGGGTCTCTACCTGGTTGAAATGCTCGTCGCGCGCGGTGACCGGGTGAGGACGTTCTGCCGACGACCGTCGCCCGAACTCGATCGGCTAGGCGTGGAAACCGTGCTGGGCGACATTCGTGAGAAGGAGGCCGTTGCCTCGGCGTGCCGAGGGGCTGAGGTCGTCTACCACGCGGCCGCCGCGGCAGGGATCGGCGGCCGCTGGCAGGACTACTATGAAACCAATGTGGTCGGGACCGAGAACGTCGTGGAAGGTTGCTCCGCCGGCGGCGTCGGCCGACTGGTTTATACCAGCAGTCCCAGTGTGACGTTCAATGGTGTCGATCAGAAGGGAGTGGATGAGTCCACATCGTACGCCCAGCGATGGCTCGCCCCGTATCCGCGGAGCAAAGCGATCGCCGAGCAGCACGTTCTGGCCGCGAACGGAAGAGACGGGCTGTGGACCTGCGCGCTGCGGCCGCACCTGATCTTCGGACCTCGCGATCGGCACCTCATCCCGCGGCTGCTCGCCCGTGCAAGGACCGGCAGACTCCGGCGCATCGGCGACGGTTCGAACCTGATCGACATTGTTTACGTGGAAAACGCCGCGCATGCCCATCTGTTGGCGGCCGACACTCTTGGGCCCGGTTCCCCGGCAGCCGGGCGGGCGTATTTTATTTCCCAGGGCGAACCGGTCAACTGCTGGGAGTGGGTCGACCAGATCCTGGCGCTGGCCCACTTGCCGCCCGTGGGCCCGTCGATCTCGCCTGCGGCGGCTTGGTGGCTGGGCGCGGCATTGGAGACAGTGTATCGTCTTTTCCGGATTCCCGGCGATCCTCCCATGACCCGCTTTCTTGCCGCCCAGCTAACGACCAGTCATTATTTCGACATCCGTGGCGCCCGTCAGGATTTGGGCTACGAGCCGCGGATATCGACCGCCGACGGGATGCAGAGGCTTGCCTCGGAACTCTCGCTTTCGTCATTTTGAACCGGAGACTCTATGGCGGTGCACCGAGCCTGGCGATCGGTCTTATTGGCAAGCTGTGTTGTCATGGCTTGTCGGGTGTCGGCTCCGGCGGAGTCCCGCGGCCCGGCGCCCTACGTCCCCCACCCGCAGCCAGCGGTGACCGATTACCTGATCGGCGCCTACTACTATCCGGGCTGGGACAGGACGGACGCCTGGGACGTACTCCTGCGGTTCTTCCCCGAGCGGCGGCCCTTGCTGGGCTGGCACCACGTGGGAAACCCGGAAGTGGTTGACTGGCAAATCAAGTGGGCGGTGGAACATGGAGTGCGGTTCTTCGTGTACGACTGGTATTGGGCCAAGGGCTACCGGCGTCTGGACGAGGGGCTGCACTCGGGGCTCTTCCAGGCCCGCTACCAGAATCTCATCCAATTCTGCCTGCTCTACGCGAACCATCTGCCGTTCAACCCTGAGGATTCGTACTCGCCCGAAGATCTTGAGAAGGTTGCCCGGTTCTGGATTGCCAACTACTTCCAGCGGCCGAATTACCTGAAGGTGGACGGCCGGCCGGTGGTGATCATCTTCTCGCCGCCGCAACTCCGCAAGATGGGCGAGCACAAGATCAAGCCGACGTTCGAGCGGGTCCGCGCGATGTGCCGCGAGGCAGGGCTGGCCGGTGCGTACGTCTGCGGCACTTGCTGGTATCCGACGGATGAGCCCTCGCCCGACTATTGGAAGACGCTGGAGGCAATGAACGCCGAAGGCTATGACGCCGTGACCGCCTACACGTGGTCGGGACACATCGGCATGACGCCGGCTGAGATCGCCCGGAAGCAATCGCCGTTTGCCGCCTGCGCCGAGGGCTACCGCAAGGCATGGAGCGACATCGCCGACGCCAAAGTCATCAAGCTGATCCCGCCCGTCTCCGGCGGCTGGGACTGCCGCCCGTGGGCCGGCGACGCCGCAGTAGCGCGCACAGACCGCACCCCGGAACAGTTCAAGAGACACCTTCTCGACTGCAAGGCATTCCTCGATGCTCGAGAACAGACTCCGCAGCTCAAGATGGCCATCATCGGGGCGTGGAACGAATGGACCGAGGGGAGCTACATCGAGCCCGATTGTACGAACCGTTTCGCGTACCTGGAGGCAATTCGTCAGGTGTTCGCTCCGCAGTCGACGAAGCCCTCGGAGGTTTTGCCTGCCGATCTCGGTCTGGGACCTTACGATTTGCCGCAACAGCCGGCCGTCACATCGTGGGATTTCGCCCACGCCTCGACTACACTCGGCTGGGGCAGCTACTTGGGCCGACTGCAAGTTGCCGACGGCGCCCTGCGGTTCACAACGCGGACCTACGGCCCTGTCCCCACGAGCACGGCGGTGCGAGTCCCAGCAGCTAGGTATCCGGCCTTTCTGATCCGTGTGGCAGCTTCGCGCGACGTGCCTGCCCGCTTTATGTGGGGGACGCCGAGCTACGGTCTGCCGACTTATCGCATCGGCGGCAAGCCGATACGCGACAGCGAGGTTGCACCGTTCGTTGACTTTTCGATCAAAGCCTCGGGGCAACCGCAGGAAATCAGGATCTCGTTGGCCGACCACCCGCTGTGGCAAGGCACGATTACCGTGCTGCAAATCGTCGCCGGTCCCGAACCGGGCAAGCACGAGGGCGTCGACATTGCAGTCTATTCCATGCAACTGGCGGAGTAAACCCCGTGTGCCGGACCGGCGCCTTGTCCGGATCAAGACCCGCCGCGAAGCGGAACCTGCCTGCCAACCGGAAAGAGACACAGCCATGACATTGCATCCCTCGATGACCGCACTTGTCTTCCTCCTGGCCATAAGTACGGGGTTCGGCGCCGAGGACAAACCCTCGACGACTTCGATGATGTCGCTCGATGGCCAGTGGTCCCTGGCCGTAGACCCGCAGAACGTGGGCCGCCAGGAGCGTTGGTTTGAAAAGCAGACCTGCGAAGGGGCCAAGCCGGGCAAGGTGCCTTGGATCCTCCAATCCACGTTTCCCGGCTACCACGGCGTTGCCTGGTATGCTCGCGATTTCGTCGCCCCACCCAGGCCGCAGCCCGGCTGGCAGTGCCTGCTGCGGTTCCAACAGGTCGACTACCTGGCCGACGTCTGGCTCAACGGCGTCCACATCGGCGGCCATGAAGGGGGCGAGACAACTTTCGCGCTCGACGCCACGGGGGCCGTGAAGCCCGGCGAGAAGAACTTCATCTCGGTCCGCGTGCTCAATCCAACGACCGAGCCGATCGACGGGATCCGCCTCGATCAGACCGCGCGCCGCTGCAAGGTCGTGCCCTTTGCCGCCGGGGCCATTTTCAATCACGGCGGGATCACCGGTCCGGTCGAACTGGCGTGGGCGCCGCAGATCCGCGTCGAAGACCTGTTTGTCATCGCCGAGCCGGCCGGCGACCAGGGAAAGCTCCACCTCCGCACAACGGTCCACAACGCCGGCTCGCAAGCCGGAAAGGGCGCTCTGGAGTTCACCCTTGCTTCGGCACGCGGCGGCGAAACCACGTCGGCGCTGCGATTGGCACGAGAGTTCGCGCCCGGCAGCACAACAGTCGAAACCGAGTTGACCGTCAATAATCCGCACCTCTGGGACCTCAACGCGCCATATCTCTACCGCGTGACGGCTCGGGCGACCGTCGATGGGGCGGATGCTTTCGACGAGCGATCGACACGCTGCGGGTTTCGCGATTTCTGCTTCGCCGACGGCTATTTCCGGCTCAACGGCCGGCGGATCTACCTGCGGTGCAGTCACACGTGCAACCACTATCCGGTCGGCATCCAGTTTCCCGAAGATCCCGATCTGTTGCGGCGCGACATGCTCAACATGAAGGTGATGGGCTTCAATGCGATCCGCTTCATTTGGGGCGGGGCCACGCCGGTGCAACTCGATCTCTGCGACGAGATCGGCCTGTTGGTCTACGAGGAGTCATACGCCTCGATGCCGATCGCGGACTCGCCGCAGATGGCCCAGCGATTCGACGCAGCCGTGGGCGAGTTGATCCGCCGCGACCGCAATCACCCCAGCGTGGTGATCTGGGGACTGTTGAACGAGGCGAACGACCGACCGACCTTCCGCCACGCGGCGGCGATGCTGCCGTTGGTCCGCTCGCTGGACCCGAGCCGGATGGTGATGCTTAACAGCGGCCGCTGGGACCAGCGGACGGATTACGGCATCCGCACGGTTCCCGGCATCCGCGTCTGGCCCAAGGACCGGCCCACGGAGCCTTGGGTCGGGATCAATGTTACCACCGAAACCGTCCGCGGGCTGGGGATCACCTGGCCGGCCGGGCATCTGGCGCTGCATCCCGGGCCGGCCCAGGAATGGAGCGTGGTGCGTTGGACGGCCCCGACCGCGGGACCGGCGGAAGTCTCGGGAACGTTTGTCGGACTGGCCGGTCAGGCGACTACCGACGTGCACGTGCGGCACAACGGCCGCGCGATTTTCGACAGCCATGTAAACCTCAACGGTTCGCCCAACGAGGTCCGCTTCAACAAGGGCATCGATGCGGCCGCGGGCGACACGGTGGACTTCGTCGTGGGCGTCGGCAACGGCAACTACGGAGGCGATACCACGGGCCTCTGCGCGACCATCGCGGCGGCCGGAAGAACCTACGATGCCACGGACCAGTTCTCGATGGAGTCGAACCCGAACGGCCCTTGGAGCTACGGCTCCATGGCGGCCGGCGCTGCGGAGTTTGCCCTCTATTCCGCTGATAAGGCGGGACCAGCCGTGGGGAGCCTTGCCAATCCGGGCTGCTTGGCCTGGGAGGATGTGCTCAAAGACGTGCACAGTTATCCGCGCGTGCCGCACACCGCATCGGTGCTCGAATCACTGAGGACGATGGAGGGCAACGGCCAGCCGGTGTTTCTCACGGAATACGGTATCGGCAGCGCGGTGGATCTGTGGAGGGCAGTCCGACATTTCGAGCAGCGGGGCGCCGACGGTTTGGAGGACGCAGAGTTCTTCCGCGAGAAGCTCGGGCAGTTTGAAACCGACTGGCGGCAATGGCGCATGGACGAGGCATTCGCGCGGCCCGAAGATTTTTTCATGGAGAGTCTGAAAAAAATGGCCGGCCAGCGGACGCTTGGCCTCAACGCCATCCGCTCGAATCCCAAGATCATCAGCCACAGCCTCACCGGGGCAATCGACCACGTCATGTGCGGCGAAGGGCTGACCACGCTGTTCCGCGAACTCAAGCCGGGCACCATCGACGCGATGTACGACGCCTGGGCGCCGTTGCGGTGGTGCCTGTTTGCCGAACCGGCCCACATCGCACGCGGCGGCAAGATCCGCCTGGAGGCCGTGCTGGCCGATGAGGACGTGTTGAAGCCCGGCGAGTACCCGGCTAGGCTTCAGGTCATAGGCCCGGACCTGACGCGGGCGCTGGATCGTCGCGTCAGCGTCACGGTCCCCAAGCGGACCGGGCAAGAGGATCCGCCGCTGGCGAGGCTCTGTTTTGCGGATGATGTGGCGATCGACGGCCCGCCGGGCAAATACTGCTTTCTGGCCGCATTCGAGCGCGGCGCCGCCGCAACCGGCACCGCCGCGGAATTCTACGTGACCGACCTCGCGGAGATGCCGCCGGTCGAGGCGGAGGTGGTCCTCTGGGGCGACGACCCCGGGCTGGTCCAGTGGCTCACCGCGCACGGCATTCACACGCGATCCTTCTCCGCCGGCCCGTCTGTGGGCGAGGGGCTGGGGGTGAGGGCGTCCGGCGGCGCGACGCTTTTGAATCGCGAGCTCATCCTGGCCTCGTCGAAACCACCCGCGCCCGGCGGGCCTTCCGTCTTCGCCGAGTTGGCCCGGCGGATTGCCGCCGGATCGAGCGTCGTCTTCCTCTCGCCCGAAGTGTTTGCCAACGGCGGCCAGTCCACGGCCTGGCTGCCTTTGGCGCGCAAAGGCGCTCTGGGCCCGATCCGCGGCTGGCTTTACCTGAAGGACGAATGGGCCAAACGCCACCCGATCTTCGAGGGCTTACACGCTGGCGGCCTAATGGATTACACCTACTACCGCGAGCTCATCCCCGACCTCGTTTGGACCGGCCAGGACGCGCCCGCGGAAGCCGTGGCCGGCGCGATCAAGGCGTCGCAGGACTACGCTTCGGGATTGATGGTGGCGGTGTACGCCCTGGGCGAAGGCCGCTTCGTGCTCAACACCTTGCAGATCCGAGAAAACCTCCAGACCCACCCGGCCGCCGAACGGCTGTTGCGGAACATGCTCCGCTACGCCGCGCCGAACACCTCCCGACCGGCGGCCGCACTGCCGGACGATTTTGACAAACAACTCGCGACCATGGGACTCAATTAGGGGCTTTCTCGCGAGGAAAGCTGCACGCAAGTGCGGCGAGCTGGCCCAGGATCTGGTGGACACAGAAGGTACCTGTGGCCTCTGTTGCATCCGTTCAATGGGGCCGCGGCTGATTAGCCGCGGAAATTTCACCTAAACGAAAGGACACTCGTGCCTCATCCTGAGCCCAGTTCCCGATAGAAGTCGGCGGGGCGGGACTGCGGCCTTTCGAGCACGCCGACCACCACGTCGCGCAGCGCCGCGAGGCGTTCGGCGACGATCCTCAGCGCCACCGACTTGCCGGTCCCCGACTCGCCCGAGATCAAGGCGAAGCCGCCTTCCTCGCGCGAGTTGCTCGACGCGCCAGGCGAAGTTCTCGACCGCTGCGGTCACCAGCAGTCCCTCGCTGGGAAGTTCCGGCGAGACGGGGTTCCATTTCAGTCCCCACAGCGATATGAGTCTCTTGGCATTCATGGTGTTTCTCCTGGGGTGGAAGGCGGAATTCTGGGCAAGTACGCCGGCGGGAGCCCCGTGGCCGAGTACTCGTCGAGGATGCGCTTCAGCAGCGGCGGCAGTTTCTGGTCGCCACGCGATTGGGCGGACTTCGGCTGTTCCGGACCGTCCTGGCCGGCAGGTGGCTTCTCGTCGGTCGTCACGGGCGCGTCGCGTTCGAAGAGCAGTCGCTGGCCGTCGGCGTTGGCCTGGCGATCCAGCGGATACAGGGGCGAGAGAATGGTGCCGCTGTGCGGATCGACCAGATCGACGCGGCGGAGGTTCCAGCGGGCGTACCGCACCGAGACCTTGCGGAAGTGACGACAGCGCCCCGGGATCTCGAAACGCACGCCATCCAGCGAGATCGTCCCATCGCTTTGGCGCTGCGTTCTGGAAACCTGCATGCGAAAGGCGTCGCGAAGGGCGTCCGAGGAAGGGCTGGGCCGCAGCACGTTGCAGGCCTGAGCGAGACGTTCCACGGGCGAACAGCCGATCTCGCGGTGCCGCCTGCGGTTGTACTCGACTTCCAGCCACGCCTGGGCAGCTTCGTTGAGGAACTCCAGCGTCAGTTCCGGCACGCCGTCGAGCATCCCCATCAGGTGTCCTTCGAGGGTCGCCCAGAAGCACTCCTGCTTGCCGTTTACGTGACCCGTCCATTGCACCCGATCTGCGCGATGGGGAACAATCCTTTCAAGTGATCCATCCCTTTCATCCGCTCTACCAGCGAAAGTTTCGCCTGGTCACCTATCGGTTCAATTGGGGCGAAGACCGCGTTTATTTTCACGGCGAAGACGGACGGCTGGCGTCCTTGCCCGCGGCCTGGAGCAGCGCGGTTCCGCCCGATCCGTTTGTGGTGGTGGCCAACGGGCCATCGGCCTTTCGAGTTCAGGATCTGACAGAGTTGGCCTCGCTGCTGAAACAACTCGATGAGGACTCCGGTGGTTCGACGCACCTGGGGGCCCCATGTTTTTTCCCGTCCGGGAGTCGAACGGGTATCACTTCATTGTTGCAAGTGCCTGAAATTCGTCACTTCCTGGGGTTTTTCCTATTGGAGTTGAATGTGGTTGTCCATCTGAAGCAAGACTTCGCACAACTCCAAGCAGTGCGGCGTTCAAAGCGAGGTGGCGATTTTCACTGCTTGTGATTGTGATTGTGGCAGCTCTCGCGCCGGTGGAAGGTCCGTCCAATCACAGGCAGCGATGGCACACCGGCGACCGGATGTCTCGGAATCATGTAAAGTCGTTCAAGGTTTCAGGTCCAAGGCGGCCTCTTTGACGATCTCGTCAATCGCGGCTTCTTGTTCGGTGTTCAAGGGCGGGTCACTTTCCGCCGCGAGCAACTCGCGGGCCCTTGCGGCGGCGCGTCTTTCAAAACGCTCCCGATCCAGGCTGTCGGCCGCGCCCCAAGAAAGACATTCGAAAAACGGCGAGAGCAGCTCTTCGCTGCGATAGTGTCGGGCTGTGTGGTCGTGGTCGTAGGCGCGGCCGTTGATGCCCATCTGCTCGATGACCTCTAGCGCGAGCGTCTCGTCGTTGACCTCGATGCCCCGGACGGCACGGCGCACGTAGCGAGCAATCTCATTGTCGATGACCAGTTGGAGCGGCGAGAACGTAACGGCATTCTCCAAATGCCCGACGGTGCCGAAGCCGATGGCGCCCGCCATCACCGCGGAATACATCGAGATCGCCTTCTCGACTCCAACCTGGGTCCCGGCCACACATGCATCAGTCTTGCCGCCGTGAATGCCCGAGGGGCAGCCGTAATACTCGGACACCATTTGCACGCGCGCCGCGAGCAATGCGGCGCGCTCCGCGCCCGCATAACGGAAATGCATCGAGCGCATGTCGCAGTACCCCGGCGTCAGATCCAAAGTCATCGTGGCGCATGGATCCACCGCAAATCCCAGCACCAGGCCCCCCAGCGTTTCGGCCACGCCGAGCGACAGCATGGCCGCGGCAGTGATCGGCGCCGTCGCGCCGCCGTTGGGCATGGTGTCGAGACTCTGGGGCAGACCGAGTTCAAGATGGGCCAGCATCACGTCGGCCATCACGGCGTCGATGCACAGCGGTGTGCGCGCTTCGGCATAGCCGACCAGGATCGGGTCGCGCCGATGCGCTTCGCGACCGCCGGCCACGATCTCCCCGATCCGCGCAATGTAGCCGACATGCTCGCGGCGGAATGTCTCGATTCCGCCGAGTTTCCGCGTAGCTTTGACCAGTTCCGCCGCCATCACGACAGGCCGGACGTGCACGGGCACCTCCTGCGCAGCGCACGGCAGTCCGGTATAGGCGATCTGATCGAGCCGGTCGGCCAGCTTCAGCGACTGCCGGACATCCTCGAGCGTGGCTTGCCGCCGCCGCCCGTCGAGGTCGCAGATGAAGACGCAGAACCCACCGGCGCTGACGGTAAAATCATCGTGGACGCGAAATGGTTGGGATTCCAGTCGCACTTGCGAATACCGGACCGACATCCGCAGGGGTCGCCGTCCCGGGGTCTGAAAGTTTTGCCGCATCCGGCTTACGGCGGCTTCGACCACTTCGGGCGGGAACTTCACGGTCCGCCGATCCATGTCCACCCGGCAACCGGCCGCCCGCAAGTATTCCAACGCTTCCAGGTGATCCACCCACATTCCCGTCCGTTCGAGAATCCGCAGCGCGGACCGATGAATCGTGTCCATCTCGTCGCGGCCCAGATACCGGATTGGTTCCATGGAGGATGTCTTCATGACGCACCATTCAGCGGCTGCAGCTTGGGAATCAGGAGCTGCGCCGCGAGCAATGCCGCCAACGGCAACACTCCGGCGACGACAAAGATCGGCCTATTCAAGAACTTGTCGGCCACCGTTCCGATGATCCAAGTCAACGCGATTCCAACTCAGCCCGCAGGTGCTGGCGCCAGACGCCGCTGCCGACCACAGCTCGCCCTGCGCACTGACTCATCTCCCCTTAGACAAGCGGCAGAAAATGACTTACCCGTAGCCGAAGTCGTGAGACTTCCTTTCCCCTGGCTCATCGTCTTTCCTTTCCTCGTGCTTGATACCCACGAATCCGCCAGATTCCCATTCTCCACCGCGGCCGCTCCGGGTGTCAATGGGACGAAGAAGTGGTATCATAACCTCGTCGAATTGGCACGAACGACAAGTTAAGACCTCCTCCCTTGGAGACGCCCCCATGCGATCGGCTCTCATTCGACTACTTTGCCTGTATTTAGCGCTGGGATGCTTGCGGCAGACCTTCGCAGCCCAGGAAACCGTTCTCTACGTTGCGGCCGGAGGCAATGACGCCTGGTCGGGCACGCTGCCCGAGGCGAATGCGGCTGGAGCGGATGGACCGCTCGCCTCGGTCGATCAGGCACTCACGATGCTGCGGCGGCTCCGGAAGGAAGGCAAGCTCCCGGGAGCGGCCACGGTGCGGATACGAGGCATCCATCGGCTGGACCGGCCCTTGGTTCTGACTCCCGAAGACTCGGGGACCGCCGAGGCGCCAGTGACGATCACGGCGTATGCGGGCGAAAAGCCGGTCCTCTCGGGCGGGCGGGTGATTTCAGGTTGGCGGAAGCACAACGGTCGGCTCTGGACGGCCGATGTGCCGGAGGCGAAAACGGGATCCTGGTGCTTCCGGCAACTCTTCGTCAACGGCCGACGGGCCTGCCGGGCGCGCACGCCCAACAAGGGCTACCTGCACGTGGAATCGCTGGTCGACGACAAGCCGGGCGCGCCGTGGAACGAGGGTGTTGACCGGTTCCGGTTCAAACCCGGCGACATTCGTGCGTGGAACGATCTGAACAACGTCGAGGTGGTCGTGTTCCATTCGTGGAATACATCGCGGGTGAGGATCCAGTCGGTCGATGAAAGCAACCGGACGGTCGTTTTCACCGGGCCGACCGTCTTCCGTCCACTGAGTTGGGACCCAGATCAACGGTATTATGTCGAGAACTGCCGGGAGGCGCTCGACTCGCCGGGGGAATGGTTTCTCGACCGGGCATCCGGGCGTCTCTATTACTGGCCGCAAGCGGAAGACGACATGGCCAAGGCCGAGGTCGTTGCGCCGGTGCTCGGTGAACTCCTGCGGTTTGAAGGAGATGCCGATGCGGGGCGACCCGTGGTGTACGTCCACGTTGCCGATCTTTCGTTCCAGCACTCCGACTGGGAGCTTCCGGCGGCCGGGTATGGCGATCCGCAGGCTGCCGTGACCGTGCCCGCGGCGGTGACGGCCGACGGGGCGAGGCACTGCGCGATCCAGCGGTGCGAGATCGCGCACGCGGGAACGTACGGCCTGTGGTTTCGCCACGGCTGCAAGGACAACCAGATCATTGAGAACCAGATTCACGACCTGGGGGCAGGCGGCATCCGTCTCGGAGAGCCGACGATGGCCGCGACGGACGAAGCCGAGTCGAGCCGCAATCTCGTCTCCAACAATTACATCCACGACGGCGGCCAAGTTTATGCGGGGGCCGTCGGGTTCTGGCTGGCCCAGAGCAGTCGCAACACGATCTCGCACAACGAGATCCACAGCTTCGACTACTCGGGCATGTCGATCGGCTGGAACTGGAGCGACGCCCCGACGCGGACCCTCCATAATCGGATCGAGCACAACCACGTTCATCACGTCGTCCGCGGCGTGCTCAGCGACGCGGGAGGCATTTACACACTCGGAACACAGACCGGCACGGTGGTCCGCGGCAACATCTTTCACGACATCTTTCCCTACATGGGCAAGCCGGCCATGGCATGGGGGATCTATTTCGACCAGGGAAGCAACGGGCTGTTGGTGGAGAAGAACCTGGTCTACAACACGCTCAACGGCGGCATCATGAACACCGGCAACCCCGGCAACACGGTCCGCAACAACATCTTCGCCCACAGCGCCTGGCATGCGGCGTGGCGGTATCAGTTCCAGAAGGAGCCGGCCACGGTCGTCGAGCGCAACCTCTTCTACCTCGCGCAGGGCGAGTTGTTTTATCGCGACGGCGGGCAATCGGATTTTCAGTCGCGGTGGAACCACAATCTCTACTGGCGGACCGACGGGGAGCCGCTCATGTTCTACAGCAACCGGTTTGCCGAGTGGCAGGCAAAAGGCGCCGACCGGGACGGGGTCGTGGCCGATCCTCGCTTCGTCGACGCGGACCGTTACGATTTCCGCCTCCAGCCCGATTCGCCCGCGCTGCAATTGGGGTTCGAGCCGATCGACTTGAGCCATTGCGGGCTGATCGGGCGAGCCGAGTGGGTCAACTTGCCGAAGCAGGCGGTGTTTGCGCCCACGGTGCTGCCGCCCGCGCCGGCGCCGCCCGCGCCGGTGACGGTCGACGATGGTTTTGAGGATCTGCCGCCGGGCAGCCCGCCGGGACGCGCAGTGGTTCTGGTGGAGGGGCGAGGCGACGCTATTTCGGTGAGCGAAGTAACGGCCGCCGGAGGAAAGAAAAGCTTGAAGCTCCAGGATGCGCCCGGGCTACAGCACCGATTCAATCCGCATCTTTACTACCAGCCGCACTTCCGCACGGGGACCGCCGTGCTGAGCTTTGATGTGCGGTTGGAGGCCGGCGCTATGCTGGCGCACGAGTGGCGCGACGACGGGCAGCCCTACCGAGTCGGCCCATCACTTGAGATCGCCGCGGATGGGAAACTGCGCGCCGCGGGAGCGGCCGTGGGTGACGTGCCGATCGGCACCTGGGTGCACTTTGAGATTACAAGCCGGCTAGGGCAAGATGCGCCGGGCACGTACAGCCTGAGCGTGGCGGCTCCTCGCCGACCGGTCTTGAAGATGGATGACCTTCGCTGCGGCTCGGAGGACTTCCAACAGATCGAGTGGCTGGGGTTTGTCAGCCTGGCGGATGCGGAGACGGCGATCTATTTGGACAATATCAAGCTTGAATTGAGGGCGAACAACGCGGGGAAGTAGCGCGGCGTTGCCCGGGAATCGATGGCGTTATTATGCCGACAAGGAACATCAGCATACGAACCCGAAGCGCAAGCGAGAGGCTCCTGTTTGACTTCGATTCCGTGTTGAGCAACCTTCTTGCTGGTGTAATACAAAGGACCCACGGATGGCAGCGCCGAACCAAGGATAAGGATTGAAGCGGAGCAAGAGACGGATTCCTCGGAGGTCGTAACAGAGTCTCAAAGCGCCCTCACCCCCGGGCCCCTCTCCCGAAGCGGGAGAGGAGAGCCTTGGAGTTCCCCTCAACGGCGGAGAAGGTCGAGCAACTGCAGCTTGCTGGCCAGACCGACGTGTTCGGCAACGACTTCGCCGTTCTTGAAGACCTTGACGCTCGGGATCGAATCGACACCGTAGCGCGCGGCCAGCCGCGGACTGTGATCGACGTTGACCTTGACGACCTTGGCGTCCGGGGTGTCGCGTGCGAGCTCCTCGAGCGTCGGCGCGAGTCTCTGACACGGTCCGCACCAATCGGCATAGAAGTCGACCAGGACCGGGACGTTGGACCCCAGAACCTCGCGGCTGAAAGTGTCCTCATTGGCATGTTGGACCTTGCCGGAATGCTGACGGACGGTAGCCATGGTTTCTTCGTCTCCTGTTCTGTTTGCCTGACTGAGAGAAATCGTTCCCATCCGCGCCGGTTCCACGAACTCGGCGGTGGAGGAGGTTTCGGATACGAGCAGTTCCACGATGGGCGGTTCGGCCGCGGCCGATTCGTCAACCGTGCGGCTGTCCATTTGGGCAAGCTGGTTGGACGAGGAACAGCCGAGCGGGGCTGTGCCCGCAATGGCCAACCCGACCAACGCGAGCAGCCCCGCCGGGGGGAACATGTTCTGCTTCCTGCGAAAAAAACCGTGTGTCATGAAAGGCTCCTTGCCAGTTCGGTTGCGGCTGCCACAATTCAGCCGCTACAGGACTGATGCGGACGGGCAGGCGGAGGTTACACGCGGTCTTGGATGGGATTTGGCCGCAGGAATAGGGAAGAACAATAGGAGTGGACTAGAGGCACTGCACTCGGTGCAGTTCGTAACTGCAAACGGAAAAAGGCTCGCGGTGATGGACGCGGACGATTGGGAAGCGCTGGTCGAGTGGCTGGAAACGTTTGAAGATCGGCAGATTGTTCGAGAGGCCACGGAAGATCTCAAGGCAGGCGGCGGCAGTCGCGAACGTGCCGGATGGGAGCAATGGAAGACGGCTGCTGGAGAGATCCAGTGAGCCAATAGGGACGGTCCTTCAGCAGCGAAGAGATCCAACAACTCCGCCAGTTGATCGCGGCATCGCCGCATGCCAGCCGTGCCGCGATCTCGCGAGAGGTGTGCCGCTTGTTGGATTGGCGCCAGCCGGATGGTGGACTGAAACAGATGAGTTGTCGTGTGGCCTTACTGCGGATGCAGGAGGATGGCCTGTTGACGTTGCCGCCGCCGCGTAACGGCAACTGCAACGGTCGGCCCATCGTGTCCCGCACGGCTGCCGCCGAGCCGCAACCGTGGCAGGAGTTCTCCTTGTCCGACTTGGGCCCCTTGCGGCTGGAGATCGTTTCGCCGGGTGAGTCGCGGTTGTGGAATGAGTATCTCGACCGCTACCATTACTTGAGGTATGCGCCGTTGGCGGGAGCCCAATTGTGTTATTGGGCCTATGCGGACCAGCGGCTACTGGCCTTGTTCAGCTACGGGGCTGCCGCTTGGCGGTTGGCGTCCCGGGACCGCTGGATCGGTTGGGACGATGCGCAACGACAAGCCAACTTGTGCCACGTGGTGGGGCAAGCGCGGTTCTTGATCCTGCCCTGGATTGGTTGCCGCCACTTGGCTTCCAAGCTGCTTCCGCTGTCGGCCGGTCAACTGCCGAGGGATTGGGAGCAGCGTTATGGGATTCGGCCATGGTTATTGGAGAGTTTTGTCGACGTCAGCCACTTCCGGTGGGGTGGCATGCTACCTGGCCGCGAATTAGATCGACGTGGGCCAAACGCAGGGGTGGGGCAAGAAGGACCGCCATAGCCGCAACTGCCTCCCCGAAAGCAGATCTACCTCTACCCGCTCCACCGCAACTGCTGGGAGCGGCTCGGCACCGAATAATCTCGCAACGGGGCCAGCGAACGTTTGTTGAGATGTTGCGTTAAGTCCTTGTCTAGCAGGAACTTGTGGAAGGTGGAGACGAACGGGCTCGAACCGTCAACCCCCGGCTTGCAAAGCCGGTGCTCTCCCAATTGAGCTACGTCCCCACACAAAAGAGGGTGCCCAAGAGGACACCCACCAGCATTGCGGCCAACGAACCGACCGCATTCTTGAAGCACTGATTTTCAGTGGGCGCACCAGAATTCGAATCTGGGACCTCGTCCTTATCAGGGACGCGCTCTAACCAACTGAGCTATGCGCCCGGTTCCGGATCTCGGAAGGTCCAGGCCCTTCCCTCAAGCATACATTCCCGCCCGCGGTATGACTACCGAACTGGCAAGAACAGCCCGAATTGTATAAATCCGCCGCCACCTGTCAAACGCTCCTGAATTCCCGCTATTCCTAGCTGTTATAATACCGTCGTTCCGAGGGGTAATTTTCCCCGGTTGCAAGCGATAGCATGGAGACTGAGGCTTTCCGGAAACGGCTGGACCATCGGGACGCACCTCGAACAGACGGCCTTGGCCTTTCATGCCTTGCTTCCGGCAGTCCTGCCGTCCAGGCTCGAATTGGGCCCGCGACTGTCCGCAACGAGCTCACTTTTCAACCGCGCCACGTCCGGCCGGCCCGAGAGATGGGCTGAGAGCGTACGGCCAATGAAGACCGGGCTTTGCATGGCCGTCGGAGCGACGCGGTCGTGGACGCGGATCTCGACGCGGGATGCGCTCGTGCCCGCCTCGCGGGCTGCGTGCCGGACGAGCCGGGTGAGTTCCTCCAGGGCGAATCGGTTCGCTTCGTGGAAATCGGCAAACCACCTGGCCTCCGGCAAGCCCGCGATCGCGTACCGGCCGTTGTCGCCCGGCGAAATCTCCACGTGGTGCCGGACCGACACTCGGCTGGTGATGGCGCCGATGGCGTTGGCCACGTCAGCGTGTGGCGGGATGATTGCCTCGGTTTCCAGCAGTTTCGCCGCGGCGGGCAGAAACAGGTGAACCGGCGCGCCGATGCCGACCAACGCGTGCTTCAGTTCGACGCGGATCCGGAAATCGTCCGTTCCGCCGTCAAGCCAGTTGTTCACCAGCGAGTCGGCTGCCGGCGAACGGTCCCCATCGCGAGCTTCGCCATGCTCGGCGAGCTGCATTTTGAGAAGTTCGGCGGCGAGCCGCCGGGTGATCTGGTCGTGGATCCATTGCGAAAACGCCTCCCGCGACATGCCCATGAGCCGGCAGAACATGGCGCAGATCCGCTCGGCTGCGCGGGTGTTCCAGAGGGAAATCCGGCCGGCGGCATGGAGCACGTCCGTCGGCGTGAGCCCGCACCGCTGGACGGCGTGCCGGAGCTCCAGCCGGTCCAAATCGAGAAACTCCCATCGACGTGCCTGGGTCCGTTCCGCCAACTCGTGAAGACTGTGGGGCCGCTCGGACAGCAGTTCCAGGATCCGCAATTCGTGTGGCGCGTAGCCGTCGTGTCGCGCGTGGCCGTTCAGGGCGAGCAGTTCCATCGGTCGCGTCGAGCCGCGGTAGCGGTCGAGGCGGTCTTCCAGCCAGTCCAGCGCGGCCAGTCCGCGATCTTCCCGGCAGAGCCATGCGACGGGAGCGACCCGCTGTGGACCGATCTCCACTTCGCCTCTTTCCAGGGTGATGAGACTGTCGCCGCCCAATCCGAGCGTCCGCATGTCGAGCGCGCGGACGTGCGTTCGCCAGCCGCCGACCGTCGCGCCCTTTTCGGACGTGGCGACGCGTCCGCCGCGGATCGTTGCCGTGTCGGTCGTGGTGCCGCCCATGTCGACGACCACGGCGTCGGGCAGCCCGGCCAGGTAGCTCGCCCCGGCCACGCTCGCGGCCGGGCCGGAGAGGATCGTTTCGATCGGCCGCCGGCGGGCCACGGGGAGGCTCATCAGCGAACCGTCGCTCTTGACCACCATCTGCGGAGCGCCGATGCCGCGGCGGCGGAGCGAAACCTCGACGTCGTTGAGAAACGAGTCGAGGCAGGGGATGATGCTGGCATTCAGGGCCGCCGTGACCGCGCGGACCCGGTAGTTCAGCCCTTCGGAAACTTCGTGCCCGCAGGTGACATGGAGCCCCGTCGCCTCGCGGAGGATTGCCTGGGCGGCCAATTCGTGGGCCGGATTGGCGTGGCTGGCGTAGCCGGTCACGGCAAAGGCCCCGACCTGGTGCTGCCGCAGCATCTCGGCCGCCGCTGCGCGGATCTGCGCCGGATCGATCGGTACAAGCTCGCGGCCGTCGATCTCCAGCTTGCCCTGGAGCACAGCGATCGGCCGGTAGGCAATATGCGACGGGTGCCACAGCCCATAGGGCGGGAAGACCATCATTCCCACTTTCTGGCCGCGGCCCTCGACGATGGCATTCGTGGCGAGCGTGGTGGAGATGGTTACCAGATCGACCTGCGCGAGCTTTTCAGGATCGAGGCGATCGAGGGCCTCTTCGATGCCGATGGTGAAGTCCCACTTCGTGGTCGGGGCTTTGGCTTTCAGCAAGACCCGGTCCGCCGAGAAATCGTAGAGGACCACGTCGGTGTATGTGCCGCCCGCGTCGATCCCCAATCCCAGCCGAACCGGCCGCCGGTCTTCCGGCTCTTCGCGAGCGTCGTCGAACACGAGCGTATGGTCGCGGCCCTCGGCGGCGTCTTCGGCTTCCCAGACGGGCACGGCCTTGAGCGTCTTGGAAACCGCGTCGTATGCCGTCACGTGGTGGGGCGGGACGAGGAGGATCTCGTCGGTCGACTGGTGCGCGGCCAGCAGCCTCTCCATCAACTCGCTGGATCCTGGGATCTCCTCGTATTTCCACCCCAATGCCTTGGCCATGGCCTGGGCGATCTCCGCATAGCGGCTCTTGCCCCTGGCGCCGGTGTCGATGAATGCCGCGCGCTGGTAGTTCCTCTGCCAGCTCGTGAGAAACCGTCGAATCGCTTCGGCATTTTCCTCGCCATAGGCGGCAACGAGTTGCGCGAACGTGTAGCAGTCGGGCCCGCAGTGGGTCTTCCCCTCGGGCGACTGCGGCTGGGCTTTCCCCTCGACCCAGCCGGCCGAGATGTAGTAGGTGCCGGGATAGCGGACGAATTGCTCGCGGTAGGCTCGGTCGGACCCGAGGAACATGGCGATGCAATCGTTCACGCGAGGGATGACCAGCGGGACGTTGCGGGCATGGATCCCCACGCTTCCCAGGCCGCAGACCCCGTATCCGACAACGATCCGCTCGCCGCGGAATACGGCCGACGCCTGGTCGATCGCCTCCTGCAAACGGCGCCGCAGTTCGTGCGGTCGGTCGTGGAGCCCGCCCGGCAGGAAATCGGTCGTGAGCCGAAGGCCAAGCCGGCGAGCGATGTCCTCGAGATCGATGGCCAACACTCCGCAGGCAATCACGTGAATCGAATCAGTCATGTCGCGGGGAACAGGTTGGGCAAGCGAAGCGGGCTTGCGTGGCGCGTCTGCCAGAGCACGTGCCCTGGTTTCAACGGAATTCTTTACGGATTATAATACGGCCGACCCAGCACAAGGAGTTGCCCATGAACCAACCCTTCGCCGCAATCCTCCTCGGTCTGCTGCTGCCGACCGTGGTTTCCGCCGCCCGAGCCGCGGAGGTTGATCGGAGGCCAAACGTCATCTTCTTGCTCACCGACGACCAGGGATGGGGCGACGCCGCCGCGTGGGGCCATCCTTACTGCAAGACACCCCACCTCGACCGGCTGACGGCGGAAGGCCGGCGGTTCGGGCAGTTCTACGTAGCCAATCCGGTGTGCTCGCCCAGCCGCACGGCGTTTATGACGGGGCGCTACCCGGCGCGGTTCCGCATCCACGGGCACTTCGCCACGCACGAATTGAACCAGGCCCGCGCCATGCCCGATTGGCTCGATCCCCAGGTACTGACGGTGACCCGCCAATTGCAGGCCGCCGGCTACGTCACGGGGCATTTCGGCAAGTGGCACCTGGGAGGCGGCGAGGGCGCACCGGAGCCGGGCAGCTACGGCATCGACAGCCACGTCACGATCGTGTCCAACGGCCCGCAGTTGCGCGAGAAAGACGCGCCGCCCGAGCCGCACTGGTGGGGCAAGTCCACCGGCATCATCATGGACCACGCGATTGCCTTTCTCCGCCGGAACAAGGACAAGCCGTTCTATCTCAACATCTGGACGCTCGTGCCGCACGCCAAGCTCGATCCAACACCCGAGCAGCTCGCCGTGTATCAAGACCTCGATCCGCGAGCCGACCATCCGGCGTTCGGCCAGTGGACCCGGGACTACTACACGGCGGCCAAGGACTTCCGCTCGCAGATGCAAGTCTACGCCGCGTCGATCACCGATCTGGACACGCAAGTCGGCCGGCTGCTCGATACGCTCAAGGAACTCGGCCTGGAAGAGCATACCGTTTTGATTCTCAGCAGCGACAATGGGCCGGAGGACTACCATATCGGCAACGCGACGAACGCGGGCGTCGGTTCGCCCGGCCCGCACCGCGGCCGGAAGCGCAGCATTTACGAGGGCGGCGTGCGCCAACCCTTTGTGGTGCGTTGGCCCCGCAAGATCCGTGGCGGCGTGTTCGACGAGACGTCCGTCGTCGGCGCCGTGGATTTCCTGCCGACACTTTGCGCTTTGACGGGCGTGAAATTGCCTCCGGACGCGGAGCTGGACGGCGAGGACGTGAGCGATATCCTGCTCGGCGGCCAGACGCGGCCGCGGAAGAAGCCGCTGTTCTGGGAATGGCGCTCGACGATTGCCGGCAATCCCGAGTTCACTCCGCCGCCGATCGCTGTGCGCGACGGCCCTTGGAAGCTGTTGACCAACCGCGACCGCAGCCGGGTAGAACTCTACAACGTCCCCGACGATCCGGCGGAGACCAACAGTCTGGCCGCCGCCAACCCCGAAGTGGTGGAACGTCTCGCCAGGCTGGCACTCCAGTGGAAGGCGACGTTGCCGCCCGGCGAGGAGCAGCCGCTTCCGCGTGCCAAGGCAAAGGCACAGGGCAAGCCCGCGCCCGACCGGGCCGCGATGTTTGAAACCAAAGACGGCGATCGCAACGGAAAACTCACGCTGGAGGAATATCTCCGCAATTTCCCCGATCAGGCCGAAGGCCGGCGGCGATTCCCCACGTTCGACGCGAATGGGGACGGCGTGTTGAGCCGAGAGGAATTCATCACGATGGGAGGAAAACTCAAGCCATGAACCTGCCATGCCCATTTCGTTCACTGCTGCTTCTCTGGTTCGGCGCCACGGCCGTGACCGCCCTTGCCAGCGGGGCAGCACCCGATCGCGAACGTCCCAACATCCTCTTCCTCCTCTCCGACGACCACAGCTACCCGTATCTGGGCTGCTACGGAAACCCGGACGTGCGGACGCCGAACCTCGACCGGCTGGCGGCCGAGGGGATGCGGTTCGATCGGATGTTCGTCGGCTGCCCGCAGTGCGTCCCGTCGCGGGCGACGCTCATGACCGGTCGCTCGGCCGTGGCGGTCCGCATGGTGCGGTTCACTTCGCCGTTGCCGGCGGACTTGGCCGCGCTGCCGGACCTGCTGCGCGACAAAGGCGGCTACTTCACCGGGGTAGGCGGCCGCAGCTACCACTTGGACGGCCCGCCGACCAAGGGCAAGGGCATCGGCGTTGCGCCGGTCATGGGCGAGATCATGGACCGCCACGGTTTGCGGACTTTCGCCAACCGGGTGGACTACGTCGAGAAGGGCGGCGGCATGAAGGATTTCGGCGGCAAGCTCGCCGCGTTCCTCGACGCGACCCCGAAAGACAAGCCGTGGTTTTTCTGGCTTGGCTTCAGCGACCCGCACCACGTGTGGGAGACGAAAGGCCCTCGCGGCTTGTCGGATCCGGCGAAACTGACGCTGCCGCCGCATTTTCCGGACCTGCCCGGCGTGCGCGGCGACCTGGCGCGCTACCTTGCCGAGGTTGAGCACCTCGACGGCGACGTGCAAGACGTTCTCGACATGCTCAAGTCGCGGGGCTTTGCGGAAAACACGCTGGTGGTCTTCATGGGCGACAACGGCATGGCCATGCCGCACGGCAAGGGTTCGCTTTTCGACCCGGGCATCGCCGTGCCTCTCTTGGTCCGTTGGCCCGGCGTGGTGAAGCCCGGCGGGACCACGATGCAGCTTATCTCCGGGGAGGACTTCGCTCCCACCATGCTGGAAGCCGCCGGACTTACTCCGCCCAAGGAAATGAGCGGCGTAAGTTTCCTCAAATTGCTCCGCGGCGAACCTTTCACCGGTCGGAAGTACATCTTCGCCGAGCGCGGGCCCCACGGCGGCGACGGCGGCATGAAGCCGGACATCCTAGCGTCGACGTTTGATCTGGCCCGCTGTGTCCGGTCCGACGGTTTCAAGCTCATCTACAACTGCACGCCGCACCAGGCCGTCGCTCCGGTCGACAGCCAGCGCGATCCCGGCTGGCAGGAGATCCGGGCCGCTGGTGCAGCCGGCACGCTTGCCGAACCGTTCGTGAAGGCCTACTTCACGGTCCCGCGGTCGACGTTTGAACTCTACGACCTGACTGCCGATCCCGGCGAATTGCACAACCTGTCCGGCGACCCGAACTACAAGGACATCGAGTGGGAACTCAAGCGGGCACTCACCGAGAAAATGGTGCTCGAATGGGATTTTCTCCCGACGCCGCTGCGGTAAGAGTCTATCCGTAGCCGAACTCGTGAGACTTCGGGCAGAAACGAAAAAAGGAAGTCTCACGACTTCGGCTACGAGTACGTCATTCTCTTCCGCTCGCGCAAAGACCATTGTCTCCACCTTGACAGCCCCCAATGGTGGGTGTAAGATTCGGGTGACAAGTCCCCAATTCCTTCCTGTCAATGCTTTTCTTCTTCCTTCCCCCTTCCAGGCCGCTCATGGCTCGCCCCTCGCGTCAACGTTTGCTGTTCGACTCCGAGGAGGAGACCGGGAATACCGGGCGTGCGGTGGCCGAGCCGGCGGCGGCACCCTGCGCCACTCCGGTTGCGCCGGCCGAGATGCTTGAAGGCAAAACGGTCTACGTCATCGACTCGCATTCGCTGATTTACCAGGTCTTCCACGCCCTGCCTGAGATGTCGAGTCCACGAGGCGAACCGGTCGGAGCGGTGTTCGGTTTCGCGCGGGATCTCATTTTTCTCTTGGAGGAGAAGAAGCCGGATTACCTGTTCTGCGCGTTCGACATGCCGGGCAAGACGTTCCGGCACGATTGGTACGCGGACTACAAGCTCGACCGGCCCGACATGCCGGATGAACTGGTCCCGCAACTGGAGTCGATCCGGCGGCTGATCGACGCCCTGGGGATCCCGGCCTTGGGCGTGGAGGGTTTTGAGGCCGACGACATCCTGGCCACGGTCGCTCGCGTTACCGATGAACTTGGCGGCCTGTGCTATCTGGTCAGCGCCGACAAGGATTGCCGGCAACTGATTACCGACCGGGCGAAAATCTTCAACATCCGAAAGAACCAGGTTTTCGACTGCGACGCGCTCCGGGAAGAATGGGGGGTCTCACCTGCCCAGGTCGTCGATTTCCAGGCCCTGGTGGGCGACTCCACCGACAACGTCCCCGGCGTCCCCCTCATCGGCCCCAAATTGGCGCGAGAACTGCTCGAGAAGTACCAGACGCTCGAGTCGGTCCTGGACCATGCCGGCGAAGTCTCCGGTGCGAAGCGCAAGCAGAACCTCGTCGAGTACCGGGAGCAGGCGCTGCTCAGCCGCAAACTGGCCAGGCTCAATGCACACGTGCCTCTGGTGATCGACTGGGAAAGCGGGCGGACCGGCCGGATCGACCTGTCGCGGGCCTTGGGACTTTTCCGGGAGTTCGGCTTCCGCAGCCTGGCGGAAAAAGTCCAGTCGCTTGCCGGCGCGCAGCCGGAGCCCAAGGTCAAGCTGGAACCGACTTACCACACGGTCGACACTCCGGAACGGTTTCAATTGTTTCTGACCGAACTGAAGGGCCAAAAGCGGATTTCGGTCGATCTGGAGACCACGAACCTCTGTCCGCGGTGGGCGGAAATCGTCGGTTATGCGTTCTCCTGGAACGACAAGGAGGCGTGGTACGTGGCGGTCCGCGCTCCACAGGGGGAGGCGTGCCTGGATCCGCAGGCAACGCTGGAATCGCTCCGAACGGTGCTGGAAGACCCCGCCGTCGAGAAAATCGGACAGAATCTCAAGTACGACATGATCGTGCTGCGGTCCGCCGGCCTCAAGCTGGCCGGAGTGGCTTTCGACACGATGATTGCCAGCTACCTGTTGGATGCCGGCGCGAGGAACCACAACTTGGACGAATTGGCCAGGGATTACCTGGGCCACACGACGATCAAGATCACGGAGCTGATCGGCACCGGCAAGGACCAGAAACGGATGGACGAAGTGCCGGTGGCGCGCGTGGCCGAGTACGCCGGCGAGGACGCGCTGGTGCCGGTCTTGCTCCGGCCGATCCTCGCCAGGAAGCTGGCCGAGTCGAATCTCGAATGCCTGTTCCACACGCTGGAGATGCCGCTGGTCGACGTGCTCGTGGAGATGGAATACAACGGCGTCCGGGTCGACGTCGCGCGGCTGCGGGAACTCAGCGAGCGCTACACGCGCCGGATGGTCGAGTTGGAGCGAGAGATCTACGAACTGGCCAGGCGTGAGTTCAACATCGGGTCGCCCAAACAACTCCAGCAGATCCTTTTTGACGAGTTCCGCCTGCCGGTGGTCAAGAAAACGAAGACCGGGCCCAGCACCGACGTGGACGTTCTCGAAGAGTTGGCCATGGTCCATCCGCTGCCCGCCAAGATCATCGACTACCGGCAATACGCGAAACTGAAAAGCACCTATGTCGACGCGCTGCCGCAGATGATCTACCCGAAGACGGGCCGGGTCCACGCCTCGTTCAACCAGGTGGTGACGGCCACGGGCCGATTGAGCTCCAGCGATCCCAACCTCCAGAATATCCCGGTCCGGACCGAGGAGGGCCGGGAAATCCGCTCGGCCTTTGTGCCGGGCGAGGACGGCTGGTTGTTGCTGGCGGCCGACTACTCTCAGATCGAACTGCGCGTGCTGGCGCACTTCAGCGGCGACGAGCGCCTCTGCGAGGCATTTGCACGCGATGAAGACATCCACGCTCGGGTCGCCAGCCAGGTGTATGGAGTTGGGCTGGAGCAGGTGACCGGGGAGATGCGGCGCCAGGCAAAAGCAGTGAATTTTGGAGTAATTTATGGTCAGAGCGCGTTCG
>JABWBD010000132.1 GCA_013360685.1 Pirellulales bacterium
AGGCGAACGCTTGAAAATACGATACCCGTCAGGGGACGAAACTGAGCGTGTACTCGAAACTGCGAAATAGTGGTAGGTCATTTTCTAGCGTTCGCCTTACGCCTGCCTCTCATTCGATGCCGCGGCGGCCGACCGGTTTGCCTCCATCCGTTACCATCTGGAAACAACCGGCACTGCGATCGGCGCGTATGACCTACAGATTGCCGCCATCGCGCTTGCTCACGGCTGCACCGTCGTCACGCACAATATCTCCGAGTTCAGCCGGATTTCCGGCTTGGTGGTCGAAGACTGGGAGACACCCTGAGCTGCTGACGTTCCCGGCCGAAGAAGGTCTCCTGGCGTCAGAGTGCCGTGTCATTAGTCAAGCTGCTTTCCCAGCCTTTCCGCTGTCTCCCTTGAACTGCGGACTGCCTGTCTCGACTCTCGCCACCGCCGTGTGGACGCCGCCGTGACCTCGGTAGCCCAGTGCGGCGGCCACTTCGCTCGCCGCGGTAGCCAAACGCGCCGCCGCGCAAGCTGCGCCGCCACCAGAGGCAATACAGGGTCAGGCTTTAAATTTCAACTTCAATCAAGGTTGAAATTTAGAGCCTGACCCTGACTCTGACCGACTCTGAGCCCTCGCTGGGACTGCCAGACGGAGTCCTTCGCACCATCCGCAGAACCCTCCGATAGTGATACCAGGGGCGGATAAGACTGCCATGACTTGACTTCTGCGGCGCACAATGCTAAAGAAGTCCGTTACTGGGCAGGGCTGGCCTCGCTGATGACGCGCCGTTGTAAGACGAAGAGTCTCTGCGGCATTGAGCGACGACGGCGAGGCAGGTGTCGTCTGTCTATCGGTTGTTTTGCTTTAAAGAACCATTGCCGGATTGGAGTGATCGCATGACACATCGTTCCGACAACGGGGGCATTGAAGCACGTGTCTCTCTGGACATCGCTTCGACGGTCCAAGCGGTAACGCAGTTCTTGGAAGGTCTCGGAGATGCAGGAGGACTAGTGGTGACTGCCCCGGATGACGACCTCATCCGATGGGATGACCCGGATGAAGAAACACGCACCCGTCAGCGTGAATCGCTCCGTGATGAGGCTTTCGAGCTATCCTCACGAGAGGGAAGCGAATCCGTATTGGTCGCGACAGAGGATCAATATCTGATCTTTGCCGCCCGAAGAGTGGACGCCAATTCGTGGCGAGGCATGGACTTCGATGGGTTTTCAGAAACAAGATTTGGGAAGTCTTCAGCAGCCCGGAACTCGGCCATAGTGACTGATCCACGGGGGATGCAAGGCGTTTAGGTTGAAATCGCAGCGAAACGGAGCAAGCAATCGTGGAATGCGTATGCTGTAGAGACCCGGCCGTACTCTACTGGGTGAAAGATGAAGTTTGGCGTGAGATTGCCGACGCCGAACCTGCTGTGAGCGATCACCTGTGCTTTGTGCTTGAAATGTGCCGGGGCGAGACTGGGCCGACCGTTGACACTAGGCGATCTCGCCATAGCAAATTATGGACGGACGGCCAGCAACACATGCAACCCTCCCGGTTTCATTAGGGACTACGTCCGGTCAACAATACTCGGAGCATGTCAAGCCGCTGGCATACCTGCACCTCGGGGTTGGAAAACCCCGACCATTAAACCGCACGTCGATGCGGTCGAACTCGGGCAGAGTCTTGCAAAAAACACCCGCGACCCGGAGCAGTTCGTGTAAGAATGCATTCTGGAAGTGGAACGTTGCTTCCCGGATTAAGAACGGCAAACCACCGAACCGTAGTCCGTAACACGGAGAGAATGGCGTGAACATCCTACCCCAAGCGTTGATTTTTCTGCCCATGCTAATGCCTTTGCAAGCCGCGGCGCAGAGGGCTGTCGGCCTCTCTGTGACGGCAGAAGAACCGGTTATTTACATAGGTAAGAGCAGTCCGGAAACGCGACTGCATTTCTTTACCGTGCGGTATCGAGGGAAAGAAGGTACACAGGGATTCTTCAATGTCGGCGGGGATGCCGTGCGACCACTGTTCTTCAGCCGTAACCGGAACTTACTCCAGATCGACCGGTTCGGAACTGAGTGTAGGTTTATTCGTCCAGGTCAAGCTGTCATCACTGTGAAGCTCGGCGCAGAATCCGCAGTTGTCTCTGTGAAGATTGTGGAGCTACCCTTTCGGAATACATCTTCGAGTGAAGAGGTATTGGCGACACTTGGCTTTCCCGACGAGAAGAGACTCATAGAAGTATTCTGGCCTGAAGTCAAAGGATTTGATGGAGAGGTGTACGGCGCACCGCCAGGCAGCGCTGTAAGGTTGGAGCATTGGTTCTACAAAGGTTACCCTGGATTGGTTCTTGCAGTCGATAATGGTAAAGTGGTCAAAATATGTACCCACAGGTTACTGACCGGTCGTTCCTATTAGGATTAGGGTGAACGGCTATCTCGTGTCCTGCCCTGAGGGTAGTCTGCAGCCGTCCGCACATCGGCCGCACCATTGCACTCGCTGCCGTGCCGGTTCTACCAGGCGGATGGGTCACCTGACGCAAGGCGACTGCCGACCGCGCGGGGCAGTCAGGGGTCAGGTTCTGACCTGCAACTTAACTCTCCAAGCGAATCTCATGGTGTCAGATCGCCGTGTGCCATCAAGATGCTTTCCCGGCCTTTCCGCTGTCTCCCTGAGCTGCGCGCTGGCTACCTCCAGCGCCGCCACGCGGCTTCCGCGCGACCAACTGCGGCAAGCAAGGCGTCGTCCGGCCGATCACCCAAAGCCGCCGCATCTTCGCCACGAACCGATCCGAACCCACCAGCAGTCCGCGACAGCGCGCCGGGGTGAGGGCGACGGCGGCGGTGAGGTCCACGCCCGACGCGCACGAACCTCGCATAGACTCTTCGCACCGCTACCGGCAATTGCTATGGTGGCGGAATGCGATTGGACGCTTTATGCGCAATCTTGATGGCGAGCGCCTCTTGGTCCGGCTTCGCGCTTGGAAATCCGATGATGTTGGCATGATTCGGATTGTACGGGGCATCCGGGGGCAGAATCGGGTCCGGTACTATCGACAAGGGACAACTAGCGCAATCGGAGGCTCTGATTTCGGAGCGTCCGTAGAGCGTCTGCTGCCGCAGGGCCGCTACCTCGCGCCCGATGCCCCACAATTCCTCCGCGGTCGCCGCGCGATGTCGGGTCACCGACAACTGCGTCAGGCGAAAGGGAATGAACAGATCGGGCTTCACGGTCTGGTCGCCAGGCCGAAACTGTTTCGCCTGCGTGATGAACCGCGTCAGCAGTTCGTCGTCCGCGACAGGCGGTATGTGGTTCGGGTCCATCACGGCATGGAAACTCGGCGGATCCAGTAGAGAATCGTCTCCGGGACTTCGCCCTCGAAACGGCAAGTGCCGCGCGGGTCTTCCTCGCCCAGCAGTGCGGCGTAGTAGAGCGTCCCCTCGCGGCTGACGCTCACGGTCAACAGCCAGTCCGTCGCCCGATACCACTCCAGCGTGATCTGTCCGTCCGGCTCGGCCCCGACGGACGGCAGCGGATAGCCCGGCGGAAGCGCCTCGAGGGACCGCCGCACGATTCGCAGCGTCTCCGCCTCAACCGGCTCGGCCCCATGCGCGTCCCAGCCCCCGGCGCGGCACTGGCGGTAGACTTCCTCCAGTTCGTCGTACGCCGGTTGTTTGGAAAACGTTGGTTCTTCCTTCGGGCTAATGGTCACGTCGACCTCGGTTCCCGGGGCAAGTGGCACGCCAACGACGCGCACCTCACCCTCCGCTTGCACCATGGCCGATGTTTCGTACCCAGTCGTTCATCCGAACCGGAAGAAACGGCAAGCCGGCTCGTGCATCGCTTTCAGCGATCTGCCGAACGGCTTCCTTCAGTGATCCATTGGCAAGCATTCAGCCAGAGGCGGGCATACCACCTCCTTGATTCTCCAGTCGTCTCCGGTTAGACTCCCCCGGGTGGAAAAATCAAGTTTCCTGTTCAGTAACCGGGAGCCTGTACATGAAAACTGCATGGAAATGGATCGTTGCGGTGTCTTGGGTCGTGTTCGCTGCGGTGGCCGAGGCGGGCGAGACGGTCGAACTGTTCAACGGCACGGACCTGACCGGGTGGCAAGTGAAAGGCTCGCCGGAGAAAAGCCTTTGGACGGTCGGCACCGCTTCGCTCAAGACCGGCGACCCCCGACAGATCGCCGTTGCGCCCGGCGGATCGGAACTGATCAACGCCGGCTCGCACGGGCTCGACCTGTACTGCGACGCCAAATTCGGCGATGCCCGCATCGAGCTGGAAGTGATGGTCCCCAAGGGATCGAACTCGGGAATCTACGTCATGGGCGAATACGAAATCCAGGTGCTCGACAGCTTCGGCAAAGGCGACGACCTCGGCATGGGCGACATGGGCGCGATCTACAGCTTCGCAGTGCCGAGGAAGAACGCCTGCAAAGCGCCTGGCCAGTGGCAACAATTCGTGATCGAATACCTTGCGCCGCGCTTCAACGCCGCCGGAAACAAGACCGCAAACGCCCGGATTCTGAAAGTCACACTCAACGGCGAGACGATCCATGAGAACGTGGAGCTGACGAAGCAGACGCCGGGCGGGGTCGCGGGCAAGGAATCCGCCGAAGGACCACTGATGTTCCAGGGCAACCACGGTCCGGTCGCTTACCGGAACATCAAGATCACGCCCCTCTCTGCCCGCCACCGATAGCGGGCCGCCCGCCGATGCCCTCGGCCTGCTGGACTGAAGTCGGCGGGATCTGCCCCAATCGCCCCCATCGTGCCGGCAGCAGCGTAACCGCGGCGTGGCAGCCAACTCTCCGCCAATGGCCCGCGAGTCAGATCACTTTCCCGACCGAGAAAGCACGCCCCAACGTCTCCCCGATGCCGTAGTAGGCGTAGTTGGCCGGCGAGAAGATGATCGGCCGGACCTTGAGGATGTCCGGCATGCCGTCGGCGTCGAGCACTTCTTCGTCCGCCTTGACGTCGAGGATCTGTCCGACGAACTGCGTGTGCAGTCCCAACTCGAAGACGTGCAGGACTTTGCACTCCAGTACCAGCGGGCACTCCTGGACGTAGGGCGCATCCACCAGTTCGCTGCGGACCGGCGTGCAGCCGGTGGCGGCAAACTTGTCGGTCTCTCGGCCGCTGGACATCCCGAAGTAGTCGGCCTCCTTGACTTGCCCTTGCGACGGCACACTGACGGTGAACGCTTGCCGCTCGATCAGGCTTCCGTAACTGTAGGTGGCCTTGCGGAGCGAGACCGCCACGCAGGGCGGGTCGGAGCAGCAGATGCCGCCCCAGGACGCCGTCATGCCGTTGGGCCTGCCTTGCCGGTCGTAGGATCCTATGATCCAGGTCGGGGTAGGATAGAGGAGCGTCTTGGCGCCGACGGAGCGTTTCATGGTCAGGTTCCATGGTCTTCGGGAGTGCTGCCGTCCATTGTCTCCAGCGCGGACGCCGGGTCAAGGTCTGCGAGGCTTTTCCGGTGAGCATGGCCTCCGTTGCCTTGGGATGCCGCTTGACACCGGTCACAATCCCGTTAGATTGACGACAACCAAGACGTTCCAGGTGTCGGCATACGGCTTTCGGGACGAGAGAACTGTTTGCGCCGCCGATGGGAGTGTTGAAGACCTCATGAACTGGCTACCTCTTCTCTCAGCGGTCCTGCTCTACCAGGGCGGCGCGCCGACGACGCCGGTCGACGTGGGCAACCGCGCGCAGTTGTTTATCGACCGGCGACTGGTCCACCAGGCCCCGGGAGTGAGCTTCACGCTCCATCCGGCCAAGAAGCATCCGGCCAACCCTTTGATCCGATCCGGTCCGGATGCGGCCAGTCGCGTTTATCTGTGCGGCAGCGTGCTCTACGACGAGGATGAGAATCTCTTCAAGATGTGGTATCTCGGCTGCAACGGTGAACTCTACGCCACCAGCCGTGACGGGCTCCGATGGGAGAACAGCAAGACTTGTTGGACGGGCTTCATGTTCGCGGCCGTGTGGAAGGACCGCGACGACCCCGACCCGGCACGCCGTTACAAGGTCATCGCCTGGGGGCCCAACGCCAAGGGCGCCAAGAACACCGGCTACGATCCGCCGATCGACACCGGCTACAACACCTACGTCTCACCCGATGGTCTGCAGGTAACCGTCCACAGCCGCGAGCCGATCTGCCCTCACGGGGACGTGATCGGCGGCTACTACGACCGGCGGCTTCGGCTGTACGTCGCTTTCCCCAAAATCATGACGCAGGCGATGGGGTTCAATCGCCGGTGCTTCTACGTCACCACGAGCAAAGACTTCGACTCGTGGAACCCGCCCCAACCGGCCTTCGTCCCCGACGAGCGCGACGACGCCGGCAGCCTGGCAAGGATTGAGGAGGCCCGGCCGATCCTCGATGTGCCCGACGTGGCCGCGTATCGGCGCACCGAGTTTTATGGTGTGGGCGTGTACCAGGCGGAATCGTGCACGGTCGCCTTCCCGTGGCTTTTCACGATCAACGGCGCCCGGCGTCCCGGACCGCAAGAGGGGCCGGGTGAGGTGCAGCTTGCCGTGTCGTGCGACCTGGAGCGTTGGGAGCGGCCCTTCCGCAGTCCCGCCATCCCGCGCGGCAAGCCCGGCGAGTGGGATTGCGGCTTTTTCGAAACGGCGGCCGAAGCATTCCGCGTCGGCGATGAGATCCGGCTTTACTACTCGTGCACCAACCACGGCCATGGCCATGAAAAGCGTGCCGGCGGTCCCGCGCCCGACCATGTCTACGGCGTCGGCCTGGCCACCTGGCAGCTTGACCGCTTCGTCTCCGCCGATGCCCCAGCCGGCGGCGGCGTGCTTGCGACCGTGCCTTTGGTCTTCGACGGCCGCCGTCTCGAGTTCAATGCGCGGACCCGCCCAGGTGGAAAGATCCGGGTCACCCTTTGCGACCTCGCCGGTAGTCCGTTGGCCGGTTGGCCCACGTCGGAAGACGTTTGCGGCGACTCGCTTCGCCACACGGTCGTCTTCGGCGGCCGCGGCGATCTGGAAACATTGGCCCGGAAACCGCTCACCCTGCGGATCGAACTGGTCGACGCAGAGCTCTTCAGCTTTGCCTTCCGGTGACCTGCCCGGCGGCGCCGCCGTCAGATGCAGACGACTCGCTGCGGCGTCTCTTTCTCCGGGATTCCGGTCACCGCAGGGCGGTGTCGTCGGCCGGTTGGTCCTCTTTCAGCCGCGCGAGCATCTTGCGGATCTCGAAACACCCGCGCACGGCAACGTACACGGTAATCGTGCTGTACCAGGCGACGCAGGCCACGCAGAGCAGCCACCAGAACCAATGTTCGGCAATCATCGATATCCTCCCGTCAATTCCCGTCGACTTGTTCCGAGTCCGCCCTTGCCGGCGGATCGGCATGCGGTTTCAGCAAGGAGAAAACGACCATCGCGACTGCGGTGGCCACGAACGCGCCGATGCCCGAGTAGCACCGCCAGAGTTGCACTTGCTGGGAAGTCATGGCGTGCAGTTGCTCGAAGACCAGGCAGGCAATGGGAATCACGGCCCCCGCAACGATCGCGGCGGTCGCGCCCCAGTTGTTGGCCCGCTTCCAGTAGCAGCAGGCAACCAGCATCGTGGAGATGCTGGCCATGTAGATGGTGCCGGTCACCAGGAGATAGGCATACACGTCGCCTTTGAGGGGATACCACAGGCCGTAGAAGAGCAGGAATCCGCCGATTAAGGAGACGATCACACGGTTCCAGAACAAACCGCGCCGCTCCGACCAGGGCGTCTTGCGCAAGGGCGCCAGAACGTCGTTGTAGATAACGCTCGCCCAAGTGATCATGTAGGACGACGTGGTCGACATGTCGGCGGCCAACATTGCTGCCAGCAGCAGACCCATCAGCCCGACCGGCACGAACTGGCTCAAGAACAGCGGCATTGCGTAAAGCGACGTGTTCTGCTCCTGGAAGTTGGCCGGCAGACCGGCGAACGCTCCCGGCGTCAGCACGGCCAGGGCCGCGATTCCCCAGATGCCCGGCAAGACAAAGCGGCAGGCGAAAAAGAAACTCGTCCGCGTGTAGATCCGCCGGCCGGTGCGCGCGTCCTTCGACGCCAGGAGGCGCGAGATCGTCGTCTGCCAGGTGATCGCTCCGGCCATGCATTCGATCGCGTTGAACAACACATATTGCCACCCCATTCCCTGGCACAGAAAGGGGTTGAATCCGCCTTCGCCCTGCTGCCGGGCGACGGTGGCGGCCAGCGGGGCCCAGCCGATTTTCATCAGAATCAGGGCCGTCACCGCCAACAGGCCCGCGCTCATTACGATGAACTGGAGAAAGTCCGTGACTAACACGGAGAGCATGCCGCCGACGACGGTATAGATGGTGCCCAACAAAAGCAGCACAGTCATCATCAGCAACAGATTTCGTTCCATTTGGCTCAAATCGAACCCGCCGACCAGCACCAGGAATTCGCCGGTGATCCGCAGGAACACTCCCATGTTCAGCAGTCCACCCAGCACGATCACCACTCCGGCCGCCCAGCGGACCCGTGGGCCGAAGCGTTTCTCGAACAGCTCAGGAATGGTCATCACCCCGGCTTGGCGCAGCGGGTCGATACAAAAGCCGGTAACGCCCACGAAACACATCGCCAGGGCCATGAGGATGCCGGGGGTGGCGCCGGCAAAACCGTACCTGTAACCGTTTTCGGCCGTATACATGCAGGTGACCACGCCGAACTCGGTGGCTGCCAGCGAGGCGATCCCCAGGTAGACGTCGACCTCGCGCCCGGCCACCAGGAAGTGTTCCACTTTGCCGACGTACTTTCGCACCATGATGCCGGCGACCATCGTGGCCACCAGGTAAAGGCCGATGATGCTGCCGTCGATCCACCAGTTGAAATGCGTCATGGGCGTCCTCTCGTGCGTTGTCTTGCCGCGACCGCGGCCGGAATCACTCTGGCGATCTCGCCGGCCAAGTGGATTTTCCCAAGTGCCCCGGCCCGCCACAAGTCCCGGCGCGATTTCCTCCGCGTTTTCGTGTTTTGGCGCCGAACTCGCCATGGTCGGAGCCGACCCGCCGGGCGTCGACCCCGTAGCAAGCCGTGAACCCCGTCCTCTCGTGGACTCCGCTTGCTCCGTCGTCGGCCTGCCAGGCCATCACCGCCGCCGAATCACTCGCTGCCCGCTCGCGGTTCCGAACTCTATTGCCGGGTCGTTCGGCATCGTTACAATGGGGGCTGCCGGGCCGGCCGACCGTTAAGAACCGCACCGTTACCCGCCCGCGCGCGAACGAGGATGCCTCCGTGAACAGCACACGAAAACTCACTCTCGCGGTGACTACCGTAGCCATGTTGCTGGCTCCGCTTGGCGTTCTGCGAGCCGCCGCGCCGCTGGTCATCGAGACCACGCTCGTGGACGCCGACGCCACGCACTTCGGAACGTTCCAGAGCCACAACCAAAAAGTCGTCCGCAACCCGCGCGGGATTTTCATGACGCACATCCGTTCGCGGAACGAGCAATACACCGCGCAGCAATGGCGGCTGTCGTGGAGCAAGGACGGCGGCAAGACATTCACCACGCTCTACGAGGCGACCGACGCCACGAACCCGCCCGTGCTGGAAACCGATTCCGCCGGCAATCTCTACCTTGGCCGCCCGGACTTCGTGAGTCTCGAAGTGCTGCTCTACCGTTTCCTGGCGGCGGAGGATTATCGCACGCCGCACATCACGCGCGTGCCGAGAGCGTCCGCCGGAAAATTCGCGATGGCGTTGAACGAAACGCGCGGAGAGGTCTGCTACTTCTCGCACAGCGGCGCGTTCATCCGCTTCGGCCTCGACGGCACCGTGCTCAGCCGGGCCGACATGCTCCGGCGCGGCGAGAAGGCGAATCTGCAATACCCGCTCCTGCAATGGGATTCGCGGGGCGTCCTCCACGCCGCCTGGACGACCGAGGCCGTCGGAAAATACCTCTACCGCAGCATCCATTACCTCCAGTCTCCCGACGGCGGAGTGACATGGCGCACGATGGCGCGCGAGCCGGTCGCACTGCCCGCGGTCGCGGACGAAGGCGGCCCGGCCGACCGCGTCACGCTCGACGACGAGTTCGACGTACACACGTGGCTCTCCAGTTTTCTCATCGAGGGCGGCAAGGCGCACTTCCTCTATCTCGCGCGGACGCAGTCGGTGCGACAGCACTACGTCCGCTACGACCTCGCCGGCGGCAAGCGCGAGTTGGACCGCCAGCCGGAATTCCGCGGCCAAGCTCTCTCGATCCAGAACCTCGACGGCTTCTTCGCGACGCGCGGCGGCACGATCTTCTGTGTCTCGTGCGACGAGCGCGACCGCCGGCTCGTCTGCCTTGCGAGCGACGACGGCGGCGCGACGTGGCGCGACCATGCCGCCGGCGCGGCGCCGCTGGCCAGCCCCTACGCCATCGGCGGCTGCCACGAAGTCACGCCGGAGGGTTGGATCATCGGCTCGTTCACCGATGTGCTGCCGAAAAACCCTGGCAAGCCGCACGCGGCCCGCGTGCACTTTTTCCGCATCCCGGCGGCATTGCAGCCATGAGCCACGGATTTCCTGTCATTTGTTGCGTTATCGACATCTACTTCGGCGGACGGTGCCGGCATTCGTTCGGCGCTCGATCGAAAGAGGGCACTCGCCGCCTCAACCGCGGTCGGAGAAAAAACCATGGGTGATGCGCGTCCGATGAACCCGTTGCGCCGTTTGGCAAGCCCCGCTTCGACTTGGACGTTTGCGTTGTGTCTCGCGGCGATCTTTGCCTCGGCGCCCCGCTGTCTGTCCCAGCCACCTGGAACCAGGAACGCCCCGTTCGCCTACTACGTGTGCATGGAGGAATTGGCATGGCTGCCGGGCTCTCAGGTTTCACCGGGTGCGAAGGTGTCGCCGCTTCCGGATCGACTGGTCATTCCGCCGGGCACGTACGAGTTTGCAGGAGGCTCGTACGCCATGCAGCGCGAAGGGCTCTATCGCTTCGTGCACTACCCGGAGAAGACCGAGCAGCGGATCGTCTACCACGAGAACGCCCAAGCACTGCTTTCCGGCATCGCCTGGATTGTGGCGCACGGCGCCCGCGATCATGGCGTGCCGCAGGAGGCGCTGAAGGCCAAAGCGATGCACGAGAAACTCTTCTTGACCTGCGGGCCGACGGCCGAGTTTGCGAGGCAGATCCTCGCAGAGCACAAAATCGAGTCACGAACCGTAAGCGGACTTACGCTGGACGAGTGGAATACCTACGACAACGGCCATACCCTTTTGGAGGTTCTCGACAAGAAGCTCCGGAAGTGGGTCCTCTACGACCTTGACCAGAGCGGCTATTTTACGCACGCCGGTCAACCGCTGTCGCTCGTCGAGTTCGCCGCGCAGGCCGTGTCCGGCGAGTATGAGATCCATCCCGTGGCCCTGGATACCCGGCTGGACGCCAAGGATTTTTCGATCACCTTTTTGCTGGAGACCACGGGCGTCCAAAGCGGCCTGAGGACTTGGTACAAGCGGGTCATGCAGGTTCCGCTGATCGGCGGGTACTTCTACCTCGCCCTGCCGGACGACGCCGCACGGAAGCGGGTCGAAAGCTACAGTTCGTCCTACCACTATCTCGCCAAAGAAGAGTTCATAAAGCGGTTCTATCCGTAGCCGCCGAGAGCCCCGGAGGAGCAGGGTCATGCGATGTCTGTTGTTGCTGCTTGTCTCGACGGCCGCCCTGTTTCCTGCCGGGACGGCACGTGCCGCGATGAAGGCCACCCAGTCCGGTTCGCAGGTCACTGTGACCGGAGAACACTTCCGCCTGGTTGCCGACGGCCGCCGAGGCGGTCAGATCACGGCCATCGAGTTGTTCGACGGTTTGCAGTGGAATCGGGTGCTGGGCGCCGATGGGCAGACCGCTCCGGCGCTGGAAATCGCCGGCGGGGAGGCCGTCTATCGGCTGGCGAACGACGGCGAGGTCTGCTTCGCCGGCTTCGAGTCGGCGGAGGACTGCGTGCGGTTTCAGGCGGCGGGCACGCCGCGATCCGATGATGGACGCGCCGGTCCGTGGAAGGTACGGCTTTCTTATGAGGTTTACCCCGAAGGGGCCGTGTTCGTCGACCTTGACTACTCTCTCGCCGAGGGAGAAACGGTACTTGCCGAATCAACACTCTCCTTCGTGGTGGACCGGGCGACAGTCCAGGCGCCGAAGTATTTTGGGGGTACGACCGGAATGACCTCGCCGAATACGTTTCCGTCGGGCCGCGTGGCTTTCGGCATGCACTGCGAGCGGAGCTATACCAACGAGGTCGAAGTGCTCGTCGAGCGAAAAGCCGCCCTGGCAGGTTCGCTCAAGTTCGATTCGTCCCGGCAGCGGTTCGTCTGGTCGCTTGCCGACGGCAAGCACACGCTGCGCGGCCCGAAAGAGTACAGAAACCGCTTTGCTCTCGGTCTGGGATCGGCGTCGACCGGCCCTCCCAGGGCAAACGTCATCGGCCAGCGAGTCTACCACGTCATCAACTCTCGCCTGCTCGACAAGTTCTTCCCCACGAACGATCAGATCGATCGGATGGTCGAGCGAGGAGCCACGATGATGATCTATCACCTCTGGCTGAAGACGATTCCCGGCGCGAACGGCAGGCCGCACGCCGACTATCATCCCCGCGACCACGCGGAGATGGTCCGCTCGATCGACTATGCCCACCAGAAGGGTCTCCGCGTGGGGCTTTACATGCGCGGAATCGAGCGTTACGGCCTTGCCGCCGATTTTTTCAAGACGTACTGCAAGCGGAATTGGGACGGCATCTACGTCGATTGGCACGGGCACCACTGCGTCGCCTACCATGAGAAGACCTGGCCGCCGGAGCAGGGCATCGGCGATGAGCATTTCTCCGCCGACGGCAGCATTGCCCCTGCCAGAGGCTATTTCCTCTTCGCGCGGCAACTCCGCGAGTTGGTTGGCGCGGAAGGCTTCTTGATCGGGCATTACGGCTTCGGGTGCGCTGGCGTCCTGGGGAACCTCGCCTTTGACGCTTACTTGCCGGGCGAATACGGCACGGACCACTCGATGTTCGTCACCCGCGATGACACGGTCCTCAAGGGCATGATGGGCGGAGCGGCCTGCATGCCGTGGACGCTCTCACCCGAGTTTCGAACCCCCGAAGCAGTCGCGAAGATGGCGGCCTGGGGTATCTACGCGCATCTGCTCACCGGATTCAAGGAAGCCGAGGGGCCGGTCGACCCCGGAGATCCCGCTTACGACTACATCTTGCCGTACTGGAGAGCCCTGCAGGCGATTGACCTCCAGCGGGCCTCGGTCTTCAACTTGCCTTCGGCGGGAGCGATCGCCGCACGGTCGAGCAATCGGCAGATCGAATGTGTGGTCTACAAGCGGCATCCGCAGCCGGGCGCCAAGGGCGAGGCCTACCTGATTGTAGCCGCCAACCTGGGCCCGTCGGCGGCTGAAGCGACGCTACGCCTCGTTCCCGGAGTGATCGGCATGTCGGGCGAGTACACTCTGCACCGCGTCGACGCGGCAACCGGCGCACAAACGCCGGCATCCGCGACGGCCGACACAATCCAGACCGGGCAACTGCCGGGTTGGGGGATCGTGGGGTTTACTCTGACGAAACCGTAGTTTCTCTTGCGTTGTTTCAATCCTCCCGATCTGCGTGCTTGTCGCCGGCCGAATCGCTTCCAAGGGGGTTGGCATTAGAGCCCCATTGTCTTCTTGTGCTCGGCGCCGATGCTTCCTTCCCGGCAGAAAGAACCGGCGATGAACCCGGCGGAGTGACGCGCCTGGACCTCGAGGGCGTCGGACAGCGGGACGGTCGTGGAGGCCCTGATGCTGTCGAGGATGGCCTTTCTGGCCGCTTCCGTGGCCGGGTTGTCCGAGGCCGGCACGCCGACGTCCGCCGGGATGCCTTGGAGCGAGCCTTCGTCGACCCTTCTCATCGGCAGGCCTGCCGCATCGCCGTTGACCAGCCGCCAAACCGTCCGGAGCGACTCGTGCATGGGACCCGCGTAGTCGATCAGCCACTCGACGGCCTCCGGCGCTTTGACCGGGGCCCCGCACAGCAGCAGGCGGACGAGCTTGGGCCATTGGGCCGGGTTGGCCTTGCGGAACGGCCAGTGGCAGCCCTCCATGCCCGGTACCACGGGCAGCGTTACCTCGGGCATCCCCAGGGCCGCGTCGTCGACCGCGACGAGGTAGTGGCAGTGCATGAGCAACTCCAAAAAACCCCCGAGGCACCGCTTGCCGCCAATGAAGCCGACAGAAACCTTGAACTCGTTGTAAAGCCGCCGGGCCGTGGCGGTCCACGCCGCGGCCAGCCGGTGTCCCTCACGGGCGTCCTCCAGCGCGGGAAAGAACTCGCTCGTATCGGCGCCGACCATCTGCGTGGCAAGGTGGAAATCGCCGGTCAGGATCACCCGATCGATCCGCTGCGCTTTCAGCCAGTCGATCGCGCGGTTCAATTCGGCGTCCACGTCGCCGTTGTAGCTTTCGCGCCCGATGCTGATCACGCCGACGGTGCCGTCGTGCTCGGCGTTGACGTACAACTGCTGCCACTCAGGGCTTTCGATCTGCTCGAAGGCAGCCGGATACCACGAGCGGCCGGCGGCTTCGGGATGCAGCCGGTGATAGGCCTCGACGCGCCGGATCGCGCCCTCGGCCCCCACGCTGCGGATCATGGCCAGGATGCCGCGGCGGAACTGCGCGCAGAGCTCGCCGATCGCGTTGATATGCGACAGGTGTCCGCGACGTTCGTGGAGCAAGAGGCTGGCCATCTGGAACATCGCCCCGAGGATCCAATCGGCGAACCCCTCCTCCGCGTCGCGGTCCAGAGGCCAGTCCACCAACGGCCGGAGATGGTCCAGCGGATACCAGTTCTGGCTGGTCTGCTTGCGCTGGCAAAGCTCCGGCGTGGGACGGAACAGCGGCCCGTATTGCTGGGCGAGGTGGTGCAGGCAGGACCAGGTGAGGAAATTCGCCCCTTGGGCGCCGATCACGTCGTGGGCCCGGAAGGGATTCGGGCCGGCCAACTTGCGGACGTACTTGTCGATCTTCCAGAACGGCATGTTCGTCGCGCGGTGGTAGCGGAGGCCGGCCAGCGTCATCCCGCAGAAGAGCACGTCGAGGACGAACGACCAGGCGTCGCTCACGGGAACCGGAATCAAGCCCAGCGCCCAGAGAAGCTGCGTGACCGGCGAAGTCTTGTCTTCAACGATCTCCCAGATCTTGTTGATCTCGTGAGGAAAAGCGGGATGGGCGACCCCTACGCCAAGCTCCGAACTCGGAAATCCCGACGTGACCGAGCGGATTTCGATCCCCGGAAAGGCGTCGCGGAAAAGCCGGTAATGTTCCTTCTTGACCTCGAGGATTTCCGGAATTGCTTCCAGAAGGAAACGGGGGTGCCACTTGCCGAGGTCGGCCGGGAGGCTATTGCCGTCGTAGGTCATGCGCACGATGTTGCCCATGATCCGGTCGGCCCGCTCGCGGCCGACGGCCTCGACCAGCCTCGGGTAGTGCGGTCCGATCCCGTCGGCGGTCCTGGGACGCGCCAGGCTGATCGACCGCACGCCGAACGGCTCCAGCCTGGCGCTGAGCTGGATCATCTTGCCCGAGCCGACGATCCCGTTGGCCCCCGAGATCACCAGCGAACCACGGTCCGCCGGGCCGCCGAACACGCGGTCCACCAGATCGCCGGCATCGGCGGGCAGCCGTCCGCCGCGAAAGATATCCGTAACCGATCCAAGCCCCAAGGTCTGGAGTGTTGACTGCCTGAGCGACTTTGTCATTACGACCTGTCTCCTTCCGTAACTCTCAAGAGGGCCGCGATGCCCACGTCTCCCGCGGCACAACCCAACACCAGCACGAGCCCGCCGCCCCGATCGACCGCTTCCTCCAGACCTTCGATCAGCATCCGGGTGAGCGTCGGACCCTGCGGATGCCCCCAGACCAGCGAGCAGCCGGTCCGGTTGACCTTGCGCCAGTCGTACTTGAGCACCTTGGAGAAAACCGCGTCGTTGATGGCAAACGGGTTGTGGCTCTTGACCACCGCGATATCGGCCATGGTAAGACCGGTCTTGGCCAGGAGCTTCTCGACGGCAAGCGTCGGAGCCTCCGGCATCAAGGCGGGATCAGTCCGCATCTCGGCCTTGGCCACGAACTGGATGACGATCTCGGGCCGCGGGCTGAGCTGCCTGGCCTTCTCCGCCGTCGTCACCAGCAGCGTCGCCATGCCGTCCGAGGCATGCGTCTGGGTGCCGGTCGTCACGCACGGCTCCAGCTCGCGCATGGATCGCAGCGAGTCCAGCGTCAGTCTGCGGACCCCGACGTCCTCGGTGATACGGCCCAGCGCGCGGCCTTGCACGTTCAACACGTCCAGCGGCACCAGCACCCGATCGAGAAAGCCAGACGCCTTCGTTTCGAAATACTGCTGATAGCGGCAGTAGGCGATATCCTCCACCTCGCGGCGGTCCAGGCGATATTTCCGGGCGGCGTTGCCCGCGGTAGTCATCATCGCCTGCCCCGTGGCCGGATCGAATCCAAAGTTGTCCCACACGTCGCTCAACGCCATGGTCCGCTGGTGGGCCCGGCGCTCCGGGAACACGCCGACGGGCGAATCGCTGGTCCGGTCGAAGGTCAATACGCCCACGACGTCGTTGGCTCCGCTCTGGACCTCCGCGGCGGCGGCGACGACGGCCTGGAGACCGGTGGCACAGGCCTGTTCCAGGTGAAATCCCGGCACACGGTGCCCCAGGCAGCTCGCCACCAAGGGCGCGTTCCAGAATTTCCAGTGCCACGGCACCGTCGAGCCGATGATCAGGTAGTCCAGTTCGCTCTTCGGGACTCTGCGGATTCCGAGAATCCGGTTCATCGCCTCACCGGCAAACTGGCCGATATTCACCTCCGCCAGCGCCGAAGTCTGCCACGCCGGGAAGTAACTGCTCCCCCAGGTCCCGTACGGAATTCTGGCTCTCGGGAACATTGCGAGACTCTCTTTCATCAATCCCTCCTCCGTAGACAACGCGATCAACGATTCGACGGCTCACGTGAAGGTCGCGAGGTGTGCGTGGGCAGGCCGCGGAACCGTCGCTACCGACCGTGACCAGAGGATTCAGCGCCCACGAGATCGCGGAGCATGATTCCAATCCGTTGCGATGCCCGCGCAGAGCAGCACGCCGGCGGTCTGTACCAACGAATGTAGCAAAATGCCCGCGGAGACTGCAAGGCGCCTGTCCGCAGCCGAAGTCTCACGACTTTGGCTTTGACGACCTCTCCTGAATAGGAGATGCCATGCTTGTCACCTAGAAGAGGGAGTAGAGTCCTCATCTAAGCCGCCATGGGGCAACTTTCGCAACCGTGCCTTCCGCTCTCTCGTCCGCGAAGAACTTCATGTCGCTCCCGATCACTGGTCTCGTCCATCGTGAGAACCGCAGCGGCATAGAGCATGGCGGCCTGGAGATGTTCGGGTTTGAGCGTCGGATAGTTGTCGAGCAATTCGTCATAGCTCATCCCCGTGCCAAGCTCCCAGAGGATGTGCTCCACCGTGAGTCGCGTTCCTTTGAATACGGGCTTGCCCAGCATCACATCCGTACGTTCCTCAATGTAATCTCGCCAATTCATACGGTGGCGATACGCCACAGCCTCACCCCAGGTGGCCACGCAAGCTCCAGTACTTCCCGTCCGACCGCCTCCCCAGGGGTTGGTCCGAGACAGCGACACCCCTATAATGGACTATCGAGAGAATCTTATCCGTACCGGGGTATCACGCATCTATGGCACAACCTGGTCTCCTGCTCAACCGACCTTTCCTGATTGGGGTCGCCACGCTGGCACTGGCGCTCCTCGACCTGTTCGGGCTGTCTGCTTCGGCCGAGGAAAACAGGCCGCCGCGAAAGTTCAATCACGGCGTGGTGATCCGGTTCGACGGCATGATCACGTCGATGCGGGAGCAATACCTCTACCGCAAACTCGAAGAAGCCAAACGCCGCGGGGCCGATCTGGTGGTCCTTGAGATCGACAGCCCCGGAGGCCAACTCCAGGAGAGCCTCGCCATCGCCCAGAAGCTCGGCGCCTTGGACTGGGCCTACACGGTCGCTTATGTCCCGCGCGAGGCGCTCAGCGGGGCCGCCATCGCCGCCTTGGGCGCCAACGAGATCGTGATGGGGCCCAAAGCCCGCATGGGCGACGCCGGGCCGATCTTCCTGGCCGAGGACTTCCTCTTCCGCCATGCGCCGGAAAAGATCCGCAGCGATCTGGCCAGGCAAATGCGCGACCTTGCCGAAGCGCGCGGCCGCGCGCCGGCCCTGGCCGAAGCGATGGTCGACATGGACCTGGTCGTCTACCACGTGAAGAACAAGCAGACCGGCAAGGAAGCTTACTTGTCGGACCACGAGATCCAGGCATCCGACCGTCCGGATGATTGGGAAAAGATCAAGCCCGTGCTCGAATCACGCGAGGGGCATTTCCTCGAGGTGAACGGGCGCCGCGCGGTGGAACTGGGACTTGCCGAGGCCACCGCCTCCAGTCGCGAGGAGGTTGCCCGGCGCTACGGGCTCGACGGCAACCTGCCGGTCCTGGAAGCGACGTTCGTCGACACGGCCGTCTACGAGCTCAACCGGCCGCTGGTCACCGGGCTGTTGTTCGTGGTCGGTCTGGTGGCACTTTATATTGAGTTTAGCGCCCCTGGGATCAGCATCGGCGGGCTGACGGCCGGATTGTGCTTCACGCTCTTCTTCTGGAGCCGTTTCATGGGCGGGACGGCCGGCTGGCTTGAGGTGAT
>JABWBD010000545.1 GCA_013360685.1 Pirellulales bacterium
AGCGCGTCCAGCGTCCATTGTTCCGTGACCCATGCATTCCATCCGCCGATCAGGTAATGGATGCGGCCGTCAGGGGCGACGTACCCGGCGCCGTTGTCGGCGTGGTCCTTGTCGGGCAGCACGTGTCCTTTGGCGCACGTGACGGTCCGAGGCCGGTCCCAGCGGCACCGCGCGCCGGCCCAGGTCCCGCACGACGAACCGCAGATCGGGCATCCGGTGAACCCGTAGGCGTAGCAGGCGCCCGGTTCAGGCAGGAATCGGAGCCAAAACTCCTCGTCGTGCTCCAGCCATTTCGCGGCCTGTGCCAGGACGACCGCTTTCTCCGCCTTACCCCACGCCGTGGTCTCGGCGTTGCGGCGGGCCCTCGCCAGGTCGTCGGCATGGACGTAAACCGCCGATCTTGCCGCAGCGTCCGGTTTCAACGATTCGCGCGGCTTCGGGCGTGCCAAGTGCGCGGGCGGCCGGATCCGTCTCTGAGGATCGAGATAGGCCCCGATCTCGCTAATGCCCAGATAGGTTTTCTTGTCGTAGACGTCCAGAATCCGCAGGCTGAGCGACGTGGTTTCGACCGGCTTGTCGAAACGCACCACGGCCGCGGCCGACTCCTCGGGCAAGAAATGGAAGGCGCGCTTGAGGCCTCCGTCCAACTCGACCTCGGCCTCTTTCCAGTAGGCATAGAGACTGGCGCCCTCGCGAGCGAAGATATTCACGGCGACCGTGTCGAGCGTCACCGGTTGGTCCCATTGCAGCCGGACCGAGTGGGGCATCGTGTATCCGGTTGCGCTGGCCCAGTGCGTGGCGTTGGTTCCGTCGATGAGACATTCGACGCCGTATTTTCCTTCCGGCGCCGACGCCGCGCTTTGCGCGGAAGGGGTAGCGCGCAGGGCCAGATTCGCCGGATTGTCTTCCGTCGCCGATGCACCGCAAGCCATTGCGGCCACAATCGCGATTCCTAACAACCCGGTACGATCCATATCCAATCTCCTCATCGTTGCATCAGCTCCTTTGTGGGACGGCCTTGTCATGTCGTCAGCCGGAAAAGACTCCCGACCTGGATGGATGAAAAAAGTGGGGTTCGAGCGGCGGGGTTTGGCACGTTTTACGTTCCATGGTACACGGTGTGTTTAATTGGGTCCACGCAACAGCCTCGAGTTGGTGTTGCATGATTCGCTGGGCAGGCGGAGCCTGCAAGACAAGGCGTTCCCAGGCGGAATGACTCGCTGGGCAGGCGGAGCCTGCAAGACAAGGCGTTCCCAGGCGGAGCCTGGGAACGAGAGAAATGCAAGAATGGCCGGCATATCCCACCCCGGAGAGAGAAATACGCCTGTTTCTTCCGCGATGTAGCGACTTGCCCGCTAAGACATTTGCGGAGCGCATGGCTTTTCCTCGCCGTGGCAGAATGGTTTGTGTATCCACGGGTGGTGTTCTCATGCGGTGGCGGCCGTTTCGGCGGACGGTGGTGACCGCGGGGTTGTTTTGTGGACGTATGTATACCATACGCAGTGGCTCCATTTCAACTCAATTCTTGGGGCGGGAGGCGGATTTTCGAAAAAATCGGTCGGCGCGAGCGAGGGTAGCAATGCATTCGCGGCCGATGGCTCTTGCGAATCGATCGGGTCAACGAAGGACGTTTGCGCGTGCGGCAGCCAGCAGGCGGCCGATCGCTGAGGGTTTTGCGACAACGCGCGAGTGTTGCGAAACCCAATCGGACGCATCGCGTCGTCGCAAGGGTCACGCCAGTTTGGACTTAGGTCGATGGCCGTCGACGTAAGTTCTACATCGTCCGACAGGGGTATGTTGCAGAACTCGCTTACTTTCCACCTGCTGAAAGGACTTTCCAGGGTGTTTGGAAACGGAAGAAACTGGGTGATGCAGACGTAGGCTAGGTTGACCAAGACCGAGGTGTGGAGCAGTTCCGCGTCGGCCAACTTAACGCCGTGTACCGCCGCCTCACCTTGCTTCGCGTGCGTGATCGGCTCCATCGTGTTGACGGCGACCAGACCCTCGTAGAGCGGAGTCTTATCGTCTTATCGAAGATCAACCAGGGACGAGCTGAATGAGAAGGAGGGCAGCACCATGTCCAAGGTTTGTTGGCTCATCCGGGCCCAACCGGCCTTGAAAGCATCGTTGGCCGATCCGCCCGCAAGCGAAACGAGTCGATCGTCGTCTGCGACAACATCAACGTCGTAGTCGTTGAGATCCGCGGCGACACGGTCCGCCTGGGCATCGACGCCCCGCGCGAAGCAACCGTCCACTGCCGCGAAGTCTTCGACTGTCTCCGCTCCCAGGAACGCCACGGCCCCATCTTGACAACTATCTCCCGGGGGAACATATTAGGCACGGCTAACATCCGCAAGGCAGGCCTCTATGGGACATCTCCTGCAACGGTCGTTTCACCGCAGTGCCCAGCGGAGGCTGCTGAGAAACTGTAGCTGGGACACTCCGTGGCCCAGTGAAGCCCGGCAAAGCGGGCCGCCGAGTGTCCCGCCTACACTGAAGACACGACTCTTTCAGCATTCCCGGCTGCGCCCTGCGGCTAGACGGCGATTGGGCAACACGCGCTCACCCTTACATGGCCGGGCCCCATGAGCCCCTCCTCGACCGCCAACAAGCGTCTTCGCCCGATCATCCGGGTCTTCGTCAGTTCCACCTTCAGCGACCTCAAGCTCGAGCGCGATGCGTTGCAGCAGCGCGTGTTCCCGAAGCTGGAGCAACTCTGCCGGAAAGAGGGCTTTCAATTCCAGGCGGTCGACCTCCGCTGGGGAGTGTCGACCGAAGCCGGGTTGGATCACCGCACGATGCGCATCTGTTTCGAAGAGCTCCGCCGGTCGCAAGAGGTTTCTCCCGAACCCAATTTCCTCATCCTCCTGGGCAACCGCTACGGCTGGCGGCCGTTGCCGGAAGAGATCTCGGCCGATGAATTCCGCAGCCTCGAAGAGGCTGCCGGGCAGATTGGGGCGGCTGGCGAACAGCCCTTGCCGGTAGACATCCTGCGGCAATGGTATCGGCTCGACGAGAATTCGCTTACACCCGTCTACATCCTGCAGCCTCGACGCAAGCCGAACGTCGGCGATCCGGGCGGTAGGGACTACACGGCAGCCGAAACTTGGCGGGAAGTCGAGCAAGTCTTGTGGCAGATCATCAATCGCGCCTTTCCGGCCGACCGATTGAAAGACCGCTTTGCCTCGCCCCCGCCGGCCACCGGAGCGATGCCGCCCATCGTCCGGTTTCAGGCATCGGCCACCGAGCAGGAGATTTGGTGCGGTGCCCTCGGCGATCCTCATGCCGGCGAGCACGTCCTCGCGCTGTTTCGCGAAATCGACCAGGCGCAGAACACGGCGGATGCGCAGCAATTCTCCGACTATTTCGACATTGCCTTGGGACAGATCAACGTTGTTGCACAGGCAGCGTTGCGCGGCTTGAAGGATGAGATCAAGAAACGCCTGGGGAGCAACGCCGTTGAATTGCCTCCCGCTCACTTGGTTTCCGCGAAGGAACCCGGCGGCCCGGCAACCGTCTCGGCAGACCACATCGACGCGCTGTGTCGCGAAGTCGAGTCGCGACTGACGGCAATCATTGATCGGCAGATCACGCAGTACTGGAATGGCCCGCAGGCGTCGGACGGCACGAGCGGCGGTCCGACGGCCGACCAGCGCGCCGACCGCGAGTTGCGTATCGAACGCGACGAGCATCGTCGTTTCGGCGACGAATGTGGGCCGAAGGAAACGTTTGTTGGCCGACAGGATCA
>JABWBD010000133.1 GCA_013360685.1 Pirellulales bacterium
CTGCCGCGCCCCGTAGCTTTCATCACTTCATCCCAGAACGGTAGTCCCTTGACGAGAGTATCCGAGCAGCGCTTGCCGCTTTCCTGCTGGATGCGTGCCGCCATCTCTTCGGCCTTCAGGTGGCGAAACGTTACATCCTCCTTGTCGAGTCGGCGGGCGACGGCTTCGGCTTCGTCGTGGGCAATGCTCTTCGCCGTCTTCTGGCCGATTGGGGGCTTATCCGCCGCCACCTTCCGAATAGCAGCAATCCGCTTCCGTACCCGTTCGACAACTCGCTGTCGATGGTGCCTCAGTTCGTCGCGATTGCAACACCCCCGCCTACCAATTTTCGGCGTGGCCTGAACGTCGCTGGCGATGCCCTCGGCTTCGAGGTCGAATCCGCACAGCGGGAGCCGTGACACCAGCTTCGTCAGGATTTCCGGCCATCGCTCTTCCTCAGTCTGCCACCAGACTTTGATGGCCGAGTCGGCTTCATCCAGCAGCCACACCAATTCTTGCCGTTGCGAAGCGTCCGGTTTCCGAGAATCGCCCATTTGATGTCACCACCTGCTGTGACCCTGAAGAAAGAAATGAGCGTGGCGGGCCGGTCAGGTTCCGGGGTTCGCGCCGTCGCGCTAGCCACGCTGAGTGTATTCTACCGCTGGGCGGGCCGTTCGCACGCAAGCGCGCGAGGAACGGCGGCCGCCGCCTCGCTCCCGCCAGCCGCCGCCACGTCCCCCTGGTCATCCCCCGCGTGTTCCAGTTGGTCGCATTTATCCAGTAAGCGGGCCACGCGACGGGAGATCCACTCGACAAGCCATGCGTCATACGGGGCCAACCGCAGCCGGGCCCGCGCCGCCCGGTAGTCGCTCACGATATCCATTTAGGGTCCGCCTTATATGCTGGTCTCTAACATGGACCCACAGCCGCAAACCGTTCGCGCGACTCGGGGCACAGGAATATCTACGTGACTCCGGGCGGCGGGCCGGGCAGGGTCCGGTTCGGTTTCCGGTGACCTCGCCCGGGGCCCCTTTCGCCGCCGCAGACCGTCCGGGAGTCGCCCGCCCGCGCGGAAGGCCCACAGCGTCGCTCCTGGGGCGTCGTGGCGGCTTCTCATCGGTCTTGCCCGGCGATACCTCCCGCCGCCTTGACCATTGCCAGGACGCCCGCCTTGATTGCTTCTGGCAGGGCCGGCCAAGCGTCAATGATGCCCTGCAGGTCTTGCGGCATTTCAGCGTCAACTGCTGCCGATATGCTGCCACCTTCCGCCGAAAACCCGTTTTCCTCGGGTTTCTTGAGGTTTGCCCGTTGACTCATAATCCCTTGGTCGGAGGTTCGAATCCTCCCGGGCCTATTCGTAAGTCTTTAACTGCAAAGGCTTTCGGACAACCAATCGCGATACCATCTGTCTATGGGATCAACACCAGTCGTTTGGGGTGCTCTTGGCTCGTCGACTCGCGCGACAGCTTCCGCGTGGGCTCGGGGAGGGCCGTGGCTGTGGAACCATTGGAATAGCTCACGGCTGGATCACGACGGGAGTGGCCAGGTCGGCCGGCGCTGGAGGGGGTACCTCGGGACGTGCAAGACTGGCCTCGATCGCCTCGCCGCGGCGGAGCACCACCTCGAAATCCTCCTTGTTCTTGGCGACGCCCGTTCGACTCCATGCCGGTGCGCGCCCGGCGAAGTTGTCGCGGATCCGCACGGTCCCGTCCCTGCCGGCGACGATGCGAAACCAGGTGGTCGCGTTGTTCTCGCGGCGTGCGAAGACGCGGTGGCCGCCTTCTGCTCGCAGATCGTCGAAGGAAGCGTCGTGCCATCGCCAGGGCACGGCGGGAAAAATGCGGATCACTCCCTCGTCGCCGGCACCGGGCCGGGGGGCCCAACTCTGCAAGAGCATCTCGTGGACCGCCTGTGAAGCCAGGAAGTTGCCCTCCAGCGTGAATGGCCGGTAGGTGAAGCTGGAGAAACCGGAGCGGGTCTGATCGCCGTTGGCGTGAAAGCCGTTTCGCAGGATAAACGCCTTGACGAAGATGTCGAGATTCCGCAGGGCCGCCTCGGCATCGCCGACGCGGGCACGCAGGCAGGACATCCAGGAGAAACTGTATCCGCACCATGCCTTGGTCCCCAAGTCATCCCATTGCCGCAGGGATGCGGTGATGATGCGGCGGTCGTTCTCGCCGCCGTCGGTAGTGATGAGATTGAAGGGATGGATGGGAATGATGTTCGAAAGGTGGCGGTGGCTTTCGGCCAGGTCCTGCTTTTCGTCGAGTTTCAGGACGCCGCCGGGATTGACATGGAATGGGCCGAGCGCAGCGGCCGACTTGAGCCACTCCTTGGCTGCCGCCGACTCGCCGCACGCCTGGGCCATCTCCGCAAGAGAAAGAAAGAGCATTTTCAGGCAGGCCAGATCATAGTTGCTGTTGGGCACAAGCCAGGCCTGCTGGCTGTTGCCGAAAATCTCGGGCGACGTGGACAGCGGGAGCTTGAGAACGCCATGCTCGTCGGGTTTCAAGAGGTGGCGCAGACACTCGCCGACCTCGCGGCACCAGGGATAGGCGCGCTCCCGGAGGAATCGGTCGTCGCCCGTGTATCGCCAATGGAGATAGAACAGGTGGCCGTTCCAGGCGCCCATGGTGGGCGAGAGGCTGTAGTGGCCCCAACCGCCCAGGGGCTGGCCGGCCAGCGACATCACGCCCGGCACCGCGGCGCCGGGCGCGGCGTAGAAATCCTTGGCGAACTTGCGAAACACCGGCAGAAGGTCCCAGAGGAAGTCCAGGAAGACGCGGCCTTCCTCAAACCGGCCGGCGGTCTGGTAGGCGATGTAAGTCATCTGGGTGTTCAGGTCGTTGTGGTAGTCGCCTTTCCAGGGCGGCAGTGCGCCGGCATCGGCGGTCCAGACGCCCTGCAGGGGAATGGGCGGCGCTGCCTGGCGCGACGCGGCGCCGTAGAAATACTGCACCAGGCAGTAGTGCCGCAGGATGTCCGGCTCCGGGACGAAGACCCGCGAGGCGGACCAGAACTTGCGCCACCAGGCGCGGTGCGGTTCAAACGTCTGCTCATAGCCGGCCGCCAGCACGGAGCGGATTCGCCGCATTGCAAGTCCGGCAGGGTCCGGATCATCTTGCGAGGAGGTCACGGTCACGGCCAAGAGCGTCGCGTCGCCGGCGCGTCGCGAACCGACCGCCACACAGTAACGAAGGCCCAGGGCCGCTTCCTGAAGGAACCACTCGATCGCGCCGTCGGCGCCGGTCTGCGGCGGCACATAGCCGAGTTGGCCGACCGATTGTGGCGGTTGGAGACGAAGCGCCTTCGGTTCGGGCCCCGGGATGCGGACCAGGGCGACCGGTTCGGCGGCGCTGAGAAAGGTCTCCAGCTTGCGGCCGTCGGCCAAGCAGGCGCGCCCTTCCGCAGACGCAAGGTCCAGTTCGAATCGCTGGACCGTCTGCGCCGGGTCGAGTGTGATCTCGAGCCGGCCCGCGGGGATCTTGGTCGGATGAAGTCCGCCGTAGGGGAAGTCGCAGATCGAATTGAGTTCGGCGTTGTTGCCTTCGCCGACGAGTCGGATCATCGTGGCGTAGTTGAACCGCTCCCACGGCACGCCTTCGCGGGGCCGTTCGTCCCAAAGGTCGCCCCGGTCGAGCGACAACCGGACCGTTTGTCCCTCGCCCCAGAGGAGCGCGCCGAGCAGGCCGTTTCCCAGCGGAATGCCTTCGTCCCAGGTCGTGATCGGGGCGGCAAGCGCGAGATTCAAGTCCTCACTCGGCAGACGTTCGGAGTCCGCCAGCAGCGAGGCAGGACAGAAAAGAACGACGGTGAGAGTAACGAAGGGAGCAAGCCGTCTCATGGGGATCTCTCGGAAGATGTGGGGATGTTCTTAGCTTAGAGGCCCTAACAAGACCGGCCCAGGAGACCTTCGGTCAGCGGTTTGGCGGGGTCAGAGACCCGCGCCGAGCGGTGGGGGATGTCTCGGGAGATGCGGGGATGCATTCAGGTCTCCGGCCAGTAGCGTTCGGTGATGATCTTCTGTTCGGTGAAAAAGTGAATTGCGGCTTTGCCTTGGGCCTTGGTGTCGGCCATCAGCGATGCCTTCAGTCCGCCAAAGGGAAGCGGGGCCACGGGGGCTGGGATGCCGACATTGATCCCAATCATGCCGGCCCGGACTTCGAGCTTGAACCGCCGGGCGTAGTAGCCGTTCTGGGTGTAGATCGAGGCTCCATTGCCGTACGGGTGGTCGTTGATGATCCGGATCGCTTCGTCGAGCGAGCCGGCCTTGAGAATCACGACGACGGGACCGAAAATCTCGGTCTGATGGATCTTCATGCCGGGCCGGACGCCGGTGAACACGCTGGGGCCGAGGAAATGGCCGCGCTCACAGCCCGGCACGACGAGGCCGCGGCCATCCAGGGCCAAGGTTGCGCCTTCGTCGAGGCCCGTTTGGATCATTTCGAGAATGAACTGCCTGGAGCGCGCGGAGATCACTGGGCCCATCACCATAGCCTCGTCGGCCACGCGGGGGTCCAGCGGGTCGGCCACCACGACTTGCTGCGAGGCCTCGATGAATCGCCGGCTCACGTTGTCGCAGGTCTCGTCTCCCACGCAGATGATCGCCGACGAGGCCATGCACCGCTGGCCGGCGCATCCGTAACAGGAGGTGATCATGTTGCGGACCATGTCGTCGAGCTTGGCGTCGGGCATGGCCACGAGGTGGTTCTTGGCGCTGCCGAAGGCTTGGAACCGCTTGCCGGTCTCGGCCGAGCGCGCGGCGATGATCCGGCCGACGCGCGAGGTGCCCACAAACGAGATTCCCGCGACGTCGGGGCTGTCCAGAAGGGCCTCGGCGGCGCGGCGGTCGCCGTGCACGATGTTGAAGACCCCCGGCGGGAAGCCGCACTGATCGATGAGTTCCGCCAGCTTCGTCATGCTCAGGGGGACCTGCTCCGACGGCTTCACCACGCAGGTATTTCCCGTGGCCAGGGCGTAGGGAAAGAACCAGAAGGGGACCATCAGGGGGAAGTTGAAGGGGGCGATCATTCCGAAGACGCCCAACGGCACGCGGAGCACCTCGCCGTCGATGTCGAACGAGGCGCCGACGAGCTTGTCGCCCTGCTGGAGCACGGGCATGCCGCAGGCCACCTCGGTGTTCTCCAGGGCACGCTTGACTTCGGCACGCGCGTCGGGGAGCGACTTGCCGTTTTCGCGCGTGACCAACCGGGCCAGGTCTTCGGCGTGTTCGCGGAGCCGGTTGGCCAGTTGCCAGAGGAGTTCGCAGCGGCGGGCGACCGGGGTGGCGCTCCACTCGGCGAAAGCCTCCTTCGCCCGGCCAATAGTCCGGTGCACCTCCGCGGCGACGGAAAGCGGCACGCGCGCGAGCAGGTCCCCGGTGCTCGGCTGCCGGACGTCGAGCAATCCGTGGCGCTCCGGCGCGATCCATTCTCCGCCGGCGTAGTTCTTCAGTTCCTCGACAGGCCCATTCTCGATGCTCATGCGACGGCCTCACCAGATGACAAGCGACTGTTCAAAAAGTTGCGAGAGCTCTTCACGGCCCACGGGCCGCGGCGAGAGCTTGATGACGCGGTGCTGGGGCAGCGTGGCTTCGACCAGGGCCGGGATGTCCTCGCGCGTGTATCCGACGGCGCTGAGTCCGTTGGGCACGTTCAGCCGCTGCATCAACGCGACCAGTCGGTCAGCGAGGATCTTGCCGGCATCGGCGGGATTGGCGCGGGAGACGTCGGCGCCCATCAGGGCCGCGGCCTCCAGGTGCCGCTCGGGACAGGCCGGTCCGGTGAAGCGGAACGCGGCGGGGGCATTGAGAACCACGGAAATGCCGTGAGGGACCAGGGGCTCGTCCACCGCGTACCCGGGCGGCCGGTAGTCGCGGACCATGCCGGACACGGCGTACGACATGCCGTGCGGGAGGTGGAGTCCGGCGTTGCCAAAGCCGATGCCCGCGTAAGATGCGGCCAGCGCCATCTTGGATCGTGCCTCGAGGTCGCCAGGGTCTTCCACCGCCCTGGGCAGATAACGGGCGCCCAGGCGGACCGCCTCGGCCGACCAGAGATCGCTGATCGGATTGCATCCCTGATAGGCGGGCCGGAGCAGGGGCCTCGCGGGACGCTCGCGGCGATGGTAGGGCATCGTGGTGTACGATTCCAGGGCATGGACAAACACATCGAGGCCGGTGGAGGTTGCGACCATCGGCGGCATGGTCTTGGTATTCTCCGGGTCGATGATGCCGAGAGTCGGCTTGAGGGCCCGGCTGGCGATGCCCGTCTTGGCGTGCATCCGCACGAGGTCGAAGATCGCCACGCCCGTCGTTTCGCTGCCGGTCCCGGCCGTCGTGGGCACCGCAAACAGCGGCTTGAGCGGGCCGGGTACCGGCTTGCCTTTGCCGATGGGAGCATTCACATACTCCATCAGGTCGGCCGGATAGGTCGCATAGAGGTTGGCGACTTTGGCGGTATCCATCGGCGACCCACCGCCGACGGCCACGAAGGCGTCGAACGGTTCGGAGCGGGCGAAGTCGATCGCTTCGAGCATGGAGACGTCGGTGGGCTCGACGCGGACGCGGTCGAACAGCGCGAAGCCGACTCCCTCTCGGACGAGCGAATCGAGAACCGTGGCGACGGGCGAAAGTCTGGCCAGATTGGCATCGGTAACAACCATCGCCCGGCGGACACCCAGGTCGGCCAGATCCATGCCGATCTCGCGCGTCGCTCCGACGCCGAATCGGACGCTGGAGGTGGCCATCTCAAAGGCGTATTCGTGCTGCATCGACTGCCTCCTGATTTTGAAGCGATGGGGAAGTATGGAAAAGTGAGGTCCTGTTCAGATCCGGCATCTCGCGAGATCGTCAGGATACCGTGCGGGACGCCGGTGCTCAACAAGATGGGTGGTCATTGGTCATTGGTCATTGGTCATTTGCTGACGGGGTGGTCGGGGACGTTGCGCGGGATGGTGGGTTGCTGTTTTCTGAAACTGTCCGGGCGGTGTCGGATGCTGCTTCGGGCCGTCCGATAGCGGGGGTGGTGCGAGAATGGCTTTTCCGTTGTCAGGTGTAGGACGGCCTTCCCGGGCCGTCTTTTGCCGCGATCTTGACGGCCAGGGAAGGCCGTCCTACAGAAAACGCCGAGGTTCGCACCGACAAACGGAAGTGCCGAAAGAACGCTGCGTACCGCGCCGGGGACGGGACCGATGGCTGTGCCTTGCTGCGACGTGCCGGCCGTGGCAATGGGGAACACATCGCAAACCGCGGCAGGAATTGGTTGCCCAATGCTGCCTGGTCGGCATGGGCAGGAGTGCTGGCCGATCGACGACCTTCGCGTCCTGGCGACGGGACGGCGACGATGTTAGAATGCACGCCACGCTGGAGCATCTCCGAGTGATATGCGGTTGGCCAAGGGCAGTCTCACCAATGAGGATTCTCTTCCTTCACGGCTGGCAATCGGCGCCGGGCGGACTTAAGCCGACTCATCTGAAGGCGCACGGCCACGAGGTGCTGAACCCCGCCTTGGACGACGAGGACTTCGACGCCGCGGTCCGCGTCGCCCAGGGTGAGTACGATCGGGGAAAGCCGGACGTGGTGGTCGGTTCCAGCCGAGGCGGGGCGGTGGCGATGAACATCGACAGGAGCGATACGCCGATGGTGCTCATGTGCCCGGCGTGGAAGCGGTGGGGAACGGCGACGGAGGTGAAGCCGCCCGTCACCATCCTGCACTCGCGCGCGGACGAGACCATTGCGTTCGCGGACAGCGTGGAACTGCTGAAGAACAGCGGGTTGGCCGAATCGGCCCTTGTCGAGGTGGGAACGGAACACCGGTTGGCCGATCCCGCGTCGCTGGAGGCGATGCTGGAGGCATGCGAGAGGTCTGCGAGCGTAACGGACCTTGTCGACGTCACGGTGTACTATCTCGAAATGCGGAATCCGGTGCAGCGTCTCGCGCCGGCCCCACGAGACGGACTGACGGTCCTCCACGCCAGGACGCCGACGGTGGCGTATTATCGTTTTCTCTACAACGCCGTGGGAAAGGACTACCACTGGCTCAGCCGCAGAAAGCTTTCCGATGCGGAACTGGCCGCTGTCATTGGGGATCCGCGGAACGAGGTACACGTCCTGCACGTGAATGGCTCGCCCGCGGGATTTGCCGAGTTGGACCGTCGGCAACCGGACGAGATCGAGTTGGTGCAGTTCGGCCTGATGGCGGAATTCATCGGTCAAGGGCTGGGCAAGTGGTTCCTGCAATGGACGATCGACAAGGCATGGAGCTACCAGTCGAGGCGGCTGTGGCTGCACACCTGCACGTTGGACCATCGCGCCGCCTTGCCTCTTTACACGAAAGCGGGATTCGTTCTGTTCAAGCAGGAGGCGATTCGGAGGGAACTGTGAGGCCGAGGGTCGAGGGTCCAGGGTCCAGGGTCGAGGGCCAGACGGTCTAGCACTCGTGCCGGGAACCTCTGCCGAATGATCAGGCAGGGGGCGGTAGTCGTCGAGTTTTCAAAGAGCGCGTTTGCTCCTACTCGTCAGAGCAGTTCTCGAAGACGGAGCGATTGGAGCCACGGGCACGCAACGCCCTTGCGCTGGTGTTGCATAGGTTACGTCGCGGCCTGAATTCGTAAGTTGCTAATTTGTAACGAGTTATGCGCTGGGCGTTTGACGTAAGTGAACCAGCTCTTTTGGCAGGAGTGTTGCAGCCGTTGTGGTGGTCGGAAATTCTGGAGCGTGGAATATCCGAGATTGGGCACTTGAACGCACTGCAACGAAGAAGAATCGCGGAGTGGGAAGCTGCTGCGGGTCGTTTTCGTGGAACGTGTTGGCAAAGTTGCTCGATCATGCATCTGATTCTGCGCGATGCGGCGCAAATTTTCTACAGGGCAAATTTGTGCCACCGTGTAGAGTGGTGCGTTGCGTGTTCGATCAGGGGTTGTTGGTACGACCTGCGACATTGGCGTCGGGCACGCACGCGCTGCATCTGGCTCGTTATCGCGTCGGCGACCAGCGACAGGCGCCGGCGCCTTGGTCTGGCGGCCTCCGGATTTCCCGTCCGTCATGGCCTACAGCACCGGCGAAGGTTTGGACAGGGCGTTTTTCTCCGACCATAGCGGCCCGGCGGACTTGCGGGACCAAGACGACAAGTTCACGGCCGGCAGCGTGGTCGCGGAACTGGCGGGCCCGGATACCGGCTGTGGGCGCGGTTCTTCGACGAGGTGCATGCCGAGGCCCGACTGGGCCGCGATATGGCCGATCTTAGCGGCACGACCGGCATTGACCAGCTTACCGGCATGCCGACGGAAGTGAGTCTGTCGGGCACGAATGCCAAGGGGAGTTTCGCTCATTTCGCGAAAGGATTCGACAAGATCAACGCCTTCGGCGGGGCTGGGCAGGACAAGGCGGTGCTCACGGATGCCGTGGTCGACATGGCCACATACGGCCCGCCGCCCGACGTTCCGCTGGAGGATCTCGCGCAGATCCTCTGGCTGAACCAATTCGAGAAGATCGAACTCTGGGACAGCGCCACGGGCGAGAAAACGGCCGAGATCGACAACGTCGACGCCGTCTTTGCGTGGTGGGAGTGAGGCCGTTTGCCCAACGCGAGCGGCAGAAAATGACTCACAGGCGCGGTCTCGGCAACGCACCTGAATTCTCACGAATTCGGCCACCACAATGCTTCGCAGCGTTGCCGTCTGCCGGTACTGCCTGGCGACATCGAGAAAACGGTACCATGCTCGTGCCGTGCGCGAAGCCACTGGTGCGGCCGCAAGCGACCCGCTAGAATGGCCCCATCGGTTCCCGGACTGTCGTGCGGTCTGGGACAGCGGCCAGACTGAAATGGGCCTGGCGGCCTGTTGGGGGCCTTGCCGATGAGCTTCAACCACGATGGCAGCCCTCCGGCGCGATCCGGAACATCCGGCTCGGCTTCGTCGAGCCTGCTGGAGCGTGTCAAGCGGCGCGAGCCGGCGGCGTGGGTGCGGCTGCTCGATCTTTACGGTCCCCTGGTGTACTCGTGGTGCCGGCGCTCGGGGTTGCGGCGCGAGGATGCTGCGGACGTTCTCCAGGAGGTCTTTCGCACCGTCGCGGAGGCGATCGGCCAGTTTCACCGCGATCGGGCGGGAGATACGCTCCGGGGCTGGCTGCGAATCATAACTCGCAACAAGATCCGCGATTTCGTTCGCGTGGAAGGACGGCAACCCCAGGCTGGCGGGGGAAGCGATGCTTACCAGCGGCTCGTGGAAATCGCAGAGGGGGATCCCGATTCGGAAAGCGATGCAAACGGGTTGACGGAGACATTCCGCAAGGCGTTGGAAGCCGTCCGTTCCGAGTTCGAAACCCCTACGTGGCAGGCGTTTTGGTTGGCGACGGTCGAACAGCGTCCGGCGGCGGAGATCGGGCAATCGCTGGCGATGAGTCCGGGCGCGGTCCGGCAGGCGAAATACCGAGTGCTCCTGCGGCTGCGGCGGGAATTGGGGGATGTGGACTGAGGGGGCAGGGGACAGGGGGCAGGAGATGGGAGATGGGAGATGGGAGATGGGAGTTTGAATTGGCGAAATGGCGGCGGTTCGGGAGGGACGGATCCGCTCATTGGGACTTCAACGGCCAGCTTCTGACCATGTGCGAATGTCTGGGCAGTAACGCTGTTAGGGAGGATGGCGCGAGATGAATCCAATTGGTGTGACGCACCTTCGTTCCACGTAGATGGGGAGGCTGTGGACGCATTCGCGTGTCCGGCCGAGCTGACACCCGGTCGTTTAACCCCAAGCCCAACGGGCTGGGCGTCTGGGCCGCTGGTGGACGCGCGGCCCGCTGGGCCTGCGGTTCAACGATTCTGCCGATGCCAACCAGAGCGGAGGAGGTAGTCACTCATGACCGCCAGTTCCTGCCCGGACAAGAGCAAGTTGGCGGCCTACCTGTTGGGAACGATCCCGGAGGCGGACGCCGAGACGATTATCTCGCATCTGGAGCAGTGCCCGTCCTGTGAAGCGACGGTGGAGTCGATGGAGGGGCTATCGGACACGCTGGTCTCGGGCCTCCGCCGACCGGTTGTTAACGATCCTTTCCCCCAGGAGCCCGAGTATCAACAGGCGATCGCGGAACTGCGGGGGCTGGGAGTCGGCGGCGTTGCCGGGCCGGCGGCCGAAGGAGTCGAGGCGGCCGAGGGGACGCAACTGGCGCTTGGTAAACTGGATGAGTACCGACTGCTGGAGAAGCTGGGCGAAGGCGGGATGGGAGTGGTGTATCGGGCGGTGCACAACCGGCTGGAGAAGGTGGTCGCTTTGAAGGTGCTGCCCAGCCGCCGTGTGGAGGATGAGGTGGCTGTGGCGAGGTTCTTTGAAGGTGCTGCCCAGCCGCCGTGTGGAGGATGAGGTGGCTGTGGCGAGGTTCGATCGCGAGATGAAAGCGATCGGACGGCTGAATCACCCCAACCTGGTGCAGGCGTACGACGCGCGCGATGTCGACGGGACGCGAATCCTCGTGATGGAGTACGTGGATGGGGTGAGCGTTACCGACCTGTTGCGCCGCACGGGGCCGCTGCGGATTGCCGACGCTTGCGAGATCGTCCGCCAGGCGGCGCTGGGCCTCCAGTACGCGCACGAGCACGGCATGGTCCACCGCGACATCAAGCCGTCGAACCTGATGCTGGCTCGGGGCGGACAGGTCAAGATCCTCGACATGGGCCTGGCCTTGCTGCAAGGCGGGCCCTCTGCGGCAGGCGAAGGCGGCGAGTTGACCAGTGCCGGGCAGGCGATGGGCACGGCCGAGTACATGGCCCCTGAGCAAGCCGCCGACAGCCACTCGGTAGACATCCGCGCGGACATCTATTCGCTGGGCTGCACGCTCTACAAGCTCTTGACCGGCCAGTCGCCGTTTTCCGGCCCCGAGTACAAGACGCCTTTGGACAAGATCACCGGCCATCTGCGCGATACTCCGCGGCCGGTGCAAATTCTGCGGACGGACGTGCCGGATGAACTGGCGGCGATCTTGGGGCGAATGCTGGCCAAGAGCCCAGCGGAGCGATTTGCGACGCCGGCGGAAGTGGCGGGGGAGCTTGGGTCGCTCAAGGAGAAAAGTGGGGCAAGGCTCTGCGAGCGGGCTGAACTGTCGCGGCTGTTGGCGGAGTTGCAGGGGACGGCGGCGGCTCCGCCGGCTGAGCGGCCGACGTCGGACGTGGCGACCGACAAGCCTGGTTCCTCCGCCCTGGCCGGCACGCAGCCCTCCCACCCGCCACTCGACTCTCAACTCTCGCCTCTTTCTGGCCCTCGACCCTTGACCCTCGACCCTCGACCTTTTCCGGCAGCGCCGCAGACTGCACCGAAGCCGGCTCGCCGGCGCTGGAAGCCGTGGGCGATTGCACTGGGGCTGGTGCCCGCGACCTTCGCCCTGGCGGTCGTGATCTGGATCAACCGCGACGGCCGGCGAACGAAGCTGGAAGTGCCGGACAATACGGAGGTCGAATTCCAGCCGGATGGCAGTGTGGAGGTGCGACTGCCGGAGGATCGCAAGGTTTCCGCAGAAGCGAGTGTCGAGATCCGACCGGAACCGTTGCAGTGGAAGCCTGGGGCGCCGATCCCGGGTGGCTTGGTGCTTCGTCCGGCGCCGCTGCCCGGAGTTCTGAGTTGGACGGTTGAGCCCGTACGGGAGAGCGGCGTGCCTTGGACGGCCGCATTTTCGCCCGACGGGAAGTGGCTCGCTTACTCCGGGGAGGATGGCGCGATCCGGGTGGTTGCGGCAGAGACGGGGAATCTCCTGCGGTTGCTCGTTGGGCACGAGGTGGCCCCCAAGATCCTTGTCTGGTCGCCTTGCGGGCGCTACCTAGCCTCCGGCGAAAATCGCTTCAGTTCCGGTGCCGGTCCCAGCGCCGTGCGGATCTGGGAGCCGGACCGTGGAACCCTTGTGCGAACCGTTCCCATATCCTACTCCGCCGAACGTCTCGCCTGGTCGCCCGAGGGGAAGACTCTGGCGATGGTCGGCTGGGGCATGGGGCAGATCCGTCTCTGGCATCTGGAGGCGAACAATGTGTGCAGGAGTTTTGGCAAGTACCCGACGACCGGTTATCTCGATTTGTGCCTGGCTTGGTCTCCCGACGGCAAGCGACTGGCTGCAACGCTCGCCGGCAGGGGTACGGAAATCTGGGACGGCGAGAAGGGCACGATGCTGATGGATCTTCCTTCCAAGACGTGCCGGCGAGTCGTCTGGTCGCCCGATGGGAAGGTTCTGGCGGAAACTGGATTGCTGGGCGACGCGGTGCGGATCTGGGAATCCGGCAGCGGCAAGCTATTGGAGGAGTTTAAAACGGAGCGGCGGCCGCTGTGTGCGGTAGTCGACGCACCGTTGGAAGCAGCTTTCACGTCCGACGGCGAGGTGCTTCTGATCCCGGTGCCTTCACCGCGAGGGGGAGCTCATGCGAATGCCGTATCGGTCCTTCGTCGACGGCTTGGCTCCGGTCAAGTGTTGCCGGAGATCACGCTTGCGGGGCTGGCGAGGATCTTTGCCTGGTCGCCCGACCGCAAGCGGGTCTTTGGCTGCGGTCACTCGAACTCGCGAGACCTGTCAACGATTGCCCACATCGATTCGGGCAGCTCAATGGTTGTCGAGAAGTCCCAAGTGGCGCACGGTGAGGACTACCGATCCGATTGGACTTTCGATGGAAAAATGGTCGCCATCGGCACGTGCAACGCAGGGAAAGTGCATGTCCTGGACGGCAAGTCCGGCCGATTCCACCGCGCGGTGGATGCGCCCGATTCGCAGATGTACATGGTGGCATGTTCGCCCGACGCGACGATGCTTGCCGTACGCGGACGTACGGCCATCCAGGTCATGTCGGCCGACCTTTCGCAGCGGTTGGATGAGATCCCTTCACGACCCTTGGAGGCAAGCTGGGACGTGTGGTCGCCGGACAGCCGATCGCTTGCTGTTTTTTTGAATGCCGACTCGCCTGACGCGCGGTGTCTCTTGGTGCGGCACATCGCTTCGAAGACGACCACTGTCTTGGCCAAGCAGATCGCTTCCCCTTACAGTCATCTTGCCTGGTCGCCTGACGGCAAACACCTGGCTGCAAGCCGCGAGGATGGGAAACTGTCGGTCTGGGACGTCGAACGAGGTAGTGAGAGCCTGTTGGCCGAAGATGTCAAGCTGGCTGTCCTGTACCCTCACTATCTCCAGATGCCGAGGCCCGTTGCTTGGTCGCCGGACGGCACGTTGTTGGCGGCGAGCAGCTCGCCGTCCCGAACACGCGCGTGGAACGTCAAGACGGGTCAGCCAATTCTGGACCGGCAGGTCGAGGGTGGCACACTGGCCTTCTCCGCGGATTCCGGGCAACTCGCACTTGGGGCGCAGGGGGCCTGCTACGTTTGGGACCTGAAATCGGGCAACGAATCCCGTCTCGCACAGCCAGGGACGAACGCATACGTCTTCTTCTCGCCCGACGGCAAGCAACTCACCACCGCGGCTGACGGCGTGACGACGAGCGTCTGGGACATTGCCTCGCGCTCCAACCTGTCGCTAGAGAAGCGCGAAAGCTGGGGGCTTGTGCGAGCCGCGCGCGGCCCCTGGATGGCGGTTTGGCTGCTGTCAGACCGGCTGCACTTCTACCATCTCGCGCCGAACCGCCTGATCTTGAGCATAGCCTTTCGCGGAGACGACATCCTCTGCGCAAGTCCGGAAGGGCACTATTTCACGACCATGGACCCCGAGAAGGATGTTGTTTACGTGGTGCTGACCGACGATGGCAGGCAGACTACGCTCGCGCCGGAGGAGTTCTCGAAGAAGTACGGCTGGAAGAACGATCCCGGCAAGGTGCGCCTTGATGTGCCGTCGAGAGCGGAAGAGAGGGCGAAACAGCCGGAGGATCAGTCGGGCAAACGTCAGGGGACAAAACAGGACGAGAGTGCGGCGGCAGCTTCAGCCAGCGGGCGGGAACCAGGAGCTGGGAAGCCTCAAGCGTCCGGTGCTCCGGTCAAGGTTGATGCGGTCCCCATCGAGATCCGACCGGAACCGCTGCAGTTGAAGCCGGGGGCGGCGATCCCGGGCGGTTTGGTGCTTCGTCCGGCGCCGCTCCCCGGAGTTCTGAGCTGGACGGTTGAGCCCGTTCGGGAGTGCGGCGTGCCTTGGACGGCCGCCTTCTCGCCCGACGGGAAATGGCTTGCTTACTCAGGGGCGGACGGCGCGATCCGGGTGGTTGCGGCAGAGACGGGCAGGCGCGTGCGGCTGCTCGTTGGGCACGAAGTGCCCCCCATGATCCTTGTCTGGTCGCCTTGCGGGCGCTACCTGGCCTCCGGCGATAAACGCGGCCCTCTCGTTAGTGGTGTCAGCACCGTGCGGATCTGGGAACCGGACTGCGGAAGGCTTGTGCGAACCGTCTCCGTATCGCGCGGCGCCGAGCGCCTCGCCTGGTCGCCCGACGGGAAAACCCTGGCAATCCTCGGCTACGGCACCGGGCAGATCCTCCTTTGGGATCTGGAGGCGAACGATGTATGCAGGAGTTTTGGCGAGTACCCGGCGAGTTTGTCCGATTCGTGGCTAGCCTGGTCTGCCGACGGCAAGCGACTGGCTGGGACGCTCGCCGGCAACGGCACGGAAATCTGGGACGCCCAGAAGGGCACGAGATTGGTGAATCTTCCTTCCAAGACGTGCCGGCGAGTCGTCTGGTCGCCCGATGGGATGGTACTGGCGGAAACCGGATTGGCGGGCGACCCGGTGCGGGTCTGGGAAACCGGCGGCGGCAAGCTGTTGAAGGAATTCGAAACGGATCGGCGGCAGCTATCGGTGAGCGCTCCCTTGGAGGCAGCTTTCACGCGCGACGGGGAGGTGCTGCTGATCCCGGTGCCTGCACAGGGATCAGAACATCTTCCTCCGGATGCCATATTGGTCCTTCGTCGACCGCTTGGCTCCGATCGAGTCTTGCCGGAGATGACCATTCCGGGGCTAGCGAGAGTCTTCGCGTGGTCGCCCGATCGCAAGCGAGTCTTTGGCTGCGGTTACTCGACATCGAACGACCTGTCGACAAGGATTGCCGACATCGATTCGGGCAGCTCGATCCTTCTCGAGAAGCCGCAAGTGATACACAGTGTGAATAACGGCTGCCGATCCGATTGGACTTCGGATGGAAAGATGGTCGCCGTCGGCACGTGTGGGGCGGGGAAAGTCCATATCCTGGACGGCAAGTCGGGCCGATTCCACCGCGCGGTCGACGCGCCCGATTCGGGGATGTTCACGGTGGCATGTTCGCCCGACGCGACGATGCTTGCCGTACGGGGAGGTACGGCCATCCATGTCATGTCGGCCGACCTGGCGCAGAGGTTGGATGAAATCCCTTCGCCGCGCCCTTCATTTCCCTTGTCGCCAGGCGGGGAGGTGTGGTCGCCGGACAGCCGATCCCTTGCTGTCTTCACGAATGCGGACTCGCCTGACGCCCGGAGTCTTTTGGTCCGGCACATCGCTTCGAAGACGACCACCGTCTTCGCCAAGCAGATCGCTTCCCCTTGCAGCCATCTTGCCTGGTCACCGGACAACAAATACCTGGCTGCAAGCTGCGAGGATGGGAGACTGTCGGTGTGGGACGTCGAAGGGGTTCGTGAGAGCCTGCTGGCCGAAGATGTCAAGCTGCCTGCCGTAACCGCCGACCTTCTCTCCAGGCCGAGGCCGGTTGCCTGGTCGCCTGACGGCACGCTGTTGGCGGCGAGCAGCTCGCCGTCCCGAACACGCGTGTGGAACATCAAGACGGCTCAGCCGATTCTGGACCGGAAGACCGAGGGCGAGACACTGGCCTTCTCCGCGGATTCCGGGCAGCTCGCACTTGGGGCCAACCAGGCGTGCTACGTTTGGAACCTGAAAACAGGCGAGGAATCCCGTCTCGCGCAACCAGGGAGAAGCGCGTACGCCTTCTTCTCGCCCGACGGCAAGCAGCTCACCACGGCGGTTGACGGCGTGACGACGAGTGAGTGGGACATTGCCTCTCGCTCCAACCTGTCCCTGCAACAGCGGGAAAGCTGGGGGTATGTGCGAGGCGCGCGCGGCCCCTGGATGGCGGTTGGCCTGGCGGCAGACCGGCTGCACTTCTACCATCTTGCGCCGAACCGCCTTGTCTTGAGCATCGCCCTGCGCGGAGACGACATACTCTGCGCGAGTCCGGAAGGGCACTATTTCACGACCATGGATGCCGAGAACGATGTCGTTTACGTGGTGCTGACCGACGACGGCAGGCAGACTACGCTCACGCCGGAGGAGTTCTCAAAGAAATACGGCTGGAAGAACGATCCGGGCAAAGCGCGATTGGGAGACGCGGCCGCGCCGTAACTCGGGAAGGCCGCAGGCGAAATCCCGGAATCCAACGCCGTAGCAACCGACCCCGGCCAGCTCGACTGGCCGGTGAAGAAGGTTGACGGGCCAGAAAAGGGCCGAAATAACCGCGACCCCTGCCGGCTCGTCCGGCAGGTGAAGGAGGCTCGCGCCGGGCGCTTCCGGAAGCTGATCAACCTCATTCACCTGCCGGGCGAGCCGGCAGGGGTCTGGCGTGGGCGGGCGTTCGTGGCTAGCTGTCAAACCTCATTCACCTGCCGGACGAGCCGGCAGGGGTCTCGATGGTTGCCATAACCGGTGCGATCCCATTCGTCCCCGAATGTGCCTTTCCTTGGGGATGGTATCCGCAGAGAAAAAATCGTGTGACGCGGTTTCGTTCCACGTAGATAGAGGGAATTGAGGGCGCATGGCGCGCTCAGAAAGCGACGACTGCCGTGGGCCAGTGAGCACCAAAATCGGCTGGAGACCAAGGCCGTGCGGCTTGAGCGCGGTGGTCGGTATTTCCCGTGTCGGGCAGACCGGCCAGGGCAAAGATGGAGGGCACTGCAATGGCAATGGTAGTTCAGTGTTGCGGCTGTGGAGGCAAGTTTCGCGCGCCGGACGAAGCGCGAGGTAAGCGAGTGAAATGCCCGAAGTGTTCGTTTGGAATTCAAGTTCCCGCCGGACGAGCCGCGCCTCAAGTCGCACACATCGATCAAGAGCGCTGCGAACTGCCCGAGCCATCGTCGTGCGGTCGCTCTGGGACAGCGAGTCGTCACGACAGTGCCTCGTGCCCAAGCCGCCAACACAACGCGGTGGAAGAGGGAGGACTGCAAGAGCGACTCCTGGCGAAAGAGACACCGCCTGAGGGTATTCAAGTGGTGTGTGCGTGCGGCAAGAACCTGGTCATCCGTCCTGAATTGGCCAACGAGACTCTTGCTTGCCCCTTTTGTCAAAGAACCTTCACGCTGTCCCAACCAGTAGGGTGCGGCTCGGACGGAGAGGCTGATGCCCCTGTGATGCCGGTGTTGGTAAGTGGAGTGGTAGCTGGGTTAGTCTTTGCCCCGATCGGATTCTTCGTCAGTAACGATCAGGCACGAATGGTCGCGTTCGCGGTCATATTCCTCCCGTTGGTTGCGGCGGTAAAACCGTTTTACCTCAAGGCCGTAGCAGTCGGTGGGTTCTTCGCTGGCGCGATAGCTCTTGGCTTGTTTGCGGTCATGTTGGGGTGTCTCAAATAGATGCGCGCAACGTCGGACGGTGCGATCTGCGATTAAGGAACAGCGATAGTGGGTATAGGGCCTTGAGGGGGTAAACGCGGCGGCAGACAGCGCAAGAAACCGAGGAGGGAACGATGATGGCTACGTGCGAATTGAGCAGGCGGTGGTCGGGGCGTCGGAAACAAGCCGGCAAAAGCACACGCGAACGCCGCTTGCGAGGGCATTTGAGCATGGCCCGGAAGCTGCACGTCGAGCGATTGGAAGATCGCCGGGTGCTGTCTATCCTTTCAGGAACGGTCGAGTTGCTCGAACTGCCGGGAGTTATCGACGTCGCTTTTGAGAGCAACCTCGACTTTGGCGACGCGGCGGCGCCCTATGCAACGCTATTGACGGACAATGGCGCACGTCACGCGGCCGTTGGACCAACGCTGGGGGCCAATCGCGACATCGATGCGAACGGCCAACCTACGGCGGCTGCTGACGGGGACGACATGGCCGGCACGCCCGACGATGAGGACGGAGTCTCGTTCGGCACGGTGATGGTGGGCCAACTCGACGCCCGCATGACGGTGAATGTCCAAAATGCACCGAGCGGGGCGAAGCTGGACGCCTGGATCGACTTCAACGCGGACGGCAGTTGGGGTGGCCCGTTGGAGCGGATTGCCGCGAGTGTGACTGTCGTCCATGGAGACAACACGATCTACTTCGATGTGCCGAGTTGGGCCATCGAAGGCAGCACCTACGCGCGCTGCCGGCTGAGCACGGCCGGTGGTCTGGGCCCTGAGGGTGCGGCGGACGGAGGCGAGGTCGAGGATTACTTGCTGACGATCACCGGCCCGGTAGCTAGCGCTGCGAGTTTCGGAGAGCAGAGAGTGATCACCGCTGCCGCCTATGGCGCCCTATCGGCATTTGCGGCGGACGTCGATAACGATGGCGACACGGACATGTTGTCTGCTTCGAGGAATGACGACAAGATCGCCTGGTACGAAAACAATGGAAGCGAGGGCTTTACTGAGCGAGTGATCAGCACCACGGCCGATGGAGCCGAGTCGGTATTCGCGGTCGACATTGACGGCGACGCCGATACCGATGTGCTCTCGGCATCGGCCGGTGGGAAGATCGCCTGGTACGAAAACGATGGGAGCAAAGGCTTTACCGAACACTTGATCAGCACGTCCGCCGGCTTTGCGCGGTCGGTGTTTGCAGCAGACGTGGACGGCGACGGGGACATCGACGTGCTTTCCGTTTCGCAGGCTGACAACAAGGTCATGTGGTACGAGAATGATGGTGCCGAAGGCTTTGCCGAGCGTGTCATCAGCACATCTGCGTACTGGGCGTATTGCGTGTTCGCGGCGGACGTGGACGGAGATGGGGATATGGACGTCCTCTCGGCGTCCGGGGGTGACCATAAGATTGCCTGGTATGAGAACGACGGGAGTGAGAGTTTTTCTGAGCAGGTAATCAGCACATCCGCCCTCTGGGCCAATAAGGTGGCGGCAACGGACATGGATGGGGACGGAGACATGGACGTGCTCTCGGCATCGGCGAGCGACGCCAAGATCGCCTGGTACGAGAATGATGGAAGTGAGGGCTTTACTGAGCGGGTGGTCAGCACCTCCGCTAGCGGCGCGACCTCGGTGTTTGCCGCGGACATGGACGGCGACGGTGATGTCGACATGCTCTCCTCGTCTCAATGGGACGACACGATTGCCTGGTACGAGAACGACGGCAGTCAAAACTTCACGAGCCGGGTTGTTTGCGCCACCGCCGACTTTGCCCAGTGCGTGTACGCGGCGGACGTGGACAGCGACGGTGATCTCGACGTGCTCTCCGCCTCTGCGGATGACAACAAGATCGCCTGGTACGAGAACCTCAATGAGCCGACCGCTGCGCTCTCGCCGATCGCTCCGGTCACAGAGCCCGGTACGGAATCAGTTGCGTTCCTCGTCGGCTATCACGACTCGGTCGGGGTAGACCCATTCACCTTCGACGGCTCCGATGTGCGGATTACCGGGCCGAACGAGTTTGATGAGCTGGCTCGCCTGGTTCGGATCGAACCGACCGACAGCCAACCTTGGATCTACCTGGTGGTCTACGAGGTCCAGGCGCCCAACGGAGTATGGACTTCGGCCGACAACGGCAGCTACGTGGTCTCGATGGAGCCAAACCAGGTGGCCGATACGAACGGGAACTACGTACCAGCCGGCGAGTTGGGCAGCTTTGAGGTCGCGATGCCGGCGTCCGGGGAAATCCGCGGCAGCAAGTGGAACGACCTGGACGCCGACGGCCTGTGGGACCAGCCCGAGGAGCCGGGGCTTCCGGGATGGACGATCTACCTCGACGAGAACAACAACGGAGTCTGGGACCAGGGCGCGGAGCCGGCCACTGACACGTTACCCGACGATCCTGACACGCCCGCAGACGACGCGGGGACGTATGCGTTCACCAACCTGCCGCCGGGCACGTACACCGTTCGCGAGACGTTCTGGTACCGCGAGTTGCTCGAAAACGGTTGGCGGCAAAGTCTCCCAGGCCCGAGCGCGGCACTCAGCGGGCAGAACAGTTGGTTGACAGGTTCCAGTGCTGCCATGCATTTCAACGCTCCCGAAGCCGGCGCGCATCCCGGTTCGACCAGCGAGGTGGCAGACATCACGTTCGAGGTGCTCTGGGGATTTCCTGGTTGCCGTTTCTTGCCCGAACTGACCACCCACTCCGTCGTGGGCGATGAGGTCCGTGTCGACCTCTACGCCTCGGTCCAACCGATTCCGGGGGTTGAGGTGCCTGAATACCAGACCGTGAGCGTGCCGTTGGCTGATTCAGGCACGTATGCCCTTTCCGCCACGCTCCATGAAGGGGAGGGGCTCGCACCGACCATCTTCTCTCCCACGTGGCGGGCGGTGGGCGCCCTGCGTTTTGACGCGTTTGGCGGCTATGAGGTGGAAGTACACAGCGGCGAGACGGTCGAGGCCGATTTTGCCAATTTCGAGAACGACTCGGCTCCGTTCACCGCTTTGCACGCCGCAACCACCGGTTATCCGACGCAGGGCGGAACGTTTCAAGTGGACGCGGCGGTCGCATACGACAAGCAGTTGTTGTCACTGTTGTGGGAACCGCAACTCCCCAGCGGCTGGACGCTCGAATCGGTTGACAGCCCGGTCAGCGCCGAAATTCAATATGGTCAGATCGTCTTCACCGGTGCGATGCCTCCGAGTCCGTGGAGTTTCTCCTATCAGATCGGCGTGCCCGCCGGCCAGACAGGCACGCATGAGATCGCAGATGCCTACGAGTATCAGTTGGCGGGCATGGCCAACCCGGCCGGGGGCTACGCGTCGCCCAATCCACTGGTGGTGGCACCGGCGCGGTTGCGCCATGCGGCGGATTACCGCGAGCCTTTCTGGTTCATCGACGGCACGGAAGTCAACCGCGTCCTCAGTTACTGGCGCGCCGGCGCCTATCACCCCAACCCGGAAGGTGCGGACGGCTATGCGCCCGGCACAGGGGCAACAGGCGGCGCCCTTCGACACTCAGCCGACTACCGTGAGCCTTACTGGTTTATCGACGGGACGGAACTCAACCGCGTGTTGAGCTATTGGCGCGCCGGCGGATACCATGTGAATCCCGAAGGAGCCGATGGATACGCGCCCGGGCCAGCACTCGCGGGCGGCGCGCAACTCGGAGTGCAGGCTTTGGCGGTCGCGACGGAGACCGTAGCCGCCGTGACTCACGAGGCTTCCTCAACGGAATACGCGCCCGGCGGCACGGTGACGGTGAGCGGGCAAATCGAGTACGCCGGGACGGCCTTGAGCCTGTTGTGGCGGCCGCAGTTGCCTGAAGGCTGGACTTTCAGCAATGTCATCGGCGATGGCACGGTCGAGGTCATGGCGGGTGAAATCGTCTGGACAGGTGCGCTGCCGCCCAGCCCCGTCGACGTGCAATATGTTGTTCAGATCCCCGAGAGTGCCGGCGGCGAGCAGCAACTCCGCAGCCAGGTGGAAACCCAATTCAGCGGCCAGGTCAACCCGACTGTGTCCTACGCCTCGCCCGACCCGCTGACGCTGACCGAGCATGTCGACTTGCCCATCCTGTACGTGGACTGGGACGCGATGGGTTTGAACAACGGCACGAGTTGGGCCGATGCATACACGGACCTGCAGAGCGCCCTGCATGGGGCTGTGCCGGGCGACGAAATCTGGGTTGCCGAGGGGACGTACAAGCCAACGACGGGCACGGACCGCACCATCTCGTTCGGTCTCCCGGACAGCGTCGCCCTCTACGGCGGCTTTGCCGGCACGGAACCGAATCGGGAAATGCGCGATTGGACGGCGCATGAGACAGTCCTGAGCGGCGACATCGGCATCACGGGTGAGCTGAGCGACAACAGCTATCACGTTGTGTATGCATCCGATGTAACTGGTGTCACTCTCGATGGTTTTACCGTCACGGCGGGCAATGCGGACGCTCATTGGTCAACAGACGACCGGCATAGTGGCGGCGGCATGTACAACACTTCGGGATCGGCGACGCTGGTCAATATGACCTTTCAAGGCAACCACGCCCTTTGGGGTGGCGGCATGTACAACGACTCCAGCTCGTCTATCCTGACGAAGACCAGCTTTCGAGAGAACCAGGCGGACTACAGTGGTGGCGGACTTTACAACGACGAGCGCTCACTGACGCTGATGGACGTCATCTTCGCCGAGAACCACGCCGGGTCGCGCGGCGGTGGCATGATCAACTTCGCAAGCTCTCCGAAGATGACGAATGTCGCCTTTTATGGGAACATCGCGGACGATGACGGCGGCGGAATGGCCAATGTGTCGCCATACGACTGGGGTTATGGGCCGAGCTCGCCGGAGTTGAACTGTGTAACATTCAGCGCGAACCACGCCGGGTCGCGCGGCGGTGGCGTATTCAACGCGGAGTATGGCTGGCCGGCGTTCACGAATACGATCCTCTGGGGAAACACAGCTCCCTTCGAGGCGCAGGTATCCTCGGACTACATGTACGGCGCCCTTACCGTGACCTACAGCATCGTCGAAGGTGGCTGGCCCGGCACGGGGAACCTGGACGCAGACCCGCTCTTTGTGGATGCGGCGAGCGGCGACCTGCGCCTGCGGACAAGGTCGCCCGCCATCGACCACGGGACCAGCGCCGGCGCGCCGCTATTGGATCTCGACGGCAATCCGCGACCGCTCGATGGCGACGGAGACGGTACGCCGCGGTTCGACATGGGGGCCTACGAGGCTCCCGCTTCCCCGGACATCCCTCGGCCGGTAGCGGATGCGGGCGGACCATACCATGTGCCGGAATTGGGCAGCGTGCCGCTCTCCGGAGCCGGTTCGTTCGATCCGGACGGTTCGATTGTCTTGTATGAGTGGGACCTCGACTACGACGCGACGGAGTTTCACGTGGATGCCAGCGGCGAGTCGCCTGTCTTCTCGGCGGCAAGGATCGGCGGACCGGACACGCGGACCGTGGCGCTGCGGGTGACGGACAACGAGGGCATCCTGAGTCCTCTCGATACGGCGGTGGTCAACATCGAGGACGCTTATGCCCAGGACTCGGTTCTCTTGGTGAACCAAGCGGCGATGGGCGCGAACAACGGCACGAGTTGGGCCGATGCTCTCACAGACCTGCAAACGGCACTCCTTGTGGCGGATCCGGGGGATGAAATCTGGGTTGCGCAGGGAACGGACAGACCGACGAGCGGGACGGATCGCGAGGTGTCGTTCAACCTCAAGAGCGGCGTTGCCTGGTACGGCGGCTTTGCCGGCACGGAGACGAACCGGGACGAGAGGGATTGGACAAGGCACGTGACGACTTTGAGCGGCGACATCGGCACGATCGGCGAACTGGGCGACAACAGTTACCACGTTCTCTACGCGTCGGATGTGGCGGATGCGACGCTGGACGGTTTCGTGGTCGCCGGAGGCAACAGCCAAGCGTATGACTACGGCGCTGGGATGTACAATTCACGGAGTTCCCCAGCGCTGGCGAATGTGATCTTCCGCGACAACTATGGCGAGGACGGGGGCGGTATGTACAACAACGAGAGCTCGCCGACCTTGACCAACACCATCTTTCTTGCGAATTACGCGGCGTCGACCGGCGGCGGCATGTACAACAACCTCAGCTCGCCGAACCTGTTGAACGTCGTTTTCCATGGCAATCGCGCCGAATACTACGGCGGGGGCATGCTCAACGACGGCGGCGGCGACATGCTCAACGCCGAGTTCAGTGAGCCGACGATCACCAACACGATTATGTGGGGCAATACGGCGCCGGAGGGGCCGCAAATCTCCGAGATCGGTTCTGCCGCCACGGTCACTTACAGCATCGTCGAAGGCGGCTGGCCCGGCATCGGCAATCTCGACGCGGATCCGCTTTTCGTGGACGCGGCCGGCGGCAACCTGCGCCTGCAAGCCGGGTCGCCGGCGATCGACCGCGGCACGGATTTCGGTGCGCCGCCAGTCGACTTGGACGGCAACCCGAGGCCGCTGGACGGGGACGGTGACGGTACGCCTGGGTTCGACATGGGAGCGTATGAATTCCCCGTGGAGGAAGGCCAGTTCGAAATCCGCGGCAGCAAGTGGAACGACCTGGACGCCGACGGCCAGTGGGACCAGCCGGAGGAGCCCGGGCTTCCGGGATGGACGATCTACCTGGATCTGAACAACAACGGTGTCTGGGAGCAGGACACGGAGCCCGCCACCGACACGTTGCCCGACGACCCCGACACGCCCGCAGACGAGGCGGGGAGTTACGCGTTCGCAAACCTGCCGCCGGGCATGTACACGGTGCGCGAGACGTTCGTGTACCGCGAGTCGCTCGAAAACGGTTGGCGGCAAAGTCTCCCAGGCCCGAGCGCCGCACTCAGCGGGCTGGACAGTCGGTTGATCGGTTCCAGTGCAGCCATGACGCTTAGCGCCCACGAAGTCGGTGCGCATTCGGGTTCGACCAGCGAAGTGGTAGACATCACGTTTGAGGTGCTCTGGGGATTTCCAGGTTGCCAATTGTTGCCCGAACTGACCAGCTACTCCGTCGTGGGCAATGAGATCCTCGTCGATTTCTACGCCTCGGTCCAACCGATTCCGGGGGTCGAGGTGCCTGAATACCAGACCGTCAGCGTGCCGTTGGCTGACTCAGGCACGTATACCTTTTCGGCCACGCTGCATGAAGGAGAGGGGCTCACTCCGACCATTTTCACGCCCACGTGGCAGGCGGTGGGCACCCTGCGTTTTGACGCGGTGGGCGGTTATGAGGTGGAAGTGCACAGCGGTGAGACGGTTGAGGCCGATTTTGCCAATTTCGAGACGGCAGAGATTCGCGGCGCGAAGTGGAACGACCTGGACGGCGACGGCCAGTGGGACCAGCCCGAGGAGCCCGGGCTTCCGGGCTGGACGATCTACCTGGACTTGGACAACAACGGCCAGTTCGATCCGCCCGAGTCGGGGCTCGCGCGCGAGATCGACCCCTTCGGTCCTCCGGGACTGATCACGGACCCGGAAGGATTTGTGACGTTTGTCGAGTCCATCAACGGTGGGCCGATCTACGCTGTACCTCCGATGCCTGGGCCGGGGCCCGTGCCCATCTCCGAGAAAGTGTTCGGCTGGGAGCCGGCCGGGGGCGAGCCGGTGCCCGGCTGGTCGGAGGCGACTTCGATGCTGGAAATACGCTTCGCCGAACCGGTCGCGGAGGTGCGCCTGGATTTCTGGGCCGACCCTCTGGCCGACGGTTATGGCAACGGCATCCTGCGGGCGCTGGACAGCTCCGGCCAGTTGATCGCGACCCGCTCCACGGGCGCGATGCTCGATCGGCGGACTCTGGCGATTTCCACCTCAACAAACGAGATCGCGTACGTTACCGCCACCGGTGCAGATGGTTGGGTTCCTCTGATGCTGGACCGGCTGGAGTTTGGGCGGGTGGGCGGTCGTGGCGAGCCTTCCGCGGTGACCAGCGAAGACGGCGGCTACGGCTTCGTTGGTTTGTCTCCCGGCATCTACACGGTGGCGGAACTCATGCTGCCCGGCTGGGAGCAGACCTATCCGGGCCCCGACGTCCTGCCGGCTGAAATTGCCATCCTCCCCCCCGGCACCCAGCTTGTTGAAGTCTCAGCCGGCCAAATCTCCGAAGCGAACGACTTTGGGAACTGGTATCACCGCGATCTCGGCCGCGTGGATTTCTGGTGTTCCGGCGAATTGGCCACGGGCGGCGCGCAGGTGGCGATGGAATTCGAAGCCTCGCGCAATGCTATTCTCACGGCTGAACTTCGCCAAGGTTCATCTGCTGAATCGCAGATAAAGCTTTACGCCCTAAGCTCCACAGGCGCTCCGATAGAACCGCCGCTGGAAACCGGCCGGCAGCGGATCGATCTTCGGAAGGCGTCAGCGGGGCAGCGGTATCTGCTGACCATCGCCGGCCTGACGGCCCCGGCGGAGGTCTGCCTGGCGAACCTCGTACAGCAAACCGGGAGGTCGGTCGCCGTGTACGGCACTGCGGAGCACGACGGGTTCTCGTTCGACGCCGCGGCCGGCCGCAAGATCACGGTGAACGGAGTCGTCTATGCATTCACACCATCCGAAGCGACCACATTCTCCTTTGACGGACTTGCCGGCGCCGACGATGTGCAGTTCATCGGCAGCACGGGCGCGGACAATGCAACCCTCTACCCCATCTCAGGCATCTTTACGGGCCCAGGGTACTCCGTTGCTGCCGCAGGCATCGAATCGATTACCTACGACGGTGGAAGCGGCAACGACATCGTTTGGGTGTGGGGCTCCCCTGGGAGCAATACCTGCACGGCACGTCCTGGCAGCGTCGAGATGACCGGCGACGGCGTGTCGCTCTCAGTCCAGGCCGATCGGATCTACACGCGGGGCGGCGGCGGGGCCGATACGGCAACGATCTGGGACTCGACGGGGAACGACCTCTTCGAGTTCTTCCCGATCTGGGCCCGCGTGACCGGCGACGGTTATCTCCATAATCTCCAAGGCTTCACGACGATGATCGGCAAGGCCGAACTTGGGGTGAACGGAACGGACACGGCGATCTTCCGCGGTTCGCCCCAAGGCGACTGGGTGAAGTCCACGACGATCACCACGCGCATGCTCACGCTCCGCGCCTGGCGGAATGCCGAAGGCTTCGACACGATTACTGCCTATGCTCGCGGCGGCAAGGACAAGCCGGACGTGCTTCTGGTCCACGATACGGTTGGTGCCGACACGCTCACACTGAAGCCGCACGAGACCATCTTCGTCGCACCGACCTACAGGGTCACAGGCCACGGCTTCGGCAGCGTCTACGCCACGAGGGTCAACATCAACGCGAGCGAAGACAAGGTGACCATGGAAGGCACGGCCGGCATTGACGAACTCATCGGCACGGCCACTGAGCTGCGTCTGTCGGGCGCGAACGCCAAAGGCAGTTTTCTCAACGTCGCGAAGAGTTTTCACGAGATCAACGCCTTCGGCGGGGCTGGGAAGGACAAGGCGGTACTCACGGATGCCGTGGTCGACATGGCCACGTACGGCCCGCCGCCCGACGTTTCGCTGGAGGATCTCGCGCAGATCCTCTGGCTGAACCAGTTCGAGAAGATTGAACTGTGGAAGAGCGGGACGAGCGAGAAGACGGACATCGACAACATCGACACGGTCTTCGCGTGGTGGGAGTAGATTGGTAACGGTTGCTCGGCGGGCACTGCAACATGATCGGCGCCGGCCGCGGCAGTGGTTGTACGTGCAACCAGGTGTGCACCTGCGTGCCGGTGAGCAGTTATCAATAGCCGCTGAGCCGCTTCGGACGCTCTTTGTGCAGCTCAAGTGTGCCATTCGCATCGACTGCTACTTCCGGGTGGCTGGCGTATTCGTGCAGGATGCGTTACGATGGCGACCGCTGGAAATGCCGTTTCCGGCCGACACGTACGTCGACTCGTCTCAGACCGTCTTCGACCTCGATGCGGACGTTCAGGCATGAGCCTCAGCAGCGACGGTAGCCAGCCAGGGCGACCCGAGACATCGGGCTCGGCTTCGTCGAGCCTGCTGGAGCGTGTCAAGCGGCGCGAGCCCGCGGCTTGGCAGCGGCTGTTGGATTTCTATGGTCCCCTGGTCTACTTGTGGTGCCGGCGTTCGGGGCTGGGGTGCGAAGACGCGGCGGACGTTCTCCAAGAGGTCTTTCGCGCGGTGGCCGAGGCGATCGGCCAGTTTCACCGCGATCGGGAGGGGGATACGTTGCGGGGCTGGCTGCGAATCATCGCGCGCAACAAGATCCGCGATTTTGTTCGGCTGCAACGCCGGCAACCCCAGGCTGCCGGGGGAAGCGATGCCTACCAACGGCTCGTGGAAGCGGCCGCGGACGATTCCGATGGGGAAAGCGACCCACAGCCTTGGACCGAGACGTTCCAAATGGCGCTCGAGGCCGTCCGTTCGGAGTTCGAAGTGCCTACGTGGCAGGCGTTTTGGCTGGCGACGATCCAACAGCGTCCAGCGGCGGAGATCGGGCAGTCGCTGGGGATGAGTCCGGGAGCGGTCCGGCAGGCAAAGTACCGCGTGCTCCTGCGGCTGCGGCGGGAATTGGGGGATGTGGAGTGAGGGGTCAGGGGGCAGGAGTCAGGAGATGGGAGATGGGAGATGGGAGATGGGAGATGGGAGTTTGAATTGGCGAAATGGCGGCGGTTCGGGAGGGACCGATCCGCTCATTGGGACTTCAACGGCCAGCTTCTGACAATGTGCGAATGTCTGGGCAGTAACGCTGTTAGGGAGGATGGCGCGAGATGAATCCAATTGGTGTGACGCACCTTCGTTCCATTTAGATGGGGAGTGTGTCGACTCATTCCCATGTCCGGCTGAGCCTGATACCCGGTCGTTTAACCCCAAGCCCAACGGGCTGGGCGTCTGGGTTCCTGGTGGGCACGCGGCCCGCTGGGCCTGCGGTTCAACGATCCTGCCGATGCCAACAAGAGCCGTATGAGACGGATGAGGTAGTCACTCATGAGCACCAGTTCCTGCCCGGACAAAAGTAAGTTGGCTGCGTACCTCTTGGGAACAATTCCGGAAGCGGACGCCGAAATCGTTGCGGCGCATCTGGAGCAGTGCACAGCTTGTGAGGCGACTGTCGCATCCATGGAAGGGCTGTCGGATACCTTGATATCCGGTTTGCGCCAACCGCCGTACAACAACCCTTTCCGCCCGGAGCCGGCCTATCAGCAGGCGATCGCGGAACTGCGGAGGTTGGAGGTCGGCGGTGGTGCGGGCGCATCGGCCGGCGGTTCCGAGCGGGCTCAGGCGGCGTCTTCCGCGCTGGGTGAACTGGATGATTACCGGCTCTTGGAAAAGCTCGGGGAAGGCGGGATGGGGGTGGTGTATCGGGCGGTGCACAACCGGCTGGAGAAGGTGGTCGCTTTGAAGGTGCTGCCCAGCCGCCGTGTGGAGGATGAGGTGGCTGTGGCGAGGTTC